>CAIOJR010000132.1 GCA_903858685.1 uncultured Caulobacterales bacterium | reverse complement strand
GGAACTGGGTCGCCTGGAATGGTCGGTGCTGGACTGGAACGCCCCCGCCATCGGCTTTTACGACAGCCTGGGCGCGGCCGCGATGGACGCCTGGACTGTGCGGCGTCTGACCGGAGAGATGCTGAAAAAACTGGCGGGCTGAGTTGGGCCTATCCGACCTGAGCCCTGTGGCGCAGCTTTGCGTCGGCCAGAGCACAGGCAATCATGGCCTCCGCCACCGGAACCGCGCGGATTCCTACGCAGGGATCGTGGCGGCCGGTGGTCCGGACATCCACCTCCTCGCCCGCCGTATTGACCGAGCGGCGCGGCGTCAGGATCGAGCTGGTGGGCTTGAGCGCCATGCGCGCCACGATGGTCTGGCCGGTGGATATGCCGCCCAGCACGCCGCCGGCATGGTTGGACAGGAAGGCGATCTGGCCATTGCCGGTGATGCGCATCTCATCGGCGTTGTCCTCGCCGGTCAGCGCGGCGGCGGCGAAGCCCTCGCCAATCTCCACGCCCTTGACGGCGTTGATGCTCATCAGGCCAGCCGCGATTTCGGCGTCGAGCTTGCCATAGATTGGCGCGCCCCAACCGGCGGGGACGCCTTCAGCAATCACCTCGACAATTGCGCCGACCGACGAGCCCGCCTTGCGCACCTTGTCCAGATCCTCCTCCCATAGCGCCGCCGCAACAGGGTCCGGGCACCAGAAGGGGTTGTCTTCCAGGGTTGAGAGGTCAAGACGCGAGCGGTCGATGGCGCGGGCGCCAATCTGGGTCAGATACCCAGTGATCACGATCCCTTCGCCCAGAACCTTGCGGGCGACGGCGCCAGCGGCGACACGGGCGGCCGTCTCGCGCGCACTGGAGCGCCCGCCGCCGCGATAGTCGCGCAGGCCGTACTTGGCCTGATAGGCGACATCGGCGTGACCGGGCCGAAAGGACTGGGCGATATTGCCGTAGTCCTTGGAGCGCTGGTCCACATTTTCGATCATCAGCGAGATGGGCGCGCCGGTCGTGACCTGACCGCCGAAGCGCCGTCGCACCTCGTCGTCCTCGAACACGCCGGAAAGAATGCGCACGGCGTCCGGTTCCCGGCGTTGGGTGACGAAGCGGCTGCCGCCGGGCTTTCGCTTGTCCAGCCAGGTTTGAATGTCCGCCTCGGCAAGGGGCAACCCGGGAGGGCACCCGTCCACCACGCAGCCGAGCGCCGGACCGTGGCTTTCGCCCCAGGTAGTGACGCGGAAGAGATGACCATATGTGTTGTGCGACATGAAAACTGTCTTAGCGGAGGCGACGGGGTTTGCGCAAACGGCTGGACGAATTGTCTGCAACACCCCACATGGGAGGGAAGCGAAGGGATACCTCATGAGCGCCGCAGATACAGACCCGACCTCCAGCCACGAGGTGGATCGTGAGATGTTTCCGCACGACGATCCCTTCATCCTGTTCGGCCATTTGCTGAAGGACGCCGAGGCCAAGGAAGTCAATGATCCCAATGGCATGGCCCTGGCGACCGTGGATGAAGACGGCCTGCCGGACGTGCGCATGGTGCTGTTGAAGGGCTATGATTCCAACGGCTTTGTTTTCTACACCAACACCGGCAGCGACAAGGGGCGTCAGATCCTGGCCACCGGCAAGGCGGCGATCCTGTTTCACTGGAAGTCGCTGAGGCGCCAGGTGCGGATTCGCGGCGTGGTGACGCAGGTCAGCCATGGTGAGGCGGACGCCTATTTCGCCTCACGCCCGCGTCAGAGCCAGATCGGGGCCTGGGCTTCGGACCAGTCTCATCCGGTGGCGGGCCGGTTCGCGCTGGAAAAGAAGGTTGCCGAATATGCGGTGAAGTTCGGCGTCGGCACGGTTCCGCGTCCGGATCACTGGCGCGGCTTTCGCATCCGGCCCGTGCAGTTCGAGTTCTGGCGCGATGGCGCGTTCCGGCTGCATGACCGGATGCAGTGGAAGGCGGTCGGCGAGGGGTGGGTCAAGCAGCGCCTCAATCCATAGGCGGGCGGGGTCCACTCCACCCCCTCATGCCGGTCCCTGGTCGGACCGAGCGGATGAGAGGCTGATTTTGTTCCCTATTCACTCCGCGGCGAGTTCCTCAACCTGTCTCAGACGCTCCTTGCCGAAGAACATCTCCTGGCCAACATAAAAGGTGGGGACGCCAAAAGCGCCGCGATCCACCGCCGCCTGGGTGTTGGCCGCCAGCCGATCCTTCACGGCCTGGGTCTGGGAGGCGGCGAAGATGGCCGGAGCGTCCAGCCCCGCGGCGGACAGCACCTGGGCGATGACCTCAGCATCGTCCATCTTCAAACCATCTTCCCACATGGCGCGCAGCACGGCGTCCACATAGGGTTCGACTACGCCCAGATCTTCGGCGGCGACCATGCCCCTCATGATGGCCAGCGTGTTGACGGGGAAGTGGGGGTTGAAACGAAAGCGCGTCAGACCGTGCCGGGCGATGAAGCGGCGCGTCTCCAGCATTTCATAGTCCATCTTCCCCTTGATCGGGCCAAAGGCCAGCATGGGCGCCTGATTGCCGGTCAGCTTGAAGATGCCGCCGAGCAGGCAGGGTATGCGATGAATGTTCGCGCCCGTTCGCGCGGCGATGTCCTTCAGGACGGCGTCCGCCAGATAGGCGTTCGGGCTGCCGAAATCGAAGATGAAGTCGATGGTCTTGCTCACCAGGGTTCGCTCCAGGGTCTCAGATCAAGTTCGTGGGTCCAGGCGGATCGTTGCTGTTTCGCCAGCCACACATAGGTTTCGGCGATGGCGGCGGGCGCCAGCAGGGCGTCGCGGGCGCGGCGCTCGTCGGCGTCCGGCAGCATTTCGCGAATGAAGTTGGAATCGATCGGACCGTCGATCACCACATGGGCCACGTGAACGCCCTTCGGCCCCAGTTCGCGGGCCATGGACTGGGCGAGCGCGCGCAGGGCGTGTTTGGCGCCGGCAAAGGCGCTGAAGCCGTCCCGGCCGCGCACACTGGCCGTGGCGCCGGTGAAGATGATCGTGCCGCGACCGCGCTGGGCCATTCCCTTGGCCACCTCCCGCCCCATCAGAAAGCCTGCATAGGCCGCCATTTCCCACACCTTGCGATAGACCTGGGAGGTGGTTTCCTCGACTCCAAAACGCACATTTGCGCCGATATTGAACACCGCCGCCTCGATCGGTCCGACCTCGGCCTCAATGGTCTGGACCAGGGCGACGGTGTCGTCTTCCTCGCGCGCATCGACGCCAAAGGCGCGGGCCTGATGGCCGTCGTCGCGGATGCTGGCCGCCAGGGCCTCAAGCCGGTCGAGATGCCGGGCGCGGCGGGTGATGCAGGCCACATGGCCCTCTGCAGCAAAGGCCCTGGCGATGGCCGCGCCCAGATCATCACCGGCGCCCACAACCAGACAGGCCGTTGGCTTCCTATCGCTCATGCGTCGTCTCCCCGCGCGATCTACGCCGCTCATTTTCGTGATCTGCGAGGCTAACGCGCTTCATATGACATGTCTCATCTAAAATGCATCGCCGGTCAGGCGGGATAGGCCTTGCCAAATCGTCGCAATTTGCCGAAGCGCTTGTGGATCATACGGGCGGTGATTGTGATGCATGACGCGGTGGACCAATGGCTGGCGGCGGGGGCGGGCGGGGACGTCGCCTGTGACCGCCGGATCGAAACGCCGATCAGTCAGGTCTATCTGTTCGCCGACCGGGCCCTGAAGCGCAAAAAGCCGGTGGATTTCGGCTTTCTGGATTTCACCACGCTTGAAAAACGGCATTGGGCCAGTGAGCGGGAACTGAGGCTGAACCGGATCACCGCGCCGGACGTCTACCGCGCCCTGCACGCCATTGTGGCGGATGGCGACAGCTTCGCCCTGGCGCCCTTCGAGGCGCAGGGCGCGCTCGACTATGTGCTCGAGATGCGCCGCTTCGACGAGACCAGCGTGCTGTCGGAATGCCCCGAACGGGTGGATGACGCGCTCGCCGAGACAATTGGTCGGGAAATCGCGCGCTTCCATGGGCGGGCTTTGCAGGGCAGGGCGGGCGGCGGGGCGGCCGGAACCGACTATGTGCTGCGCTCCAATGCAGACCAGATGCGCGCTCTGACGACGGATCTGGGCGCAGAGTCGGTGGAACGGCTCGTGGCCAGGTCCGACGCGGAACTGGCCCGACAGACGCCCTTGTTGAATGCGCGACTTCAGGCGGGACTGGTGCGTGAATGTCACGGCGACCTGCACCTGGGCAACATCCTGTTGGAAAATGGCGGCGCAGTCCTGTTTGACCGGATCGAGTTCAATGACCGGCTCATCGAGATCGACGTGCTCTATGATCTGGCTTTCCTTCTGATGGATCTGAGCTTTCGGGCGCGGCGAGGGCCCGCCAACCGGGCGCTGAATGGCTGGCTCGACGAGGCCGCGAGAATCCAGGACGCAGGCTTGCTGTATCGGGGTCTGGCGGCCTTGCCGCTGTTTCTGTCGGTGCGCGCCGGCGTTCGCTGTCATGTCAGCGGCCATAATGGGCAGCCGGACGCGGCGCGCGCCTATCTGGCGGCGGCGGAGCAGCATCTTCAGCGGCAGCCGGCGCGACTGTTGGCGTTTGGCGGTTTGTCCGGCTCTGGCAAGTCCACGCTTGCACGCGTCGTGGCGCCTGCACTGGGGGCTGCGCCGGGCGCTGTCATCCTGCGTTCTGACGAGGTGCGCAAGCGCCTGTTTGGCCGCGCGGCGCTGGAGCCACTGCCGCCTGAGGCCTATTCGGCAGAGGCGGACGAACAGATCCATGCGGCCCTGTTCAATGCGGCCCAAATCGTGTTGGAGGCAGGATGCAGCGTCGTGCTGGACGCGACCTTCCGCGATCCCGCCCGTCGGGCCCAGGCCATGGCGCTCCATGCCTCGGCGCGCGGTTTCTGGCTGGACGCGCCCGCCGAGGTTTTGCGCGCGCGCGTGGGCGCGCGGACCTGTGACGCCTCCGACGCCGACCTGCAGGTTCTGGAGCGGCAATTGGCGCTGGCCCGTCCGGTGGGGGACTGGGTCTTGATAGATGCAGCGGCGCCCCTGGCGGCTCAGGCCGCATCGGTGATGTTGTAAAGCGCCTCTGGGTCGGCTTTCCGCGCATGGCATTTGCGCCCGACGCGTCTTGGCCTTAAGCAGAGCTCAAAGAACACAAGATTTCAGGGAGTGCAAAGCCATGCTGGGTTTGATGCAGGACTGGCCTTTGACGGTCGACCGCATTCTGGATCACGCGGATCGCTGGCATGGGGATCGCGAGGTCATATCGCGCTCTGTCGAAGGCCCGATCGTGCGCACGACCTGGAGCCAGATTCACACGCGCGCCAAGCAGGTCACCCACGCCCTGATCGAGCTTGGCATAAGGCCGGGCGACCGCGTCGCGACTCTGGCCTGGAACACCGGACGCCATCTGGAGGCCTGGTACGGCATCATGGGCATGGGCGCGGTCTGCCACACGCTCAACCCGCGCCTGCATCCAGATCAGATCATGTGGATCGCCAGCCATGCGGGCGACAGGATCATCATCACGGACCTGACCTTCCTGCCTCTGGTGCTGGAGCACATGCACAAGGCGCCGTCGGTCGAGCGGATCATTGTTCTGACCGACGAGGCCCATCGGCCCGCAGGCGTGCCGGACTCGGTCTTCATGTATGAGGACCTGATCGCCGGACGCCCAGCGACGGCGGCCTGGGGCCAGTTCAGCGAGGATACGGCCTGCGGGCTTTGCTATACGTCCGGCACAACCGGCGATCCGAAGGGCGTGCTCTATTCCCACCGCTCCAACTTCCTGCACACCTTCATGACCTTGCAGAGCGATGTGATGGGTCTGTCACAGCGAGACACAGTGCTGGCGGTGGTGCCTATGTTCCATGCCAACGCCTGGGGACTGGCCTTCTCGGTTCCCGCAGTCGGCGCCAATTTCGTGCTCCCCGGCGCGAAGATGGACGGGGCGGCCATCCATGAATTGCTTGAGGCTGAAAAGGTCACCATGTCGGCGGCGGTGCCGACTGTCTGGCAGATGCTGTTGCAGCATCTGGATCAGACCGGCGACCAGATCACCTCGGTGAAGCGGGTGGTGATCGGCGGTTCGGCGGTGCCGGAAGCCATTGTGCGCGCCTTCCATGACCGGTTTGGCGTGGCGGTCACCCATGCCTGGGGCATGACTGAGACCTCGCCCCTGGGTACGCTGGGCACGCCGACGGCGGCCATCGCCCATCTGTCGTTCGAGGAGCAGCTTCCGACCCTCCTGAAGCAGGGGCGGCCGCCGCTCGGCATCGACATCACGCTCGAGAACGACGAGGGCGAACGCCTCCCGCGCGACGGCAAGCAGTTCGGCAAGCTTCTGGTGCGTGGGCCGACCATTGTGCGCGGCTATTTCGGCAAGAGCGACAGCGCCATCGACGCCAACGGCTTTTTCGACACGGGCGATGTAGCCACCATTGATCCGAACGGCTTCATGCAGATCACCGACCGGGCCAAGGACGTGATCAAGTCGGGCGGGGAGTGGATATCCTCCATCGACATTGAGAACATCTCGGCGGGCCATCCCAAGGCGGCTCTTGCGGCGGTGATCGGCGTCTTCCACCCGAAGTGGGACGAGCGCCCGCTGTTGCTGGTGAAACTGAAACCAGACGTCACCGCCGACAAGCAGGAGTTTCTCGACTTCCTGAATGGCAAGATCGCCAAGTGGTGGACGCCGGATGATGTCGTGTTCGTCGATGACATCCCGCTGGGCGCCACGGGCAAGATCGACAAGAAGGTCTTGCGGGGCAGGTTCGCTGACTATGTGCTTCCCACGATCCACCCCTATACGCCCAAGGAAGAAGCTGCAGGCGAGCCGGTTGAGCGGATCGTTACGCGATAGGGCGCCAGGCGGCGCGGCTGACGCCCGCCTAGCTCAGACGGTAGGTGCTGGTCGGGCCGGGATCGCCATCGGCCCGCACTGCGCCGGTCTTCACCAGATGCAGCAGGCAGGCCAGCAACGAGCGGGCGGCGGCGGGGTGGAGGCGAGAATCCACCGCCGCGTAGAGTTCCGGCGTCATATCGCTGATACGCCTTGGCCCGCTTTGCAGGGCGGCTATGATCTGGGCCTCGCGCGCTTTTCGGTGGGCGCGGTAGGCGCTGATGAACGGAGCCACTTCGGTCACCGGCGGTCCATGGGTTGGCCACAGCGTGGCGAAGGCTCGCGCGTCGATCTTGTCCAGACTGGCGTAATAATCGCTCATATCGCCATCCGGCGGGCTGACGATGGTGGTTGACCAGCCCATGATGTGATCGCCGGAAAAGATCGCATTCTCTTCCTCCAGCGCATAGCAGACATGGTTCGAGGCGTGACCGGGCGTGTGAATGGCTTCGAACGTCCAGCCCGGTCCGGTGATCTTTTGCCCATCCTCTATCACCACATCGGGGGTGAAGCCCGCCTCCACATCTTCATCGGCTGAGCCCGTCGCCGGATCGGGCAGTCCGAATATGGTCGCGCCCGTCCGCGCCGCCAGCGGGCGGGCGAGGGGGGAGTGGTCGATATGGGTGTGGGTGATGAGGATGGCGCTGATCGTCTGGCCCTCGGTCGCCTTCAACAGGGCGTCCAGATGGATCGGATCGTCGGGGCCGGGGTCGATCACCGCCAGTTCCCCGTCGCCGATGATGTAGGTGCCGGTGCCCAGAAAAGTGAAGGGGCCGGGGTTATTGGCCACCACCCGGCGGATCAGGGGGGAGACCTGGTCAGGGCGGCCATATTCGAACTGCATGTCCTTCACGAACGGGATCATGGCGACAAACTCCCCAACCTGACCAGGACCGCACTGGCGCGGTCCTTGCGCTACGGAGCGGCGTAACCCCACCGGAGCCTTTGCTATGGCCTACGCCGCCATGCTTATCGTGTCAAAACGGCTTCAGGTCGTGGCGGCGGCAGTGATCTGTCTCATGGCGGCACGGCTGGCCATGGCGGTGGCGCATCCGGTCCCGCAAGGCGTGACGTCCGTCCGGATGAGCCTCAATCCTAACCAAAGCGTCCGGTGATGTAGTCGGCGGTGCGGCTGGCGCGGGGATTGTCGAACAGACGCGCCGTGGCGGCGAACTCGATCAGGCGGCCCAGATACATGAAGGCCGCGTGGTCGGAAATGCGCGCCGCCTGTTGCAGGTTATGGGTCACGATGACGATGGTGTAGTCGGCCTTCAACTCCACAAGGGTCTCTTCCAGCTTTGCGGTCGAGATGGGGTCGAGGGCTGAGGCGGGCTCGTCAAGCAGGATGACTTCGGGGCGAACGGCGATGGTGCGGGCGACGCACAGGCGTTGCTGCTGGCCGCCCGAAAGGCCCAGACCCGATGTGCTGAGCTTGTCCTTTACTTCGTTCCAAAGGGCGGAGCGGCGCAGGGATTCCTCAACCCGGTTGTCCAGATCGGCCTTGGACAGCTTCTCATAGAGCCGCACGCCAAAGGCGACATTGTCATAGATGGACATGGGAAATGGCGTAGGCTGCTGGAACACCATGCCCACACGGGCGCGCAGCAGGGCCAGATCGACCCCGCGGTCCAGCACATTCTCGCCATCCAGCAGGATCTCGCCTTCCGCCCTCTGCCCGGGATAGAGGGCGTAGATGCGATTGAGGGCGCGCAGCAGGGTGGACTTGCCGCAGCCGGAAGGGCCGATCAGAGCCGTGATCGAGCGATCCTGGAAGGGGATCGACACATCATGCAGCGCCTTGGACTTGGCATAGTAGAAGTTCAGGCTTCGGGTCTGAAGCTTGATCCGATCCGCTGGCACGTCTTCGACGAAGCTTTCGAAGGTTTCCGGGGTATTGGCGTTCATGAGCGTTTTTGCTCCTGCGAGAGCACTCGCACCAGAATGTTGATGGCAAGGACAGCGAAGGCGATGAGCATGGCGCCCACCCAGGCGAGGCGCTGCCAGTCGTCATAGGCGCTAAGGCCGAACTGGAAGATGATGGCGGGCAGGTTGGAGATGGGCTTTGTCATATCAAAGCTCATGAACTGGTTGCCAAGGGACGTGAACAACAGGGGCGCGGTTTCGCCGGAGATGCGGGCGAAGGCCAGCAGGGCGCCGGTGATGATCCCGCCTCCAGCCGCGCGCCATAGCACCCTCTGGATGGTCACCCACATGGGCGCGCCCAGGGCAGCGCCGCTTTCGCGAAGCTGACGGGCCTGAAGCTTGAGCACGTCTTCGGTGGTGCGGGTCACGACCGGCGTGGCGATCAGGGCCAGAGCCAGAGCGCCCGCCCAGCCGGAAAAGCCGCCCAACGGCTTCACCGCGATATAATAGACGAACAGGCCGATGAGGATGGATGGTGCAGACAACAGGACGTCATTGAGGAAGCGAATGGTGTTGGCGTAGGGACTTGTCCCGCCAAACTCCGCCAGCCAGGTCCCGGCCAGAACGCCCACGGACACGGCCCCGATCATGGCCACGCCGCAGAGCAGAACAGAGCCCACTATGGCGTTGGCCAGGCCGCCGCGCGATTCCGGCGCGGGCGTGCTCATGGTGAAGATGTCCAGATTGAGCCCGCCAATCCCCTTGATCAGCAGGGAGAAGAGGATGGTCGCCAGGGCTGCGATCGCGAACAGGGCCGCGCCGGTGCAGAAGGTGACGAAGAGGGCGTTTGCGGCCTTGCGTCTGCCGCGTCGGTCGAGGAGCGCCATGAGCCGTGTGTCTCCTAACCGTGTTTCGGGGCGCCAAGAAGGGCGCGGGCGATGGCCAGAACGGCGAAGGTGATGACGAACAGCACGAAGCCCAGCGCGATCAGGGCGGCGCTATGCATATCCGATGTCGCTTCGGCGAACTCGTTGGCGATGGTGGAGGCGATGGTGGAGCCGCCGTCGAACAGACCCTTTGGAAAGGCATGGCTGTTGCCGATGATGAAGGTCACGGCCATGGTCTCGCCCAGAGCCCGACCCAGGCCCAGCATCACCGCGCCGATGGCGCTGCGGCGGACATAGGGCAGGGTCACGGACCACACGACTTCCATGGTGGTGCAGCCGACGCCATAGGCGCTCTCACGCACTTTTGCGGGCACCGTCAGGAACAGTTCGCGCAGGGTGGCGGCGATATATGGCAAAATCATCACGGACAGGATCACTGAGGCCGAGAGAATTCCAGCGCCATTGGGGATGCCCTGGAACAGTTTTTCCCAGATCGATCCGGGGGGCGCCCAGGTGATCAGGGGCAGTTCGACATAGGTGGAGAAGAGCGGCGCGAAGACGAACAGGCCCCACATGCCGTAGACGATGGAAGGGACGCCCGCCAGAAGCTCGATGGCGATGCCGATCGGACGACGCATGATCGGTGGACAGAACTCGACCAGAAAGACCGCACAGCCGAACGCCACTGGCAGGGCCATCAGAAGAGACAGCACCGCCGTGATCAGGGTGCCGACGATCGGACCTGCGCCGCCATAGATATCGGTGACGGGGTTCCATTCCGAAGACAGGAAGAAGTTCAGACCGAACTTCTGCAGCGCGGGCCACCCGCCGATCAGCAGCGAGGCGACGATCCCGCCTAGTGCTGACAATAGGAGTGTGGCGGCGGTGAAGCACAGGACCCGGAAGACCGGATCGAATGCGGCGCCGACAGGTCTGTCGCGCTTGCCCACAGAGGGGCTGGCCGTGGCAGCGTTCATGTTTGGTCCCGGGCAGTCGTCGGGCGCCAAAGGCGATTTTCAGCCTTGGCGCCCGATCTGGCTATGGTCGCAATTACTTGGAAACGTAAACCGGCTTGCCAGCGCTCAGGACGCTCTTGGTCCAGTCCGCACGCACCAGAGCCTTCACCGAAGCCGGCAGAGGCACATAGTCCAGTTGAGCGGCTTGAGCGTCGCCATTCTTGTAGGCCCAGTCGAAGAACTTCAGCACTTCGGCGCCATTGGCCGGGTTGGGCTGGTTCTTGTAGACCAGGATGAAGGTGGCCGAGGTGATCGGCCAGGCGTCGCCCGGTTGATCCAGCAGGGAGACGGCGAAGCCCGGCGCCTTGGTCCAGTCGGCCCGGGCGGCGGCGGCGGAGAAGGTCTTTTCCGTCGGTTGAACATAGCCGCCGGAAGCCGAGGCGAGCTGGATGTAGTCCAGCTTGTTGGCGCGGGCGAAATTGTACTCGACATAGCCGAAGGCGCCTGGGGTCTGCTTCACTTGCGCAGCCACGCCGTCATTGCCCTTGCCGCCCTGGCCCACAGGCCAGGCCACGTCGGTGTTGGCGCCGACCTTGGACTTCCAGTCCGCGCTCTTCAGAGCCAGGTAGGAGGTGAACACATAGGTGGTGCCCGAACCGTCAGAACGGTGAACGACCGTGATCGGGAAGGGCGGCAGACGCTTGCCGGGGTTCAGGGCCGCAATGCGCGGATCATTCCAGCTCTTGATTTCGCCGAGCATGATTTGCGCAACCACGGCGCCCGTCATCTTCAGCTCTCCCGGCGCAACGCCAGGCAGATTGGTCACAGGCACAACGCCGCCCATGACGGTCGGAAACTGGAACAGACCCGCCGCGTTCAGTTCCTCGCCGGACAACGGCTTGTCCGTGGCGCCGAACTCGACCGTCTTGGCCTTGATCTGCTTGATGCCGCCGCCTGAACCGATGGCCTGATAGTTCATACCGACGCCTGACTGGGCGCGATAGGCTTCAGCCCACTTGGCGTAGACGGGAGCTGGGAAGGTGGCGCCCGCGCCGGAAATGTCGCCAGCCGAAGCGGCGCCCGCGAGCAGGGTGGCGCCGAGCGCAACCGCAAGCGTCTTAAACATCGTTCTCTCCTGTCGGAAGGCGATCCCACGATCGCCATCGCGCACCTGCCATAGCCGTCTCCCATAACAGTTTGGTGACGGACGATCTGGATTGCACGATTTTAGGCCTGTTCAGCATAGAGTTTGGCGTAGGTCTGTCGCAGCAAAGCCTTTTGCACCTTACCCATGGCGTTGCGTGGCAGCTCATCCACAAAAATTATGCGCTTGGGATTTTTGAAGGCGGCCAGGCGAATTTTCAGTGCGCTGACGATATCGGACTCGCTTTGTCTGGCATTGGGCTCAGCCACGATCACGGCCGTGACGGCCTCGCCAAAGTCGCCGTGCGGCAGGCCGATCACAGCGGATTCGACCACGCCGGGCAGGGCGTCGATCTCTGCCTCGACCTCTTTGGGGTAGACATTGAAGCCGCCCGTGATGATCAGATCCTTGCCTCGTCCAACGATGGACACATAGCCCTGCGCGTCGCGCTGACCCAGATCACCGGTGATGAAGAAGCCGTCGGCGCGAAACTCGGCAGCGGTCTTGTCAGGCTGGCGCCAATAGCCCTGAAAGACGTTTTCACCCTTGACCTCGATCATGCCGATTTCCCCGTCGGGCACAGGTTTGCCCGATGCAGGATCGACAATGCGCAGTTCCACGCCGGGCAGGGCGGGGCCGACGGTTCCAGCGATCCGCGACCCGTCATAGGGGTTGGAAGTGTTCATATTGGTCTCGGTCATGCCGTAGCGCTCCAGCACAGCGTGACCGGTCAGTTCCGCCACCTTCTGATGCGTCTCGGCCAGCAGGGGCGCAGAGCCGGAAATCATCAGGCGCAGACTGGCTGTGGTCTGGCGGTTGAAGTCAGGCTCCTGCACCAGCCGCGTATAGAAGGTCGGCACGCCCATGATGGCCGTGGCGCGGGGCATGGCGGCGAGAACGGCGGCGGCGTCGAACTTCGGCATGAAGATCATGCTTGCGCCCGCCAGAGCCACGATGTTGGAAGCCACGAACAGGCCGTGGGTGTGATAGATGGGCAGGGCATGGATCAGAACATCGTCTGAAGTGAAGCGCCAGAAATTTTTCAACATCAAAGAGTTGGACAAAAGATTGCGATGGGTCAGCATCGCCCCCTTTGACCGCCCCGTGGTGCCGGACGTGTAAAGGATCGCGGCCAGGTCGTCAGGCCCGCGCCTGACAGATTGGAAGCTGTGCGGTTGCTTGCTCGCCAATGCCAGCAGGTCGCCCTCGACCCCGTCCACGCCCAGCGTCGCCACGGCTACGCCAAGCGCCAACGCCTCGTCCCGACGCTTTGGCGCGCAGACAAAGAGGCGCGGCTCCGCATCCTCCAGGAAATAGGCCAGTTCCGTCGAGGTGTAGGCCGTGTTCAGGGGCAGATAGATCGCCCCCGCACGGACCACCGCCATGTAAAGCGCCAGCGCCTCCGGGCTCTTGTCGGTCTGGACGGCGACACGATCGCCAGGCTCCACGCCGTAGTCTGCAAGCGCATGGGCCAGACGCCCGGACAGGGCTCTCAGATCGCCATAGGTGAGGCGGCGGCCGTCGGCGTTGTCGATCCACAGCGCCGCATCGGGCGCTGTCGTCAGGGCGTCATAGAGCCAGTTGCTCATGCGGCGGTGGCCTCGAAAGCGGCGCGAAGTTTGGTTTCGTCCAGATTGCGCCCGATGAAGACCAGGCGACTGTAGCGCTTGTCCTGTGGCCGCCAGGGCCGCTGGAAATCGCCCTCAAGGATCATGTGCACCGCCTGGAACACCAGACGCCGCTCATCGCCCGCCACGTCGATAATGCCCTTGGCGCGCAAGATGTCGGGCCCTTGTTCCTGAAGAACCTCGTTCAGCCAGCGGGTGATTTTGGCGCCGTCGACCGGCTTGTGGAGGGTCAGCGCCACGCCCTTGATGTCGTCATCATGGACGTGGTCGTGCTCGTGATGGTGGTGGTGATCATGGGCGTGATCGTGGTCATGCTGGCAGTGGTCGTCATGCACGTGGCCGGGCTCGCCATGAGCAGGATTCAGGAAGTCTGGCTCCAGTTCCACGATCCGGTCCAGCGCAAAGCCGCCGCGACCCAGGATCAGATCCAGCGGCACGTTGGAGCGGGTCGCGCGGTGGATGGGCGCCAAGGGATTGAGCCGCCGCAGGCGGCTCTCCACCATGCGCAGGTCGTCTTCCGACACCAGATCGGCCTTGTTCAGCACGATCTGGTCGGCAAAGGCGATCTGCTCGCGCGCTTCGCGGCTGTCGGACAGGCGCAGCAGCACATGCTTGGCGTCGACCACGGTCGTGACGCTGTCCAGATGGGTCTTGGCGCGGACCTCTTCGTCCACAAAGAAGGTCTGGGCGACCGGGCCTGGATCGGCCATACCCGTGGTCTCCACAATGATGGCGTCAAAGCCGCCTTTTCGCCGCATCAGTCCGTTGACGATACGGATCAGGTCGCCGCGCACGGTGCAGCAGACGCAGCCATTGTTCATCTCGAACACTTCCTCGTCGGCGTCGACCACCAGATCATTGTCGATGCCCACCTCGCCGAACTCATTGACGATTACGGCGTAGCGCTTGCCATGGTCCTCGGTCAGGATTCGGTTGAGAAGGGTCGTCTTGCCTGCGCCAAGATAGCCGGTCAGCACGGTTACGGGGATGGTCTGGGTCATGAGCTCTCGACGGGCGGACTGTGAACAGGGTGGTTACGATATGTAGGCAATGCAGCAGCGCTTAGAAAGCGCCATACCGCCTAACGGCGCAGCGCGCAGACGCCGAGCCAGGCAAAGCCCGCCAGCATCAGCAGGCCGCCCAGAGGCGTAACTGCGCCAAACATGTTCAAGCCGCTCGCCACAATCAGATCAAGGCTGACGCCGAAAACGAGCCCGCCGGTCAGGACCAGCCAGGCTGACAGTCCAGCGCCCTTCAGGTTTTGAGCCGCGAGGGCCGCAATCCCTAGCCCGATAGCTGCGGCTGCAAGCTCATATTGCGCGCCGGTCTGGAGCAGGGCTTTCAGACGCGGATCGCTCTGGCCATGCGCTCCGAAGGCGCCTCCCGCAACAGCCAGAAAGCCGTTGAGCGCAGCAAGTGCGACCAGCGGGCGGGGCGGGGCGGCGGTCGGCGACGGCATGGCAAGCTCCAGACAATTTGATCGCCCCCTTTTCTTGGAGCGTGAACCATTCTAACCCCGTCCTATGCCACCCGTCCTGCGCCACGGCCTGTTTTATGCTCTCATCTATTTTGGGACGGGCGTCAGCACGCCCTATGCGCCGGTCTGGTTCGCCAGCGAGGGGCTGAGCGCCTCGCAGATCGGGGTTATTCTCGCGGCCCCGATGATCGGTCGGGCCTTGGCGGGACCGCTTGCGGCGATCTGGGCCGATGGGTTTGTGCTGAGGCGCACGCCCATCTTCATTTTTGCGCTGATCGGGCTTTGCGCCTATCTGTGCCTGTTGGCGTTGCATGGGTTCTGGCTGTGGCTCACCCTGTGGTTCATCGCCAATACGGCCATCAACGCCGTGTCGCCGCTTGCCGACGTCTTGACCTTGCGACATGCGCGTATCGATGGTTTTGCCTACGCAACATCGCGCGGCATCGGGTCTGCGGCCTATATTGTCGCCAATATTGCGGGCGGCGTCGTGCTGGCGCAGACCTTGCCGGCGGCCGCCGTGATCTGGTCCGCGACGGCGGCGGGCCTTGGCGCGCTGGGCGCGCTGGTGCTGCTGCCTGACGATCCGGTTCATGCGGGCGGGGATGGCCGGGCGAGCATCGGCAGGGGGAGGGCTACTCTCGACCTTCTGAGCGACCCGAGGATGGTGTTGCTGATCGCTTCGGCCAGTCTGGTGCAGGGGTCCCACGCCTTCTTCTACGGCTTTTCCGCGATTGTATTGACGTCCCAGGGCGTGTCCGCCGGTCTGGTCGGAGTGTTGTGGGGGGTCAGCGTCGCGGCGGAAGTCGCCTATATGTGGCTCGGAGAACCGCTTCGCCGCCGAATAGGCCCGGAGCGGCTGATTGTCCTGTCTGCGGCGGCGGCTGTTTTGCGCTGGACCTGTCTGGCCTTTTCCCCGCCGCTGTGGGTGCTCTTTCCCTTGCAGTGCCTGCACGCCCTGACCTTTGCGGCCACCTTTCTGGCGTCGCTGGAACTGGTGGAGCGCCTTAGTCCGCCCACCCACGCCTCTGCCGCCCAGACCCTGGCCGCCTCTGTCAGTTTCGGGTTGGCGACGGGCCTGGCCACCTTGGCGTCAGGCGCGCTGTATGAGCATTTTGGCGTCGGCGCCTATTTCGTCATGGCGACCATGGGCGCGCTGGGGCTGACCGGCGCGTTGAGGTTGAGGTGGCGTTTGCGGCGACAAGCGGCCGCCGCAGGGTAGGATCTGGCCTGATGTCAGACCCGCTCAAGCCGTTCATGGGGCTCAGGCGGCAGGATGACGATGATCGGGTCCGCCGCCCGAACGACCCCGCTGGCCGACACCGCGCCCATGACGCCGGCTTTGCGGACCAAGGCTCCGTCAGGGCTTTTTTCAACAACCGCTCGCATCAGCCCGGTCTGGAACTGATCGAGTTGAGCGCATGGGTTGCGAAGCCCTGTAATCTCAATCTCGGCGCTGTCGCCAATCTTCAGGCGTGCGCCGCGGGGCAGGGCCAGAAGGTCGAGCCCCAAGGTGGTGATATTTTCACCCATGGTTCCCGCCGCGACGGCGAAGCCCTGGGCCTGAAGCTGCTCGATCAGTTCCAGATGAATGAGATGGACCTGACGAAGATTGGGTTGGGAAGGATCCGCGGCGACGCGTGAGCGGTGCTTGACGGTCACGCCGCAATGCGCGTCTCCCTCGACGCCCAGACCTTTTTTGAGCGTGATCCATTCGGCGACCGGCTTGGAAAAGGCGTGCTCTGGGCTGGCGGCGACGGCGACGACCTTTCCCCTCATCCCCAAAGCTCGACAGATGGCGGTGCGATGATCGAGCCTGTGATGCTGAGGCCGGGCTCGCGGTCGCGCGCCAGGAGCAGGGCGCCGTCCAGATCGACAACCTCTGCGCCCTGGGCGATCAGCAGCGCGGGGGCCATGGACAGCGAGGTCGCCACCATGCAACCCGCCATGACCATCAGGCGCTTGTCGCGGGCCGCGGCGCGCAGGGCCAGCGCTTCCGTCAGGCCGCCAGTCTTGTCCAGCTTGATATTGACCGCGTGATAGAGTCTCGCGCAGTGATCGAGTTCGGCCCGGCTATGCAGGCTCTCATCGGCGCATAGCGGCACATCGCCGCGATAATCTGTCAGCGCCTCATCCTCGCCGGCGGGCAGGGGCTGTTCGATCATCTTGACCCCGAGCCGGGCGAAGTCCGGGGCCAGACGATTTAGCGCGTCCAGATCCAGCGCCTCATTGGCGTCGACGACCAGACGCGTGCGCGGGGCGGCGTGCCTCACGGCCTCGACCTTGGTCAGGTCGTCCGGTCCGCCGATCTTCAACTTCAGCAGCGGTCGACGCGAGGCGGCGGCCGCGGCCTCGGCCATCTTTTCCGGCGTGTCCAGGCTGATCGTGTAGGCGGTTTTCACCGGGGCCAGTCGCGTCAGGCCCGCCAGTTCCCAGGCGCGTCTGCCTGCGCGTTTGGCCTCAAGGTCCCAGAAGGCGCAGTCCAGCGCATTGCGCGCGGCGCCGGGCGATAGCCGCGACTGCAAGCCGATCCGGTCAAGTCCGTTCCGGATCTCGTCTGTCAGGCTGTGGATGTCCGCTACGACGCCCTCTATGGTCTCGCCATATCGCGCATAGGGAACCGCCTCGCCCCGCCCTTCATGCGCGCCGTCGCTCAGTGCGGCCACGACGACATGAGCCTGCGTCTTGGCGCCCCTGGCGATGCGAAAGGCGCCCGCTATGGGCCAGGTCTCCTGCGTGACGGCCAGTTTCAAGGTGGCGCGCCTCAGCCGGTGTGGCTGACCGCCGCATCCAGCAGCAGGAAGATGCGGCCCTGGTCTGAGCCGAGCAGGCCGGCCGCGGCGCCAATGCCGCGCGCCAGCGCGTCCACGACCAGATCGCCGAATGTGCGGGTGAACTCGGTTCCATCGCTGCGCAGATTGGGTTCAGCCTCCATTCGGCGCGACAGGCGGCGCACGGCGGCGGGCGCCAGTCGACGGACCGAGTCTCGGCCGGCGTCCAGGTCGCCGTCGCTCAGGGCGCGGGCGATCTCGTCGATGCGGCTTTGCGGCAGCAGGGTCGCCGTGTCGATGCCCAGGGCTTCGATCTCGCTGATCAGGCGGTTTGCGAGGGCGACATCTGTCGGCAGATCGCCGCCGTCAACATTCTTCAACAGATCGCGCCACGTCCAGTCGCCCTCATCCTCGCGCGGACGGCGTTCCGTTCGCGCGGGCTGAAAAACGTTCATGACGTCATCGCCAGCCGGGTCGCTGGCGGTCAGGCGTAGCCGGGGTCGGGCGGCGGCGGCAGGCGATGGGGTTGAGCCGCCAAGGTTCAGCAGCGGTCCTTCGTCGTCGCCATTGTCATGGGCGATGCGTCGCGCCGGGGCGGAAGACATGGTCGAAGCGCCGGCGCCAACCGCCATCCGCGGCGCTTCGGCTTCGACCGCAGCAGCGTTGGCCGCTTCGGCCTCGTCCTTTGCCCGGGCGAGAACAGCGGCGATTTCCGGCGGGGCGGGCACAGGTTCGACAGGCTTCAGGACCGGGGGCTCGATCTGGGCCATGGGCGCCGTGGCGTCGGCGTCGCTGGCGACCTGCGTCATCAGGCGCACGGAGTCCGACAGCATTTCATAGTTGCGACGCACGCGATCCTGAAACGCGGCGTCGATTTCCTGCGTTTCTTCAGCGGCGCGGCGGGCGGCGATGGTCAGTTCCTCGACGCCTTTGGAAATAGCGTCGCGCACGGCTTCAACGCTGGCCTGGGCTTCATTGGGCAGGCGCCCGGCGCGGGCGTCCACCTCGGACAGAAGGGCTTCAAGTTCGGTCAGGGCGTTACGCGTAGCGGTCAGCCCGATTTCGATCTTCTGTGCGGATCGCAGCCCCGCCTCTTCGACCAGTCGGGTGGATTCTTCGATCAGGCTGCGTGCGGCGGCGATGCGCGCGTCATAGATTTCATCAGCGCGCTGACCGGCGGCATAGGCGGCTTCGGCCAATTGCTCCATTTGCGCGCGCGAGGCGTCGGCGTGGTTTGCTGCGACTTCGCGGGCTGTCTCCAGATGGTTCTGCGCGGAAGCCCTGGCGTCATCGGCCGCTCGGCTCAAGGTTTCTATGGCCTCTCGCGCATCGTCGGTGACAGCGGCCGTGGCGGAGCTGGCCTTTTCCATGGCGGCGTTGCGCGCGGCTTCTGCAGCGTCGGTCAGGCTTTCGATGGCCTGGCGGCTGTCAGCCTCGATGGCGGCGCGTTCGTCGGCCACGACGCTGGCGAACAGCTTCAGGCGGGCGCGAACCTGGGCATCCATGGCGTCCTGTTCGGCGCGCGCGGTATCGGCCAGCGCGCCGACCTGAGACGCCGCCTCGGCGACCAGATTGCGCAGGGTCTCTGCGCTGGAGGCGGCGGCGGCCTGGATTTCGTTCGTGCTGACTCGGGCATGGGCGACCGCGTCCAGAAGCTGGCCACGGTGGGTTTCCAGCATATTGGCGACGGCGGCGTTTTCCAGTCTCAGGTTTTCAGAAATACCTTCCAGCTGGGCGCGCTCGGCGTCCATGTCCTTCCACACAGCGTTGAGCTGTTGCTCAACAGCCTTGCCCATGGTCTCCAGGCGATCCGCATTAAGCCCGATCTGTTGCCCGGCCAGAGTGGTCAGTTCTCCGGCGTCGGCGGCGGCCGCCGCCAGGTCGGCCGTGCGCGCCGCCAGAGCGGCTTCAGCTTCGCGAACCTGAGACTGGGCGAGATCGGAGGCTTCGGCCACCATCTTGGCTTGACGCTGGATCGACCCCGCCACCGCCTGGGCGCGCGTGTCGAGCTCTGCGGAAAGGGTTCCCATTTCCAGCCGCTCGTGACTGAGGCTCGCGGTCAACAGGCGGGCCGCCCGTTCCGCATCCGCCACGGTCGCGCTCATCCGGTCGCTTTCCTGCGACAGGGCCAGGCGCAGCACGCTCAGTTGCTGGGACGCCTCCGCCGCCACCGCCATGGCCCGACTGATCTCGGTGCGCACATCCTTGACCACGTTGCCGGTGACGCCGGCGGCCAGGACCGCAGGGGCGACCAGGGCGTCCGTGGCGGCGCGGGCGCGCTCTGCCTCGGCGGTCAGAAGCGCACTCTGACGAATGGAATAGGCGGTCAGGGCCATGAGCACGGTCGGCGCGACCGCTACAATCACCAGGAGAGTGATCTGCACCGGCTGAAAATCAAAAGCCCAATCCGGCGTATTGTAGCTCAGGGCAAAGGTGACCATGCAGGCCGCCCAGATCACCGAGGCGGCCGCAGCGGCCGGATAGGCGTAGCGCGCGACCATGCTCTCGCGGTTCAGGGCCTTGTCGCGATCAATCCCCGGCGCGGGACCGGCGCCGCCCAGCGGCGTTACAAAGTCAGCCACAGCCAACTCGTCCCGGCCAGCGGAAAGGCGCGGCGTGCGCTCTCCATTCGCTGTCCGGTCCGGATCAAGCGTGAAGTTCAGCGGCTGAAAATCAGGCTTCTTTGATTTCTTAAACTTCATGCGAGACCTTGAAACCAGACGAGCACATCAACCAGCGGAGCTTGGCTGTTCTGCGCGCACGATGGTCGAGCTTGGCATTCAACCGTAATTTTTACGCTAACTCCGCCTCAGATAAGAGAAAAGACGAATCGCACCGGTTGAGCCGAAGGCAAAGTTTAATTTATGGTTAATTTGCTGATCGATGGGGATAACCATGTCTGAGCCGGATCGCAATCAGGGAAAAGGCGCGCCAAGTCAGGCTGAGCGGGGCTATTTGCGGCTGGGGCTGAACCAGCCAGGGCGAAAACTGCCGCTTTTTGACGGAGAGGGTCAGTCGATCAGCCCTCACCTGATCCGCAATTGCCTGGCCAAGGGATGGGCCGAGCGTTGGTTCTCCAATCCATTGGCGCCGGAATGGCTGGTCTGCCGACTGACCGAAAGAGGCGTCAGGGCGGCGATCAGCGAGGAACCCGCGGCGACGGATTCACCTTGTGGCTGATGATCATTATTGCGGCCGGTCCTTCACAAGACTTGGCCTGTGCGCCCATCCAGCGTAGAGCGCCCGGATAGACTGTATGAGACCATCACGGGAGAGCGTTCAGCGTGACCATTATTGTGACAGGCGCAGCGGGCTTTATCGGCTCTGCGGTGTGCCAGCGTCTTCTGGCGCGCGGTCAGGCCGTGGTGGGCGTTGATGAGTTCAACGCCTATTACGATCCGGCCCTGAAAGCGGCGCGCGCCGCTCATCTCGACGCCCAGGCCGGATTTCGCATGGTGCGGATGGATATTGCCGATCACGAGGCGTTCCGGGCTCTGGTCAGGTCAACCGATGCGACAGGGGTGGTTCATCTGGCGGCGCAGGCGGGCGTGCGTTACTCCATCGACAATCCATTCGCCTATGAACGCGCCAATCTGGCGGGGCATTTATCGGTGCTGGAGGCGTGCCGCCATGCGCCGTCCGTGCAACATCTGGTCTACGCCTCCTCGTCGTCGGTCTATGGCGACAGGTCGGCGGCGGGCGCGTTTCGTGAGGATGATCCCGTCAATCGGCCCGTCTCGCTCTACGCCGCAACGAAACGCGCGGCGGAACTGATGAGCGAAACCTATGCGGGACTTTACGGGTTTCCACAGAGCGGGCTGCGCTTTTTCACGGTTTACGGACCATGGGGCCGTCCCGACATGGCCTATTTCAGTTTCACCCGGAAGATATTGGCTGGTGAGCCGATCGAGGTGTTTGGCGAGGGGCGCATGGCCCGCGACTTCACCTATATTGACGACATTGTGGACGGCATTCTCGGCGTGCTCGACCGTCCCGGCGAGCTGGGAGAGCACCGCATCTTCAATATCGGCGACAGCCGCCCGGTCGGTCTCATGACCATGATCGAGGTGCTGGAGACCGCCCTGGGCAAGCCTGCACAGAAGATCTTCAAGCCCATGCAGCCAGGTGATGTGACCGAGACCTATGCCGACGTCACTCGCCTGAAGGCCCTGACCGGCTATTCGCCCAAGGTGAAGCTGGAGGACGGCCTGCCCCGTTTCGTGGATTGGTATCGCGGATTCTACGGCGGCTGAAAGCCCAATGGCGACAACCGTTCGACGGTACAGGACACAAGCCTGTCCTGTGCCACAGCGCTGTCCACCGTCCGCCGTTTGAAATCTGCACGCCCTTGTCGCAGAACAGCGACGTGTCTTCTCCGTCAGGCCGGGCAGGGCGCGCAGGTGCTCACGCTCAGCCAATCCAGATGGCCAGAGCGGCCAGGTCGGCGCCGATATCCACGTTTGCCGCTCCCAGTTGAGATCACGGGATAATGCATTTGACCTCGCCTTGGTGCAATTGGACACCTTGCGTCTTGGCGCTCGGGACGTGGCGTCCGCGTTTGACTTGCCAGAGCCGCCATTGCGGCGTCCAATGGCGAAAATGCGGGAGAATACTGTGTCCCAGACCGACAACGCGCTCATCCCGGCCTATGACCTGATCATCGTCGGCGGCGGAATTGCCGGGTCAGCGACGGCCGCTGTCATGGCGCGGCAGGGCTGGTCGGTGCTGTTGCTGGAAAAGACCGAACAGTTTGTGGATCGGGTCAGGGGGGAGTGGATTGCGCCGTGGGGCGTGGCGGAAACCCGCCGGCTCGGACTTTACGATACGCTTGTGGCCTCAGGCGGCCGCCATCTGTCGCGGCACATAACCTATGACGAGACACTTGACCCGGCGATCGCGGAATCTGCGCCCTTGCCGCTGGACATGTTTTGTGACGGCGTAGCCGGTCCGTTGTGCATCGGGCATCCGCGCCATTGTCAGGCCTTGTTCGACGCCGCCCTTGCCGCAGGCGCAACCGGCCTGCGCGGGGTTGACGTCACCGCCGTTCATCTGGGGGCGGCTCCGCAGGTTGAGTACTGCATCGGCGATCAGGTCTTTTCGGCGCGCGCGCCGCTCGTCATCGGGGCCGACGGACGCACGTCGCAGGTGCGCGAGGCTGCCGGGATTGCTCTGCATCAGGACCCGCCGCACCACTGGTTCGCGGGGCTTTTGGTAGAGGGCGCCCACGGCTGGGACGCGGACACCCAGGCCATCGGCACAGAGGGGGACTTCAGCTTTCTGGCCTTCCCGCAGGGGGATGGCCGCGTGCGGGTCTATGGCGGGTGGGCCCTGGATCAGGCCCACAGGTTCAAAGGGCCGGACGGTCCGCGTCGGTTTCTTGACGCCTTCGCCATGAATTGCAGCCCCAGGAACCGGCACCTGGTCGAGGGGCGCCCGGCGGGGCCGCTGCAATGGTTCATCAATGCCGACGCCTGGACCGATGAGCCATTTGTGGCCGGCGGAGTGCTGGCGGGAGATGCAGCGGGCTGGAACGATCCGATCCTGGGTCTTGGCCTGTCCATCAGCTATCGCGACGTGCGAATCATCACAGACATATTGAAAGCGACTGGCCCCGGCGGGACGCCCGACTTCGCTCTCTATGCGCAGGAGCGCACCGAACGCCTGCGCAGGCTGCGATTTGTGGCTCAGATACAGGCCCGGCTGGACATGGAATATGGCGAGGTGGCGCAGGCGCGACGCCACAGCCTGCATGAGCGCTCCGCCGCCGATCCCACCTTGAGACTGCACGCCGTCGCCGTCATGGCCGGTCCCGAAGCTGCGCCGCCCGAAGTCTTTACCGACGCCCATCGCAATCGTGTTCTGGGGCTGCAGGAGGCCTGACCGACCATGGATATCGCCGCCTACAATGCTGACTGGCTCAGGGCCTGGACCGACAAGGACGTCGACCGGCTGTGCGCCTTCTATGCTGATGACTGCGTCTACAAGGATCCCCAGACCGTCCAGGGCCTGACGGGGCAGGCGCAACTTCGCGCCTATCTCGTGGGGATGTTCGCCGCGACCCCGCCCATGACCTACAGTCCGGACGAGGTCTGGCCCATTGCGGGTGGCTTTTGCGGGCGCTGGTTCTGTGACATTGGCGAGGGCGGTTCAGCGGGGCGCATTCGCGGCTTTGATCTTGTGATCCTGAACGGCGACCGCATCGCGGTGAACGAGGTCTATTTCCACACATTGAGCGGACCTGAGGCTGGCTGACAGCTGAAAAGCGTGCTGGCTCGGGTCAGCACAACAGGCGCTCCGGCGCCGGATCTGCGTCGCGCACCCGCCCACGCTCAGGCGGCCTGGGCGGGCTGAGTAGATTCCGGGCCTGCATTGGTTCGTGCAACGACCCTATTGTGAGCCCGGTGGCGCTTTATAGGCGCGATCTGAGGACGGCCGGATGCTCGGCTTGTTCCCCATTTCCACGCAGCATCTCGCGCCGTGTTGGGCGTTCCATTCCATTGCCGCGACGAGGCCAAGCAGATCGACCTCCAGTTGTCATCCAGGCCTTTGGCCGCAACGGCCTCACACAGAGCTTGTGGAAAGCGACATGGCTGAGCCGGTCCTTCCCACGCCAAAACCGTTGGCAGCCGCGCCGACGCTTTTCGATAAACTTCTTCGCAAGTCCAATCGCGGCTATTTCGTTGCCGCCACGCTGGCAGTCGTCTGCGCCGTAGCGCTGGTCCTGTGGCTTGCGATCTTCAACCGGCCCAAGCCGCCTGTCCTGATCACAGAAACAGCCGTCATGGGCGACGTGGAAAAGACCGTCCTGGCGACCGGGACGCTGGTTCCGTTTCTCCAGATCGATGTTGGCTCGCGCGCATCAGGCGCTGTGACATCGCTGAAGGTTGATGTCGGCGACACTGTCAAACAAGGCGAACTGATCGCCGAAATCGACTCTGCGACACAGACCAATAATCTGAACACGGCGACGGCGGCTCTGACCGATGTGCGATCCCAGAAGGTTGCTGATCAGGCGAGCCTTGATCTGGCCCAGCAAACTTCTGATCGCGCGACATCCTTGTTCAACGCCGATGCGGGCGCCAAAGCTGACACCGAGGCCGCGTTGAAGGCCCTTAAAAATGCGCGGGCGGTGATGAAGTCTGTCAATGCCCAGATCGATCAGGCGACGATCTCGGTCCAGACGGCGAAGGTCAATCTTGGCTATACGCGCATTGCTGCGCCCTTCACCGGCACCGTGCTGGTTGTCGCGACCAAGCAGGGGCAAACGGTCAACGCCGCCCAGAGCGCCCCGACGATCGTGACGCTTGGACAGCTCAGCAAGATGACCATCGACGCTCAGATCGCGGAAGCCGATGTGATCAATGTTCGCCCGAACATGGACGTCTATTTCACCATTCTGGGGGATCCGGATCATCGATACCTGGGCCGGCTTCGACGGATCGAACCGGCGCCGTCTTCCTACGTGTCGGCTGCGGCGGCGACCTTGGCCCTGGCGACCACAAGCTCAGCCGCGGCGGTCTATTATAACGGCCTATTTGACGTGGATAATGTCGATGGCCGTCTGAAGACCACGATGACCGCAAATGTGAGCATTATCACCAACCAGGCCAAGCACGTCCTGACCATTCCGGCCTCCGCCCTTGGCGACGCCGCCACGGATGGCAGCTATAGCGTCAAGGTCGTCGGATCCGACAACAAGACCCAGATCCGACGGGTCACCATAGGCCTGAACGACGGCTCCCGGGCGCAGGTGCTGTCCGGCGTCGCGGCAGGCGAGCAGGTCGTTGTGGGGGATACCTCATCCCTGCTGGCCTCGGGCGGCGCCGGTGCGGCCCAGACCAAGTCCCCGACGCCAAGAATGCCACGCAATGTGGGAGGTCTGTAGGTCATGGGCGATGGCGCGCCGTCTCGATCAGCCCCGCCCAAATTGCAGCTGGGCAAATTGCGTCGCGATTTTCCCGCCGGCGAAGCCACCATAACCGTTCTGGACGACATCGACCTGACAATCGATTCCGGTGAAATGGTGGCGGTTGTCGGCGCATCCGGATCCGGCAAGTCGACCCTGATGAACATATTGGGATGTCTGGATCGACCGACGTCCGGCTCTTACAGGATCGGCGATCGGTCAACCTCTGATCTGCTGCCGGACGAACTGGCCGAACTTCGCCGGGAGCATTTTGGCTTCATCTTCCAGCGCTATCATCTGCTGCCGGACCTTTCGGCGCTGGGCAATGTGGAGGTTCCGGCGATCTATGCCGGCCTCAGCTCAGGGTCGCGCAAGGCGCGAGCCGCAGATTTGCTGGATCGCCTGGGCATGAGCGAGCGCTCCCGCCATCGCCCCGGCCAGTTGTCCGGCGGTCAACAGCAACGGGTGTCCATCGCCCGCGCCCTGATGAACGGTGGAGAGATCGTCCTGGCCGACGAACCGACTGGCGCTCTCGACAGTGTATCGGGGGAAGAAGTCATGCGAATCCTGAAAGGGCTGCATCGCGACGGCCATACGGTCGTGGTTGTCACCCACGACATGAAGGTGGCTGATCACTGCGATCGGGTGATCGAGATCAAGGACGGCAAGATCATCGGCGACCGCAAGGGGCTGGGAACCGGTGAAAGCGAGAGCCGGGGTCTGCCCGACCTTGAAAGGGAAACCACCGACAGGGGCGTTGCGGCGCTCGACAGCCTGAAAGAAGCCTTCGCCATGGCGGTCCTGTCCATGGCGGCGCACAAGCTGCGAACCTTCCTGACCATGCTCGGCATCATTATCGGTATTGCCTCGGTGGTTTGCGTTGTGGCGCTTGGCGAAGGGTCGCGCCAGAAGGTGATCCAGAGCATCAGTGCGATCGGCACAAACACGCTGAATATCAGGACCGGCAGCGGGTTTGGAGACCAGCGCTCTGCGGCGGTCCGGACTTTGAATGTCGCCGATGCGAATGTGCTGGCCAAACAGCCCTATGTCGACAGTGTGACGCCGGTCGTGCAGACAAGTGTCACGGCGCGCTATCGCGGTATCGCCGTCACAGCTCAGGTCAGCGGCGTCGGCGCGCAGTATTTTCGCGTCAACGGACTGGAACTGGCCCAGGGACGGTTTTTCGATCAACAGGCGGTCGACAGCTTCGACCAGAGCGTGGTGCTGGACGAGAACAGCGTCAACTCGCTCTTCGGCGGAGACAAGCGCGCCGCGATTGGCCACGTCATCCTGCTGGGATCGGTGCCAGCGCGCGTGATCGGCGCCACAAAAAAAGCGAGCGCGGCCTTTGGCGGTCCCGGCGATACGCTGAGCATCTATATGCCCTATACGGCGGTCAATTCGCGGATGCTTGGGACCACGATCCTTCGAAGCATCACCGTTCGCACCAGTGAGAAGGCTGACAACGCCGTGGCCGAGGCGCTGATCACCCGGCTTCTGACCAAGCGCCACGGAACCAAGGATTTCTTTGTCATCAATTTCGACACGATCCGCCAGACGATCAACGCCACAACTCAGACCCTTGTGTTGCTGATCTCCGTCATAGCGGCCATTTCCCTGATTGTCGGGGGCATTGGGGTCATGAACATCATGATTGTATCTGTGACCGAGCGAACGGGCGAGATTGGCGTTCGTATGGCTGTGGGCGCCCGGCAGAACGACATCATGGAGCAATTTCTGATTGAAGCCGTGCTGGTCTGCCTGATCGGCGGGGTTTTCGGAATACTGCTGGCGCTCTCATTCGGCGGGGTGTTTTCCCTCTTCAGTTCCGACTTCAAGCTGATCTATTCGCTGAGCTCGATCTTTTGGGCCTTCACCTGTTCTACGCTGATCGGGGTGGTGTTCGGATTTTTGCCGGCCCGGTCGGCCGCAAAGCTGGATCCCGTCGCCGCCCTGGCCAGGGAATGAGTGAAGCCATGTCCAGGCGCTCGCTCGGGGTCGTTGTCATATCCAGCCTTGTGCTGGGCGGCTGCGTCAGCGTGTATCATCGCCCCGATCTGGGTCTGCCTGACCGGTTCGCCCATTCCACGGCCTATGAGGCGCAGCCCTCGCTCAATGAGCCATGGTGGCGCGCTGTGGGCGACGCGGGGTTGGACCGCCTTGTGGCGCGCGCGCTCGCGAGCAATCGCGATCTGGCCGTAGCCGCGCTGACCGTCAGACGGGCCCGACGGCTTGCGGGTCTGGCCGAACTCGACCAATGGCCCACGGCGTCAGCGAGCATTGTCGGCACGAGAACAGGTTCGGTGTCGAGCTATTCCGCAAATCTTTCCGTGGCCTATGATGTTGATCTGTGGCGCAGGCTTGCATCGACGACGACCGCCGCCCGGTGGGAGGCCCAGGCGACGTCGCAGGACAGGGACGCCGCCAGGCTGGCCCTGACGGGAACCGCGTGCAGCCTGTACTGGGATATCGGCTTCACCCACCAGCAGATCACAACGGGCGAGGCGACCCTGCGCGATCAGCAGAAGATCTACAAGATCGTCACCACACAGCACGCTCTAGGCGCTATATCCGAGGTTGAAGCCGCTGAAGCGCAACAGGCGGTCAGCCTGCAACTTACGTCCCTATCGGCGCTGCAGCAGCATTTGGTCGAAGATCGCGCCGCCATGACGGTCCTTCTGGGCGGCGGAAACTTGGCTCCGGACGCCGAGCCCCAGGATCTGACCGGGGGAGGGGCGCCTGACGTCCGCGCTGGTCTGCCCATCCAGCTTTTGGCGCAGCGGCCAGATCTCAAGGCTGCTGAAATGCGGTTGAGGGAAACTCTGGCTACCGGCGACGCTACGCGCGCTTCATATTATCCGGACATCGTCCTGACGGCCAGCGGAGGCGGGGCCAGCTCCGCCCTGGGGTCGCTGCTGGCTCACCCGGTGGGCGCCCTCATGGGAGCGGTGTCGGCGCCATTCCTTGATTTTCCGCGTCACAGGATAAACAACGAGGTCGCCCGGATGAATTATGAGATTGCGGTTCTGGGCTTCAAGACCACTCTTTTCCAAGCCCTGGCCGATACGGACAACGCCTTGTCCAACCGGACGGAACTACTTCATCAGGAAGTGTCGCTGAGCCAGACGCTCACCGCTGCGACCACGGCGGAACGGCTCTATGGAATTCGGTACAGATCCGGCCTTGTCGCATTGCGCATCTGGCTCGAAGCGCAACAAAGCCAACGCGCGGCCCAATTGGCGATGGATAGCAATCGCCTGGCCCAACTGAACAATTTCGGCGTTCTATCCTTGGCGCTGGGGGGAGGGATGTCGACTCCACCGACGACCCAGCTTCCCGACATCGACGCCAGACCCTGAAGCCTTGCTCGTCGATGGCGAAACAGCGCCCTTGCGACGCGCAATTGACCACCAGAACGCTCCCCGGCGCCGCCTGCGTTGAGGCCGCCGTCAGGTGCGACTATTTCGCAAGGACCCAGTCGAAAATTTCCGGAAGTCTGGCCGCCCAGGCATTCTCTTCATGGGCCGCGCCGGGATAGATGCGGCTTTCCCAGTCCACGCCCTTGCGCCACCCTGTCGAAGCAATACGGGCGTCGACGATTTGCTGGTAGGGGGCGTAGAAGGCGTCAAGCGTTGCGTCGCCATGGTCAAACCACAGACGGCGGCCATCGGGTGCGCCGAGCTGATGGCCAAACCCGTCCGCCCACAGGGTCGCGATGGTCGTGTTCGTCGCGCCCACCGCGCGGGGGTCAATCGCGGGCCAGTGCGAGCTGATGCACCCGGCGCGGCCATAAATGTCCGGTCGATGCAGGAAGGCGTAGCAACTCATCAGGCCGCCCATGCTGGAGCCCATGATGGCGGTGTGATCGCGATCCGGCAGCGTCCGAAAGCTGGTGTCGACCCACGCTTTCAATGGTCCGGACAACCAGCCAAGATAGGCGTCTGAAACGATCGGGCCTTGCGCCATTGCGTCCATTTGCGATCGCACAGGCGCGGGCGCGGCCAGATAGATGTCCTGCGGCAGGTACTGGCGATACCTGTCACGCCCCGGCGACCATATGCCCACAATGATATGGGGCTCGACCTTGCCGGTCGCCATGGCGGCAAGCATCGCCTTGTCCGCCGCCCAGACCTTGTTGAACGCCGATTTCGCCGGGTCGAACAGGTTCTGGCCGTCATGCATGTAAATCACTGCATAGCGATGATCGGACTGGTCATAGCCAGGCGGCAGCCAGATGGTCAGATGCTGTTCCGGCAGACCCGCAGCGGCGACGTGCTCATACTCAATCAGCCGCCCTTGACCGAAGCCTTGCGCCAGCGCTGGACTTGTGAAAATTATTGCAAACCAGCCTAAAAGCCAGGCGTATCGTTTCAGGAGCATGGTCGCGAAACCCCTTCCAGACTTAGGGACGTGAAGCTGAGTTTACGATAAACTGCATGGCATAATTTTGGAACCACTTTGCAAACGGATGCGCCTGTGGTTCCTGACAGGGAGCGATCAACGGCATGGATTCGGGAAGGGTCAGGATGAGAGTTCGCAAGCTTTGGGCGGCTGGCCTTGTCCTGGGCCTTGGCCTCGCGGTCCCTGCCATCAGCATCGCGCAGATCCAGGCGCCGTTCCTTTCCCAGACTCCGACGCCCAGGATCGACTACTGGCAAAAGCGCGCTTCAGACATTGAGCAACAACTGTCCAGCCGGGCGAACCTGAAGTCCGTGCGCATGGTGTTCATCGGGGATTCGATCACGGATTTCTGGAGTCTGGACGCCAATCCCTGGTTTCCGGGCAAATTCTGCGGCCGCACCGTATGGGACGAAAGCTTTGCTGCAAGCGCGCTTAATCTTGGCGTTTCCGGTGATCGCATCGAACATGTGCTGTACCGCCTCTTGCCCAGGGACACGGGGGGAGCTGGCTGGCTCGACCGGGCCGATTTGCAGCCCGAAACCATCTTTCTCATGCTGGGAATCAACAATTCCTTCGACGCAGAACAACCGGCTGTCTCCAGCATCACCAAAGGCGTTGAAGCCGTCATCACCCGCATCCGCGAGCGCAAGCCCGGAGCGAAAATCGTCGTGCAATCGCTATTGCCCACAGATGATGACGTGAAAAACCGCGATCTGGTTCTGCCCGTAAACGCCAACCTGCGCGCCTTTGCCCAACAGACCCCCGGCTTGCGCTTTCTGGATCTCTATTCCGCCTTTGTGGATGCGAAAGGCGCCCAAAGGCGAGAATTGTTCAATGATAGCCTGCATCCCAGCCGTACCGGTTATCGCTTGTGGCGTGATCAGTTGCTTGCTTTCGTCAGTTCCGCTCCGCATTGACGTCAAACTTGCGCGCCCTTGAGACGCGTCGTTATCGCTTTTCTGACGGGTGAAGGCTGGAGGCGCCGAACTTGCCACTTGCGGAAGCGCGGGTCGAGTACATGATTTCCTAGGAACTATTGTCGTATTTTCGCAAGTGGGGCTTTTTGAACCGCGCCTGAGCGCTTGCATTGACTCGATGGGGTAGGGCGGCAGCCTCGCCTCGGCTGTTTTGGGGAACAATGTGATAATAAAAAAATTATCACTAACGCTTTTACTCGTCGGATTTTGCGTCTGTATGGCCGTTTTTGGCGACTATACTATGAATGTTGTTGTAAGCCACGCGCCAAATACCTTTACGCCTATGACAACGGCCTTCCTGACAATCGTTGTTGGAACGCCGGTGACCTATTACCTGATGAACCAGCATTTCGACCTGCGTCTCGCCATGGCAAAAAAGGCGGCGCTGGAGGTGGAACTGACCGCCGCCGTCGAAGCGGCGCAAATGGCCTCCATCGCCAAGTCGGATTTTCTGGCCAACATGACCCATGAATTGCGAACCCCTCTGAACGCAATCATCGGGTTTGCGGCTATTCTGGGCCGCTCCAACGCGCTGAGCCCTGAAGACGCCCGCTATGTCGCGCTCGTCAACAATGCCAGCCAAGCCCTTAGGGACATCATAAATGACGTGCTGGACTATTCGAAGCTGGAGGCTGACGGCATAGAGTTCGAGCGCTTGCCGATGGACCCGGTCGACATCGTCAGATCGACCGCCATGCTGCTGGCCGATCAGGCGGCGGCGAAAGGTCTGGAACTGTCCGTCTGCTCGTCAGGCGCGCAGAGCATGGTTCTTGGCGACCAGAGTCGGATTCGGCAGGTTGTCCTCAATCTCCTCTCAAACGCGATAAAGTTCACAGCCGCCGGGCGGATCGGCGTTGGGGTCGATGTTCAGATCGAAGGGGGTCTGGCGCACATAAGGGTGGAGGTAGAGGACGCCGGGATCGGCCTCCCGCCCGACCATCCCGAGCGCCTTTTCAAGCGCTTCTCACAGGCCGATGCGACCGTAACGCGTCAGTTTGGCGGGACCGGACTTGGTCTGGCGATCTCGAAACGCATTGTGGAAGGGCTAGGCGGCGATATCGGCGCCCGGAACAACATCGCAGGCGGAGCCACATTCTGGTTTGAAGTGACCGCGCCGGTCATCAAGGAGGCCGATGGCGGGGTTGACGTCGCCCCGGCCGTTCTGAGTTTGGACCGCCCAGCGAGAATATTGATTGTGGATGACAACGCTCATAATCGAGAGCTGATCATCGCTCTGCTCTCGCCGTTCGACGTTGATATCCAGACAGCCTGTGACGGCGTGGAGGCGATCGCTGCGAATGAACGTGAAGCCTTTGACATCATCTTGATGGATATTCAGATGCCCAACCTTGACGGCATCTCTGCGACGGAGCGCATTCGCGCCGCGGAACTCACGCGTGGGCGCAGAACGCCGATTATCGCGATGACGGCGAACGTGTTGCCGGAGCAAATCGCCAGATGCCTCAGCGTCGGCATGGATGGACACCTGGGCAAGCCCATTGCGCCAGAAGCGGTCTTGCGGACGATCGCTCTATGGGTCGCTCAGTCTGCATGAAAGTTCAATTGCCGCGTTGAAAATCGGATCAACTGAGCCTTTACCGCGTGCAGGTGTTCGGGGGGGTGGGCGACAACGGGCCGGTTCATGATATTTCCAAGGTGCAATAGTGGAATCCGCGAGAGACCAGGCCCATGATCCGTATTGCTTGCCTCCATACAGCCCGGACCAATATTGCTGTGTTTGACTCCGCCATGGTGAGCGCTGGTCTGAAGGATGTCGTTTTGGCCCACGCCGTGCGCGAAGACCTGCTCGCGGCGGCAGAACGGGAGCAGTGCCTGACTGCGGAAACGATGCGCGAGACGGTTGAAGCATTGACGCAACTGTGTGTCGGCGCCGACGCCGTTCTTCTGACCTGCTCGACCTTGGGAAAAGCGGCCGAGCTTGCGGCGACAGATGCAACCGTTCCCGTCCTGCGCGTTGATGCGGCTCTGGCGGCTGAGGCTGTGAAGGATGGCGGCAGGGTCGTTGTTCTGTGCGCCGTCGAGACGACGATGGAGCCGACCAGAGACCTGTTTGAGACGTTTGCTTCAGCGACCGGAGCAGAGGTGACGGTGAGGCTGGCGCCTGGCGCCTGGGCGGCCTTCAAGGCGGGGCTGCAGGGGCGCTATCTGGACATGATCGCTGAAGCCGCCAGACAGGCCCAAATTGAGGGCGCTACGACAGTCGCGCTGGCGCAAGCCTCCATGGCGGGCGCCTGTGCTCTGTTCCCCAGGGAGGAGCGTCCGCTGAGCAGCCCCGCCGCCGGCCTCCTTGCGGCCGTCAGGGCGGTTAAAGCCGACTGATCAGGGTGCGGGGCGGGGCGCTTTCCCGGCCCTGTTCAACTGACGCATCGGCGTCCGCCAGCTTAGCGTCGCCGCGCGGTTTCCCGGTATATTTTGGGCGTGATTCCAAAACGCTCTCGAAAGCGCGTGGTGAAGTGGGACGGGGACGAGAAGCCCAGATCCCAGGCGATTTGGGCAAAGCCATCGTGGCCGCTGGCGACCCGTCTGGCGGCGAGGTGAAGGCGATGAACGAGGACGTGCTCGCTGAAGGACCGGCCAAAGGTTTTCTGGAACAGGCGTGAAAAATATGCAGGGGAGAGGCTGCACAGCACGGCGGCCTCCTGCAGGGAAAGCTGTGCGCCCGGATGGCGTTGCAGGTGGTCGAGCGCACGCTGCAGACGTTGAGCGCCCGCAGATGTCAGAGCATGCGCCCTTGGGCCAAGATCCGGCAGACCTGCGATCGTCAGGCTGAGAAGGTGAATGATGCTTGCCGTCTCAGCCTGACTGGGCTGATCGACCAGCCATTCGCAAAGAAGGCCGATACGGGTCGCCATGGCCTCGGACGGCAGCGTGCAAACCAGATTGTCTGGCCAGGTGAACCCGCGATCGGGATCGCAGACAAGCTCCGGTGCGATCTGGACCAGCAGCCAGTCGCGCACGCCCCCTTCAAGGGCAAAGTCATGCGCCGCCATGGGCGGAATGTGAACGATGGCGCCGGGCTGGATCTCATAGCTTTGATCCCCGCTGATGAAGACGCCGTGTCCCTGTCTGAAGATGACGATCTCCGCCAGATCATGGAAATGGTTGAACCTGTCCACGGTGGGCGCATCCGCGCTCAGGCGAATGCGTTCGGCCCGAACCGGCAGGCCCTTGGGAAGCGCCAGAGGTTCGCAGAGCGGACGTGTGGTGGCGTTTCCCATGGCTGAACGATCAGGGTGAAACCGTGGCGGGCGTGCCGATCACAGCCAGACCCCAGGGCGCCAGTGACAGGGTTGACGAGGAGACCCTGGCGCCCTCCACCAAATTGATCAGGCCCCGGCCCGACGGACGTTTCACGGATGATGTCCGGGGTGAAAGGTTGATGGCGACAAAGGTCATCTGGCCGTGCAGGCGCCGGGTGAAACAGAAGACCGGGCCCTTGTCCTGACATCCCTGCACATAATCTCCCCGTCCAAGCTCGTGCCGTCTGGCGCGCAGGGCCGTCAGCTTGCGATAGGTGTTCAGCAGCGAGCCGGGGTCCCGGTCTTCCTCTTCAACCGATACGCCATCGTTCGACCGGTTGGCGCGCTCGGTCCACCAAATGTCATCCCCCCGATACCAGATCGCCGACCCGGACGCGTCCAGGTCTGCCGCCCAACGAAAGGCTTCCCGCATCGGGATCTGGGCGGCGTCGGAGGGGACATGAGCCCGTTCGCGGCCGCGCATCCCCAGTTCCTGCCCATAATAGATGATCGCATCGCGCCCAAGGGTCAGGTCCAGCACAGCCCCGATGCGCAGCTTGCGGGGGTCCGATCGCACCAGCGAGGCGAACCGATCAACATCATGGTTCTCAATGAAGATCAGTTGCCGCGTGCCGTTCGGCGTGGCGGCGGCGGTCTTCGCCATCGCCGCGATCAGCGCGTGCTTGTCGAGCTGCGTAATGGCTTTGCGCACAGGAAATGCAAAAACCGCGTCGGCGCCGCTGCGCTTCAGATAATCGGCGCCATAACCCCAGTCGGACTGCTCGGCGATGAACTCCAGCTTTGGATGGGTCTGGCGCAAGCCTTCGATCGTCGGGCGCCAGAACGCACTGAAAAGATTCGTGATCCGGTGTTTGGAATCAAGATCGTCCATCATGTGGTCGATCCTAAATCCGTCGACTCCTTCGGACAGGTCGCCGTCGCCCCGGGGATCGACCCGTCGCAGCAACATATCCTGAAACCACTTTTTGACCGAGGGTTGATTCAGGTTGACCATGGCGATGCCGATCATTGAACCGTCATAGCTGCGGTAACTTGGCGCGCTCAAAAACGGCTCGGGCGAGGTCTGGTCGTCTGGCCGGTTCCACAGGACAAAGCGGCCGAATGGCCCGCCGGGCCTTGCCTCATTGTCCCGCCACCAGGAATGCCCCTGGGCGACATATTGAAACTCTTCGTCGAGAATGACCTTCATTCGATGCGCATGGGCCGCGCGCACGAAGGCCAGCCAGGCCGGATCGCCCCCATAGGCTGGATCGACCGCATCGAAATCCGTTGCGAAGTAGTTGTGGTAGAATGGCGAAGCCTGCACCGGCGTCACCATGATGTGGGTGACGTGCAGCCCCTCCAGATAGTCGAGATGTGCGGTTAAACCGGGCAGATCCCCGATATGATCGCCATTGCTGTCCGCAAAGCTGCGGACAAATATATGATAATAGAGAGAGGGCTTTGCTGGCGCGTCTGTGCTGGCGGCAGACCCCGCCGTGAAGACGCTGAATACAGCGGCGAGCAGTCCAAACAACCTGATGGCCTTCATGGCGCCGGCTTTCGTCATCAGTCCTTCGCCTCATAGCGAAGCTCGAGGCGGCCGCCAGCCGACAGTTTCCCAAATCCAAGCTGGTTCGTGGTCACAGGCGCTCCGTCAAGTGTCGCGCTCGCGGTATCTCTTTCGGATCGCGCGGCGTTGAGTCTGCGGATCACGAGACGCCGCCCGTGGCCGGTATTGAGGGTTGCGCGCCGGGCGAGGGGCGCGCCCAGCACAAAAGCGCCGCTCGCCGGGGCTTCCGGATAGAGGCCCAGGGTCGAGAGCACGTACCAGGCGCTCATCTGACCGGCGTCGTCATTGCCCGTCAGCCCGTTTGGCGCGTCGGAATAGAATTGCTGCGCAACCTGTTCGACGATCTGCCGGGTGCGCCAGGGTCGATCCGTCCAGGCGTAAAGATAGGCGACATGGTGACTGGGTTCATTGCCGTGAGCATATTGACCGATCATCGCCTCCTGGCCCAGATGCCGGTCGGCGCCTTGGGAAGGGGTGGTGAAAAACCGGTCCAGCCATTCGCCTGCGGCCTTGCGGCCGCCGAGTTCCCGAACAAATCCCTCTGGGTCGAACAGCCCTATGGCGACCGTATATTGCCACGCGTCGGCTTCGGTGTAGTCGCCCGGATTGTTGAGGGGGGAGGTGGCGATCGTGGGGTCAAACGGTGTTCGCCATTCACCCTTGGATGACCTGCCCCGGACCATCATGGTCTGATGATCAAAGAGCTTGCGCCAGCTCTGCGAGCGCGCGGCGAACCTTGCGCTGAGCGCCTTGTCGCCGTGCAGAGCCGCCGCGCGCGCGACGGCGTCGTCTCCCCAGGCATATTCAATTGTCTTGGAGACGGATTCTCCTGACGCCAGGTCGAAGGGAAGATAGCCATAAGCCTCATAGTCGCTCCAACCGGTCTGGACGCCTTGCGGGACATCCTTGCGAGGCTGGGTGGAGGTGGCGACCATGGCCCTGATCGCTTCGTCGTGGTTGAATCCGTCAAAGCCGTAGGCCATGAACTCAGCAAGCGCGATGAGCGCCGGATTGCCGATCATGCACCAGTTTTCCCGCCCCCAGGCTGTCCATAGCGGCAGATAGCCCATCGCGCGCTGGTGCAGAAGCAGCGTGCGCGCGAGGCCGTTGATCCGCTCCGGCGCGATCAGCGCCAGAAGCGGGTAGGTCGCCCTGACATCATCCCATAGGGACAGGGTGGAGTCGTACTGGCCGCCTGGCGCCGAGATCACCTGACCCGTCGGGCCGCGCACGCGCCCGTCGACATCGGCGATGTCGCTGGGATGCAGAAGCGCATGATAGAGCGCGGTGTAGAAGATCCGTTTTTGCTGTGGGCCGGCCTCAATCTGCGCGCGACGCAGAAGCCTGTTCCAGGCTAGGTCGGCGGCGCGCCTTACCTGGTTGAACGTGGCGCCGTCTTGCGATGCCAGGTTGCGCCGTGCGCCGGCGACGTCCACGGTCGAGAGGGCGATACGAGCCTCCAGAACACGCCCGGCCCCCAGATTGAAATTCAACAGATATCGGGGCGCATGTTCTCCGGGCTTCGCCGGAAGGAAGGTCGCCTCGGCTATGGGGTGGTCGAATTTCAGCACGAAGGCGGTTTCGCGGTCGACCCAGTTCTTCACGCGATACCGACCGCTGATCTCGCCCTTTCGGGCATCAATCTTCACGTCGGAATCGAGGATGCGGGGGCCTTCTAGAAACCGGATCACATGCTGGATATCGACCAGGGTCTGCACCTGGCCGGACTGGTCGAATGTGTATCGATGGAGCGCCGTGGTTCGGCTTGCGGTCAGTTCCGCCCGAACCCCCAATGGCTTCAGATAGACGGCGTAATATCCCGGCCGCGCCGTTTCAGATCCCTTGTCGTATGAGCTGGAAAAGTCGCTGGTTTGCCGGTTCCAGGCTGTGCCTTGGGCGGGCTGGATCAGCACGTCGCCGAACTCGCCGATCCCCGCCCCGCTGATATGCGTGTTGGAAAAGCCCATGATTTTCGGGGCTTTGTATTGGTAGCCGCTGGCGTAGTCCCAACCCGTATCGGCATTGTCCGGCCCGGGTGCGACCATGGCGAAAGGGACGCTGGCCCCTGGAAAAGTGTGCCCGGTCCCATCCGTCCCGATGAACGGATCAACATATTTCGTGACCGATTCCGATCCGCTCGCCCTTGCGGCGCCGGCGATGCAAAGCGCGCCAAACAGGCCAAGAATGGCGCGCCTCATCTGGTGAAGAGCACCGGATTGAACGGGGTGTCGATGACGTTTCCGACCTCGGCGCCTGGACACCAGGTCTTCCAATCCTTCTCCTGCATGGTGTTGGATGGGGATTTGAGAGTCATCTCAGCGTCCATATAGATGACCGTCATGACCGAGCGCGGCTGGGTTGTCCGGTTGGCGCCCGCCTTGTGAAAGGTCCAGCCGAGGTGGAAGCTCACCTCGCCAAGGTCGTAGGCGCACACCTGATAGGGAAATCCCTGGGCTTCCATCCATTCGGTGATTTCCCGTTCGCTGTCGTCGGAGATGGGCAAATCCCTGCCAAGCGCGCAGACATGGCTTCCCTGATAGAAGCCCAGCGGGCCCATCTCGTCCGGCGTCGCCTGCAAGGGGACCCAGACCGTCACCGTCCGGTCTGTGGACAGCGGCCAGTAATACTGGTCGGCATGGGCCGGGGTGATGCCGCCGCTCGGCTCCTTGTAGAGGCTCTGATCATGATAGAGGCGGACACTATCGACTTCCAGAAGGTCTGCGGCGATCGCCGCAAGTCGGCGGGAAAACACAAACCTCTTCGCCGCCTCGCTGGAGCGCCACAGATTCATGACTTGCAGAAAGGCGCGTTCATAGGTCGTCCGCTCTTCCAGCGGCCGGTTCTGGGTGTTGAGCGCAATGGTCGCCCGGGTGATTTCGGCGCCTATCTCTTCGAGAAGCGCCGTGGAAAAGACGTCCTTCAACCGAATGAATCCATCGGTCCTGAACTGCGCAATCTGGTCCGCAGACAGCACAAGGCGTGCGTCCAGTTCGTCCTGTAAATGATCAGAGTTGAACGTCATCTTGCGTCGAGCGCCTCCACAACAGGTGACGAGCCTAGCATGGCGCGGCGGTCCGGGCCGCAGGTCAGCCTGTCATCGGCCAGGGGATATTCTTTCATTTAAATGCTATAAGAAAGCCTGATTTGACGGCAGTTGCGCCTCAAGGAACTTCAAGCTGTCACTCAGGTGTTCTGACCAATAGGGCCAGTCATGCCCGCCGGGGAACGCCTCGTAAATATGGCCGACGCCTGCGGATGTCAGGGCCTGGTGCAGGGTCCAGTTGCTTGCGAGCAGCGCATCGCCCAATCCACAATCGAAGCGCAAGGGAGGCAGTATTGCGCGATTTCGCAACAGGCAGTCGATCACCCTGCGCGCTTGCGGTTCTTCGATCATGCTGTCCCTTTCCGTAAGATCGGTGATCACGGAGTGAGCCGATGCTCCGGCGAGGCGGTCCGGATATTGTCCGGCCAGCCTCAAGGCGCCAAAACCTCCCATGCTGAGGCCCGCGTCAATCGCTGGCGCCAGCGCCTCGGCGATTGACGCGACAGGGCTCAGTCGAGCCCGAAGACGCGTGCAATCATCGGCGTATCCAGCAAGGTGTGGGGGGCGACGGCGTGATATCCAATTGCGTGGACCCAGGCATTGCTTGTCCTCAGGGTCACGAAACTCTTGAACATGCCCGGACCGGTGTAGCTCAGAAACACAAACAGCAGGGACAGCACCGTATCCGACGGCGTCGCAAAAGATGACCACCCCTCGACCAGGTGCATGGCCGCATAGGTCAGGCCTCCAAGGATCACCGTGATCGAGACCGATCGGGTGAGCTTGTAATAGCGCGGCAGGAGGATGGCGTAGATGATGATCATGGTCGGCAAAACCGTGCCGAACAGGAAGAGGAAAAAGGTCAGCGGCGCCGCCCGGAGAATGACCGGCAGAGGAAGTGAGAACAAGGACGGCATGGCCGCCAACTGGACCGCGCTCTCCACGATCAATACCCAGACCAGAACAACGACATCCCTGCCGGACCGGTCGAAGACAAGACACAGTTCGCGGTTCGAGTATCGCCTCCGGAACCAGACATAGGGCGCCACGGCGAACATGATGAAGTTGTAGCCGGACCAGATGATCGCCTCAGCCGGCGAGGCCAGGACGGAGCATCCCACCAGCGTTCCGGCAAGGTGGAAGCTGAAAGGTCGAAATCCCAGTGCGGCTCCCAGGAACCAGCCGCCGGCCTGCGCCAGCATGGCGTAGGCAAGGACGAGGGCGACCTCGCGTCCGGCTGTGCTGGCCGGCGGGGATCGCTCGCCGATCTCGGTGACGGGGCGTCCGCGTGAGAGAATGGCGACCAGTCCCATCAGGGCGAACTGCTCGATCATGGCCAGGGATGGCATGGCCAGCTGCAGCCAGAAGGGCTGACCCGCCATGTGCGGTCGGTCGAAGGGCAGATAACCATGGGCCAGGGCCAGGATCGCCGCATTCAGACCTATCCAGCCAAGCCCGGCGATCAGGGCGACACGGCCAAGTGCGGCGGTGCGGTGGGCGGGGGCTTCGGATTGGGTCATGTCGACCTCCACATGTATCTTATTGGATACTTATTTCCATTTTTGTATCTGTCAAGATACTCTTACAGTGCCAATATGCTGGAACCCGACGACCATTCCCCATCAAAAGGCGCTGAACGCCCGCGCCGGAACCGCCGCCTGACCGAGGCCAGACTGAGGAAAGCGGTTGAGGACCTGCTGGTGGAAGGCGGTTTCTCAGCCCTGACCCCGTCCGCCGTCGGCGCCCGCGCGGGGGTCAACAAGATGCTGATCTATCGGTACTTTGGCGACTTGCCCGGCCTGATCAGATCGATCGCCTATGCGGACGACTTCTTCCCGACATTTGACGTGCTGCGCGGTGAACTCAGCGTCGAACAGTTGCTGGCCATGCCTGTCAGCCAGCGGGCCTCCTATGTCATCGACCGCAACGCCCGGATTCTGTTGGATCGACCGGTGGTGCTGGAACTGATGGTGTGGGAGCTGGTCGAGCGTAACGAGCTGACCGCCATCATGGAGGAGGCGCGCGAGACCCTCGGCCTCAGACTGATGGCGGAGCTGTTTCCAGATGTTCCAGACAAGCCGATGTTGCAGGCGGTCAGCGCTCTCCTGTCTGCAGGCGTCTCCTATCTGGCGCTTCGGCAGAGGAAGATCCGTTGGTATGCCGGTCTCGATTTGACATCCGACGACGCGTGGAACGGCATGGCCGCCGCCGTTGTCATGATGACCAAAGGGTTCGATGACCCGGATGAACCGGACTTAAGGTAATTCTGACCACGGCGCCGAAGGGCCCCGGTTCAGGCCTTGAAGGACCTGTCCGAGGTCGCTGCTCTGACCAGACGGGCTAAGAGTTCGATCGCCTCTTCTTGTCCGGCGCCCAGTCGCTCAAACTCGCCTTCCACGATAGCGTCACACAGGCGCTCAAAGGCGAGGAGGACGCCGATCTGGGCCGTGACTGAGCGCTTTGCGAACCCAGGCTCGCGCAGGCGAATGGCTTCCAGTTGACGCAGCCTCGACGCCGCCCTGGCCGCCGCCACGTCCGGATTTCGGACGCTGAGATCCCGCAGGGTTCGGCGAAACAGCCGGGTGTTGGTATGATGGCGCCAGGTCTGTCGGGCCAGATCTTCCGGTGATGCGGCCGATGCGATGGCGTCCAGTTCGCTGAGGGTCCATCCCTCATACACGGCGATGAAAATCGCCAGCTTGTCCCTGAAGTGGCGATAGAAGGTTTGCGGTGCAAAACCCGCGCGACGGGCGATGTCATTGGTGTTGGTCTGTTCGAAGCCGACATCATCGAACGCAGCCGCGGCGGCGGCGATCAGAGCGGAGCGCGTGGCTTCGGACGATTTGGACATGGATTGGTGCTTCGCCGCAGATTGACAGGCTTGTGATATTCGTATCACTTAGTGATATGAAAATCACAAGCCCAAACCTCCGATATCAAACCGGTATTGTCGAGCCGTTTTCGCTTCTGTCTGTCGCCGGAACTCAGATCGCGGTTTCCCGCAGAGGCGCGGGCGCGCCGGTTCTGTGTCTTCACGCCATCGCTCACGGCGGTCGCGACTTCGAAGCCTTTTCGGACCGGATGGCCGGCCATGGCTTCGAGGTCATATGCTGCGACTGGCCGGGGCAGGGGCGAAGTCCTGCAGACGCAACGGGCGCCACGGCGTCCGCGGAGCGCTATGCGGACGTGGCTGTGGCCCTGATCGAGCGTCTGGGATTGGAGACGCGACCGCCCATCCTTGTGGGCAATTCCATTGGCGGCGCCGCTGCGATCCTGGCCGCCCACCGACGTCCCGACCTGGTGCGTGCGCTTGTGCTCAGCAATCCTGGCGGGCTGGCCCCCGTTGATGGCCTTGTCCGCACCTTCTGCCTGGCTCTGTCCGCCGTTTTTGCAGCCGGGGCGAGGGGCGCCTCATGGTATCCGGCGTTTTTCGCCCTCTACTACCGTCTCGTGCTGCCGCGACGCGAAGCGCGCGATCAGCGGCGGCGGATCATCGCTGCTGGTCTTGAGACAGCGCCGGTCCTGGCGCAGGCATGGGCGAGTTTTGCGCAGCACAAGGCCGATATCCGCGAAGTCCTCTGTGAGCTGGCGACGCCGGTGTTCTTCGCTTGGGCGAAGGACGACCAGATCGTCAGCTGGGGACGCAGCCGCGCTGCGGTCCTTCGGTCCGGTGCGCGGCTGGAGCAGTTTCGGGGCGGGCATAGTCCATTTCTGGAAGATCCGGATCGCTTCGCCCGCAGCTTCGCCAGGTTCGTGGACAGCGAAGGTCTGGGCTCGCCCTGATCCGGGAAATCTGTGTCGGGCAGCGGCGGGCCAGCGACCTTTTTGGCCGGGCTTGGGGCCCCTGTTGCATCGGGCGGAGTCGTGGCTAGCCTTGATCGCCGTAGCCAGGTTCATTTGGGTTCGGGTCCATTCAGGCCAGGTACACGTCAAGATCGACCGGTCAGGCGCCCTGTAATGCGCCCGACAGATAGTCTGAGAGATAGTCGAACACTGTTCGTATGACTGGACTATCGTGGATTTCCTGGTGAACAACCAGCCAGACCGGAAGCACAGTGGCGGGCGCGTCCGACAGGACCTCCAGCAGGTCAGGCATGGTCCTGCCCACGGCCCTTGGCGCCACGCCCACGCCTGCGCCAGATCGGACAAGCTCGATATAGGCCACCTGATGGTCTGTCCGAACGGCAAAGTCCTCGCGGTCAATTGACAGGCCGTGGCGTCTCAGAGCGCGAATGAGCGAGTCGTCCTTGTCCAGTCCGACAAGGGCGTGATCTTGCAGGTCGCTCAGGGACGCCGGCGCGCCGTGCGCAAGCGCGTAGTCCCTCGATACATAAAGACCTATCGGCAGCTCGCCCAGCTTCCGGGCGATCAGATTGGTCTGGGTCGGGCGCACCATCCGCACGGCGATGTCCGCTTCGCGGCGCAACAGATTGGATATCTGGTTCGAGGTGACCAGCTCTACCTCAATCGACGGGTGTTTCCCGATCAGACCAGTGATGCAGCCGGGCAGCAGATGCGCAGCGACCACTTCGCTGGCGGCGATTCGAACCGTTCCCGTCGCTGTGGCTTTGGCGCGGTCAAGGCTCGCCTGTACGGCCTGGGCCGATGTCGCCATCTGGCGAGCGGAATCGATGATCGCTCTTCCCGACGCCGTGGGGATCAACCCTCTTCCGGTCCGTTCGAACAGGGTCACCCCAAGTTGGGATTCCAGCTCCGCCATATGCCGGGTCAGAGTCGGTTGGTGTGTCCCCAGGCGTTTCGCGGCGCCGAGCAGGCTTCCCGCATCGACCACGGCCAGAAAGCTTCGAAATAGAGACCAATCGACTTTTTCAGCATCCATCATTTTCGCATATCAGACAGTTATTAATATGCATGTCCAATTCGAAATGCGGGACTGTGCGTCTTCCGGTGGAAATGGGAGCGGGCCAAGATAAGCGCTGGTCAAACCTCGACACTCTTCGCACTCATGTTCGGCGCAGCGACGCCCGCCGGCTGGAATCTTACGAACCGATCCATGCATTATGTCCCGCTCGCCCAACGCATCTGGCGGAACTTCACCCTTGCGGATTTGGCTTTTCCGGTTCAGCCTCAACACAGACACGGTGCGGGTCGGGCGTTTTGCCTGCTGACAGCAACCGGCGCCTGAAAATGCAGTCTCTGAGAACTGCATCAGGACAAGGAGGAACAAATGGGTCGCTATGGGTTGTTTGCGAAACTTGCGTCCGGCCATCCTGGTCTGACAGCCGCGAGCGCAGGCGCATTTATTGTCGCAACAGGGTTTCTGACCTGGGCGATGGTCTGGTGGATGGCTTTGCAGGTTGCGCAATACGCCGTTCACTAAATATCGCGCGACCGGAGCAGCGCCTCTCGCGTCAATCCAACGCGTGAGCAGCAGATCAGCGAAGCTGTCACGACGGTTCGCGGTGAAGATTTGATCACATCACCGAAATTTGTCTGATCGCTGTCGAGGATTTCAGGCGGCAGGGCTGCGCCCAACACGATTAGCCTGGCGCGACGATCAGAAAAAATTCGGGAAAGGGAAGTCCATGGCGGGATCAGTCGGTCACACGACATCTGAAATCGTGGACGCTGTCGTGGTCGGGGCGGGGCTGGCTGGACTGCATCAACTCCACCGCCTGCTTGGGCTGGGGCTGAAGGTCGTGGCCTTTGAAGCCAGCGATGGGGTGGGGGGCGTATGGCGCCATAATCGTTATCCCGGCGCGCGCGTTGACTCCCATTTTCCCCATTACCAGTACTGGTTTTCGCAGGAGATCTGGGAAGAAACGGACTGGAAACAGCGCTTTCCCGCCCAGCCGGAGATCGAAGCCTATCTCAACAAGGTGTGTGACCGGCTCGATCTGCGCCCGCACATTCGCTTCAATACACGTGTCATCAGCGCGAACTTTAATGAAAGCGCTGGTCGCTGGACGATTGAGACGGACAATGGCCAAACCGTGGTCTCGCAATTCATCGTCCTCAATTCCGGGGGGTTGTCGACGGCCAGGGCCGCGCCATTCCCTGGTGCGCAGAGCTTCAAGGGCGTGTCCTGCCATACGAGCCACTGGCCGAAAGAGGGCATTGCCCTGTCGGGCAAACGCGTCGGCGTGATCGGCACAGCGGCCACGGGCATTCAGGTGATCCAGACGATTGCGCCGCAAGTCGCCCGGCTGTCAGTGTTCCAGCGCACGCCCAACTATGCCGTGCCGATGAAAAACCCCGACATCACCGAAGCCGAACGAAAGGCGGCGAAGCTCGACTTCCCCAGGCTGCGAGAGGTGGTTCACGCCTCTTTTGGCGGCTTCGCCTATGAGGCTACTCCACCCCTGTTCGACGAGGCGACGCAAGAGGAGCGCATTCAGCATTTGGAATCCCTGTGGGAAAGTGGAACCCTGCAGATCTGGGGCGCTTTTGCAGACAGCTTCTTCAACCCCGCAGCGTCGCGCTATCTCACCGAGTTCGTTCGAAGCAAAATTCGTCCTCGGATCAACGATCCCAGGCTTGCAGACAAGCTTTTGCCGACTGACCATGATTTTGGCACGCGTCGGGTCCCGCTGGAGACCGGTTATTTTGAAACCTTCAACCGTCCCAATGTCGAGCTTGTTGATCTTCGCGAAGAACCCATCCAGTCCATCGACGAAACGGGCATAAATACCTCCGCCAGACACATTGATCTGGACGTGATCATCTACGCCACCGGTTTTGAGGCCGGGGTCGGCTCCATCAACCGTATCGCCATCACGGGACGGGACGGCCTGGTGTTGAAAGATGAATGGGAAAAGGCGTTGCGAACGACGGTCGGGATGCAGGTGCATGGCTTCCCGAACCTGTTCATGACCATGGCGCCGTTCGCCCCCGCCTCAGCCTTGTGCAATCTGCCGGTCTGCGCAGATCAACAGGTCGACTGGATCGGGGATGCGATTGCTTTCATGATCGCCAAGGGCGCCAAGTCCATCGAACCCAGCGCGAGCATCGAAGAGGCTTGGATGAACCACCACAGGGAGGTGTCAGAGCCCACCATGCTGGGCGCCAACGCCAACTCCTGGTATCGGCACAAACGAAAAGACGGCGGCGTGGGCGAACTGATTGCCTATGCTGGCGGCATTCCGCAATATCGCACCACGTGCGATCACATGCTGGCAAGTGGGTTTGACGGCTTCGATATCCGGTGAAGCGGCTGACAGATCGGCAGGCGCGGACGGCGCCCTGGGCCGGGCGTCGAAGCTATTTGGGCGGTTCACGCAAGCGGGATTTGCACATGACCTTTCGAGCGGTTCTCCTCTTCGTTCTGACCCTGATCGCCGCGCCGATGGCTCAGGGCGCTCCCACGGCCGCGCCCATTGTCTTCTTCGACATCGCCGGAGCAGACATGGCCAGGCAGGCCGCCTTTTATGGGGCCGTCTTTGGGTGGGAAACCGGTCCTGGCGGGACATTGCAGATTCCCGTCGCCGGGCAGGCGCTTTCTGGCGCTCTGCGACAGGATCCAACCGACAAGATCATCTATCTCGGCGTGGACGATGTGAGCGCAAGCCTCGCTCAGGTCGTCGCACATGGCGGAAAGATTGTTCGACCGCGCTTCGAGGTGAAGGGCGTTGTGGTTCTGGGCCTTTTTACCGATCCCGCAGGCAACAGCATGGGCCTTGTGGAAATGGTCGGCGGCAAGCCAAAGATTCCCTAGGCGCAGGCGTCGCCTCCGGACGTCTCGATGCGCGTCGCTCCGTCCGGCGAGCGGGGAGGATCGACCGCGCCTGATTTTATCGCCCTGACATCTTCGTTCGAATGCCGGGACGCCGTGTCCCCATGCATCAGAGGTTGGAGACCTTTGACGCCCGCGCTCTGAGGGAAGGTTAACTTCGCGACGCCGCCTTGCCACGCCGTCAGAGGCCGCTAACATTGGAAATTGAACGAACATTCAACGGGCGCTCGCATGTCGCATCCTCCTCCGTCGCATCCGCTTCAAGACACACCCGTAAAGCTTGAGGCGGAGGAGGGGCGGCGTGAACAATTGATCGAAATGACGATCGATAGCCTGGCCGAGATGGGCTATGTCGGATCAACCCTGGCCCAGATCTGCGGGCGGGCCGGCGTATCCCCCGGACTTGTCGCGCACTATTTCGGCGATAAGGATGGCCTGCTTGAAGCATCGTTTCGCGCTCTGACAACACGATTGGGCGACGCGGTGGGGGTGAGGCTGCAAGAGGCCCGAAGTCCGCGTGAGCGTGTCCAGGCCGTGATTGACGCCAATCTGGATGCAACCGAGTTCGACCAGCGCACCGGCACGGCTTGGCTCGCCTTCTGGGGGCAGGTTCTCCACAGCGAGCGCCTGCGCAGGGTCCAGGGGGCGTATCAACGCCGGATGCTGTCCAATCTCAGACACGCGCTGAAGCTGCTGCTCCCGGCGGAGGAGGCGCGGAGGCTGGCGGCGATGATCGCCGCCATGATCGACGGGGTCTGGTTGCGCGCGGCTCTGTCCTCGTGGCGTGAAGCGGACAGTGAATCTGCGCGCGCCATGCTGACGGCTTTTGTGAACACCCGTCTGGTCGATATGGGCCAGTCGCCTCGCGATCCCATGCCGACAGGCCCGGTCGAAGCGATCCGCAATCATATTGGCGGTCGCTATGTTCGCGCGGTCGGCCAAACCTTCGCCAACCACAATCCGGCCAATGGCGATCTGCTGGGGCTCGTCGAAATGGCGGGACCAGAGACTGTGGACGCCGCAGTCGCCGCAGCGCGCAAGGGGCAGGTGGTTTGGGCGCAGATGACAGGTACAGAGCGCGGCCGGGTGCTGAAACGCGCCGCCGACCTGCTGCGCGCCCGCAATGCCGAACTGGCGGATCTGGAGACGCGCGACACGGGCAAGCCGATTCAGGAGACCATAGCGGTTGACGTCATGTCGGGCGCCGACTGCCTGGAATATTTTGGCGGGCTGGCGGCGACCCTGTCGGGCGAGCACGTGGATCTGGGGCCTTCGGCCTTTGGCTACACCCGACGCGAGCCCCTTGGGGTCGTGGCCGCGATCGGCGCCTGGAACTATCCCATCCAGATCGCGTGCTGGAAAGCGGCGCCGGCGCTGGCCTGTGGCAACGCCATGATCTTCAAGCCTGCTGAGCTTACACCGCTGACGGCGGCGAAGCTGGCTGAAATCTTCACAGAAGCAGGCCTCCCTGACGGCGTATTTAACGTCGTTCAGGGCGCGGCCGAGACGGGGCGGCTATTGTCGCGCCATCCTGGCATCGCCAAGATCTCCCTGACAGGGGAGGTGGGCACCGGCCGAAAGGTGATGGCGGACGCCGCGCCGACGCTGAAATCGGTGACACTTGAGCTTGGCGGGAAGTCGCCCTTGATTATTTTTGAGGACGCTAGGCTGGATAATGCGGTGTCCGGCGCGCTGATGGCCAACTTCTATTCGGCGGGCGAGGTGTGTTCAAACGGCACGCGGGTCTTTGTGCACCGGTCCATCAAGGACGCGTTTCTGGAAAAACTGAAAGCGCGTACGGAAAAGATGATCCTGGGCGATCCGCTCGACCCGGCGACCCATATGGGCGCGCTGATATCGGAAACCCACATGAACAAGGTGCTCAGCGCCATTGCCCGGGGCAAGGCGGAGGGCGCGCGGCTCGTGACCGGCGGCCACCGCGCGACAGGCGGGGCGCTCGACCGCGGCTTCTTCGTCGCGCCCACCATATTTGATCAATGCACCGACGAAATGAGTGTCGTGCGGGAGGAGATATTTGGTCCCGTCATGACCGTGCTTGATTTTGACACGGAAGAAGAAGTGGTTGCGCGCGCCAATGCGACTGAATTTGGCCTGGCGGCTGGGGTTTTCACCAATGATCTGACCCGCGCACACCGGGTGATTGCTCATCTTCAGGCCGGAACCTGCTGGATCAATCAGTACAATGTCACACCGATTGAGTTGCCATTTGGCGGTTATAAACAATCGGGCATAGGCCGGGAGAATAGCCGCGCCGCGATTGAGCACTATTCCCAATTGAAGAGCGTCTATGTCGCCATGGGCGATATTGACGCCCCCTATTGAGCGCGGACGCACCTGTGGACGATCAGTTCGACTATGTCATCGTTGGCGCGGGGTCAGCCGGTTGCGTCATGGCCAACCGGTTGAGCCAGGACGGGCGCCATCGCGTTCTGTTGCTGGAGTTTGGCGGTCCGGACAATTCGATCTTCATCCAGATGCCGACCGCGCTGTCCATTCCCATGAATAATCCCAAATATATCTGGGATTACCATTCCGAGCCGGAGCCGGGTCTGGGTGGGCGCGCTCTGCACACGCCGCGCGGCAAGGTTCTGGGCGGATCGTCCTCCATCAATGGTCTGGTCTATATCCGCGGCAATCCGCTGGATTTTGACCGGTGGAGAGATGAGGGCGCGAGTGGCTGGTCCTATGCCGATGTGCTTCCCTATTTCCGCCGGGCGGAGGATCGTGCTGAAGGTCCAGACGCCTATCGCGGATCTGGCGGGCCGTTGAAGACGAAATACGGCGCCCTCACGAACCCGCTTCATGACGCCTGGATGAAGGCGGCGCAGGCTGCGGGCTATCCCATGACCGAAGATGTCAACGGCTATCAGCAGGAAGGCTTTGGCCGGATGGACATGACGGTGGGCGAGGGGCGGCGCTGGAGTGCGGCCAACGCCTATCTGAAGCCGGCTCTGGGTCGGAAAAATCTGGAGGTGCGCACACGCTGCCTCGTGACACGGATCGAGTGGAGCGGACGACGCGCTGTGGGGGTGAGATGCGTTCAGGGCGGACGCGAGGTCCTGGTGCGGGCCCGTGCGGAAGTGATCCTGGCGGGCGGCGCGATCAACTCGCCACATCTGCTGAAATTGTCAGGTATCGGTCCGGCTGACGAACTGAAAGCGCACGGTGTCGCGGTCGTCGCAGATCGGCCCGGGGTTGGAGAAAATCTGCAGGATCATCTCGAATTTTACTTCCAGATCGCGAGCAAAAAACCAGTCACCCTCTATTCGGCCATGAACCCGTTGGCAAAGGCGTTGATCGGGGCAAGGTGGATAGTGTTTAAAGATGGTCTTGGGGCGACCAATCATTTCGAGAGCTGCGGTTTCATACGCAGTCGCCCCGGCATCCGCTATCCGGACATCCAGTACCATTTTCTTCCCTTGGCCGTGACCTATGACGGCCAGTCCATGGCCAAGGAGCACGGCTTCCAGGCCCATGTCGGCCCGATGCGCACCAAGAGCCGCGGCTGGGTTCGGCTCAAGTCCCCGGATCCCATGGTGAAGCCTGAAATCCGGTTCAACTATATGAGCCATCCTGACGACTGGACGGAAATGCGCGCCTGTGTCCGCCTGACTCGGGAAATCTTCGCCCAGGCCCCGTTCGACCCCTATCGCGGCGCCGAGTTGCAGCCCGGCGCTCATGTGCTCAGCGACGCTCAGATTGACGCCTTCATCCGCGACAAGGCGGAAACCGCCTACCATCCGTCCTGTAGTTGCCGGATGGGCCGCGCCGACGATCCGATGGCGGTGGTGGACGCCCAGACCCGCGTCATCGGCGTGGAGGGGCTGCGTGTGGCGGACGCCTCAATCATGCCGTCCATCACGACGGGCAATCTGAATGCGCCAACCATCATGCTGGCGGAAAAGGCGTCGGATCATATTCTGGGGCGTGAGCCCCTGGCCCCCTCCAACGCCGACTATTTTGTCGCACCGCATTGGCAGACGGCGCAGCGATAGCGGCGGGCCGGTTCGGTGCGAACCTGAACGGGTCGGTTGAGCGCCTGGCGCCAGGGGGCTCTGGCGTCGATGATGGTCAGAAAATTGAATCAACGTTCAATGTTTCGGTTATGTGACGCTTGAACCTGAGTTTGTGGCGCATTTGTTCAATTGAAATGACTGTTCCT
>CAIOJR010000131.1 GCA_903858685.1 uncultured Caulobacterales bacterium | reverse complement strand
GGCTCGGAAATGCCGATGGCGGACACGGTCTCGCCGCGGGCATAGGGACCCAGATAGGCGTCGATCTGCCGACCCTTGGCAGTGGCGGCCAGCATCCGCAGATTGGGCGAGTCTGGCGGCAGGGTGTAGGTGGCGACCGTCGAGCCCAGCGCCTCGTTCACCCCGACCAGGGCGACATAGGGCATGCCCATGCCCCCTTCGTCCTCGGGCGCATCCAGGCTCCACAGGCCAAGCTCCTTGGAGACGCGGTCAAGCCGGGCCCGTTCCTCGTCGCTCAGATGCGCGCCTTCGCCCGCAGCCTCGCGCGCCATGACGGCGCCTTCCAGCGGCATGAGTTCGTTGCGCACGAACTTTTCCACCAGATCCTTCAGCATCCGGTGGTCTTCAGCCAGTTCGAAATGCATGTCTGTTGTTCCTGATCCCGAGGCTTTGTGCCGGACTTACACCCCTGACCCAACGGCCAGGCAAGCGCCAAGATGCGCCTATCCGTGAGCGTCCAGAGCCGGATTGATCAGGAACTTCTCCCCGGTCGCGCGGCGGTAATAGGCGGCGGCGACTTCGGGGTCGAGCACGTCGCGCAGGGAGATGATGCGGGTGTAGTGGCTGGCGAAGGTGGTGGTCAGTTCCGCCGCAACCCGGTCCTTCAGGCCTTGCGTGGCCTCAGGGCCGATCTTGCCGAGGAAAGGGAACAACAGCCAGCCGCCCATGCCCCAGGCCATGCCAAAGCCGCGCGCAAACTCGGTCGGCCGCACATCAAGCCCGCCATAGATATAGACCTGCTTGTGCACGCTGGAGCCATAGCGGCTGTAATCGCCCGCTGTGCGGCTGATGGCGGCTTCCATGGCGGTCAGGATCTGGCCCGCCAGCTTGCCGCCGCCGATGGCGTCGAAGGCGATCGTGGCGCCGGTGGTTTCGAGCGCTGCGATCAGGTCGTCCATGAAGGTGGCGGCGGAAGAATTGCACACGTGCCTCGCGCCGGCTTCGCGCAACAGTCGCTCCTGTTCCTCGCTGCGGACAATATTGACCAGTTCAACGCCGTCTTTCAGGCAGATGCGGTTCAGCATCTGGCCAAGGTTCGAGGCGGCGGCGGTGTGGACCAGCGCCGTGTGACCCTCGCGCCGCATCGTCTCGACCATGCCGAGCGCGGTCAGGGGATTGACGAAGCAGGAGGCGCCCTGCTGCGCCGTGGCGCCGTCGGGCAGGACGATGCAATCCTTCAGTTTCAGGCAGCGGTGCTGGGCGTACATGGCCCCGCCGATCAGGGCCACGGTCTTGCCAAGCGCATGGGCGACGTCCTTGCCCGCCCTGATCACCACGCCTGCGCCCTCGTTGCCGACGGGCAGGGACTGGCCAAGCCGACCGGCCATGGCGCGCATGTAAGGGGCGGGGATGTTCAGCGACAGTTCAGGCCGGTCAGCGGATCCGGACGCTGTCGCCGTGGCGATGTCGCCTGCGCCGAGCAGAAGTCCGATGTCGGACGGGTTGATGGGCGAGGCCTCGATCCGCACCACCACCTCGTCATCGGCGGGGTCGGGAATAGCCGCTTCGGCCAGCGACAGAACCAGTCGCGCGTCCTCTGTGACGGTGGAGCGAAGTTGAAGGCTTGTCTTGAGTGTCATGACCCGTATTCCGTCCCGTTGTTCTTGTGCGCCAGAAAAGACGGGATGGGACGCGCGCCGTCAACGCTGTTCAGGCGCCGATGTGTTTTTGTGCACAGACGGACTGGCGACCATGGATGCGGCACTGGTTCACTTGCCGCCCCTCGACATCCCAGATCCGGGCCAGCCAGCGCCGCGCACCGACACGCTCCAGCGTCATATAGCCGAACCCTTGGGTCCATGAACTGAAGTAAGCGACGATGGCGCCCGGCGCGGGCGTGGCGCCGTCCGGCAGGGTTTCAGGGACCGGCACAGTCTCCTCCTGCGTGCCGGAAAAGCCGGCGATGAACTGGGTGGGGTGCTGGGTGCGGAAGCTGACCTGCTGCCAGAGATGAACGTGTCCGGACAACAGGATGTCGACGCCCTTGGGCGCGGCGACCTGGCCGTCAGCGGTCAGGACCGATTGCATGGCGCCATTGCCGGGCAGGAGCTTCACCTCGCCATCCCTTGACTGGGCGGCGAAGCCCAGCAGGGGCTTGTGCGTCACCATCATGGTCTGACCCGCTTTGGCTGACAGGGCGCGCAGGGAGTCGAAGTCGCGGCGAAGCTGGACGGCGCGGGGGTCGTCTGTGGCCAGGGCCTTGTAACCCGCAGTGTTCATGTCCATCACGACCAGCTGTTCACGCCCGCCCAGAGGCACCGCGTAGGGCGCGCTGTCGTTGGCCTCGACATCATTGGCAGGGTCGTTGCAGTCGCGCGCGGCGCTCAGAGGACTGGGGTCCAGCAGACGAAACCAGCCCTGACCCGCGCGCGTGCATTCCTCGTGATTGCCTCTGGCCAGAACAAGGGGCGCGGCGGCCAGCAGGGGGGCGCCCGGCTGGAAGAAGTCCGCATTCCACGCGTCCCAGCCATAGCCCCAGGGCGAAGCTGCACAACCCTCCACGCCATCGGGGCAGGGGTTTTCACGGTAGTGATAGTCCCCCACATGGATGACCAGGTCAGGCTTCCAGGCGGCGGCGCGGGCGGCGATCTGCGCGAAGGGATAGGCCTTGGGATCATTGCAGGCCTGATAGGCGTGGTCAGCGGCCTTCATTCGGCAGCCCGTGTCGCCGATCACGACAATACGGGAGACTCGCGCAGGAAGAACCGGCAGGCCATGGCCCAGCACGGAAACCTTGCGGACGCCCCTGCCCAGAGCCGCCTCGCAGACGGCGACCGGGAACGCCGAAGGCTTTGACAGTTCCGGTTTTGACGCTGTGGGGCGTTGCGCCAGGGTTGCGGCGGGCGCGCGCAGGTTCATGGTCCGGCTGACGCCATTGATCTCGATATCGGGGCAGGCGGGCGCGGTTGTGATCACGCGCGCCGTGGCCGCACCGTCCGCGCCCAGCACAACATAGCGGGCGAGAGCGTCCTGCGCCTGTGCGGCGCCGGCGCTGACCAGAGCCGCGGCCATGGCCAGGGCGGCGGCGAAAGGGGGTCGGTCTGATCGGGTCCTGAACATGCGATTCCCTCGGTTGCGAGGGATTCATAGGCGCGGCGCCCATGGCGTTCAATCATGCCATGGTCACAATTGACGCAGGGGGCGGCTCGGTTGCATCGCCCAGAATATTCGGCCCTTATGCCGTGAAATCGGCTTTCATCAATGCAAACGATTGTAAAATGGTTTGCTCTGGGTGATATTTGGATCAAGCAAAAGCCGTCCAGCGGCCTTTCGGGGAGGATAACCGTGTCTCAATCAAAGCCGATCCTGTCGCCATGGCGCTTGCTTGAGATGAATCTCGGCTTCCTGGGTCTGCAATTCAGCTTCGGCATGCAGCAGGGCAATATGACGCCGATCTACGCCTATCTCGGCGCGCATGAGGCGGAATTGCCGATTCTGTTGCTGGCGGGACCGCTGACGGGACTGCTGGTGCAGCCGGTGATCGGGGCGCTCAGTGACCGCACCCTGACCCGCTTTGGTCGCCGCGCGCCCTATTTCGTGATCGGCGCAATCATGTGCACGCTCGGCCTGTTCCTGATGCCCTATTCCAGCAGCCTTGTGATGGCGGCGAGCCTGTTATGGGTGCTGGACGCGGGCAACAACACGACCATGGAGCCCTATCGCGCCTATGTCAGCGATCGTCTGGCGCCGAGGCAGCAGAATGCCGGCTTTCTGATTCAGGCGGCGTTTACAGGGCTGGCCCAGTCCATGGCCTTTCTCACCCCGTCCTTCCTGACCAATATACTGCACGTCAATATTGACGCCGTTGACGCCCACGGCATCCCCCAGACCGCGCACATCGCCTTTACGGTGGGTGCGATCCTGTCGATCGCCACGATCCTGTGGTCGATCCTTCGCGTGCCGGAACTGCCGCTCAGCCAGACGGAAATCGACTCGATCAAGGCCAAACCGGTCACGGTCGCTGCCACCTTTGTGGAGATTTTCGAAGCCATTCGCGACATGCCTCAAGCCATGCGGCGTCTGGCGGTGATGAGCCTGTTCCAGTGGTACGCCATGGCCGCCTATTGGGGCTATGTGATCTACTCCATCGGTCGGTCTGTTTATGGCGTGAGGGATCCCAATAGCCACGGCTTTCACCTGGCGGTTCAGACCAATGGCGAGATGGCGGCCTTCTACAACGCGATTTCGTTTGTCTCTGCCATCGCCATGATCCCCATTTCGCGCCGCTTCGGACCGGGCCGCGTTCACGCCGCCTGTCTGGCTCTGGCGGGACTGGGCATGATCCTGATCCCTGGGGTCAGCCACAAGGAAATGCTGTTCCTGCCCGCCATCGGCATTGGTCTTGGCTGGGGCAGCATCATGGGCAATCCCTATTCCATCCTGTCGGCGTCCATTCCGCCGGAGCGGACGGGGGTCTATATGGGGATCTTCAACATGATGATTGTTATCCCGATGCTGCTCCTGTCCGTGACCTTGCCCTTCATGTACGGGCCCCTGCTGGGCGGCGATCCGCGCAATGTGCTGCGGATGTCGGGCGTGCTTCTGGGTCTGGCGGCGCTCAGCGCGGTTTGGGTGTCGCGCAAGGAGTCTGCGGCCTGATGCGCATGACGGCGCCAGACCTGATTGTCCTGCACGGCGAAGACTGCACTGCCATTGTGGAAGCGCCAGGGGGCGAGGCGCCCTTGTGGCGGTACTGGGGCCCGCGTCTGTCGGATTCGGCTGTCCCGGGTTTCAGACTGCGTGACGCGCGCCCTTTGCCGTCCTTCACGCTTGACCATGACCAGCCGCTCAGTCTGGCCCCCCTGTTCGGCGTGGGCTGGTTCGGCAAGGCGGCTCTTGAGGCCCACCGCGCGGGCCTGGATTTCGCCCAGTCTGTGACGGACTGCCGTGTGGACTGGCTGGACCCGGGCCGCGATGTGCGCATTGTGATGGACGACGCCGTGGCGGGCCTGAGGCTGGAGGCGAGGCTGCGCATGGATGTCGCCGCCTCGACCCTGTGCCTGACCACCGCTGTGCGCAATCAGGGCCAGACGCCGCTGTGCGTGAACTGGCTGGCTGCGGGCGTGGTTCCCCTGCCCTCGAACGCAGAGCATGTGCATTCCACCACCGGCCGACACAATCGGGAGTTCATTCCCCAGACGGACGCGCTCGGTCGGGCCGGCTGGCGGCGCGACAACCGCAAGGGCCTGACCTCGCACGACGCTTTTCCCGGCGCGGTCGTGGCCTGCCCGGGCGCGACCCCACAATCTGGCCTCGTCTATGCCGCACAACTCGGCTGGTCTGGCAATCACAGCCAGATCATCGAGTGGGTCGAGGACGGTCGCTTTCAGTGGCAGATGGGCGAATGGCTGGCGCCGGGCGAGGTGATCCTTGCGCCGGGGGAGGCGCTGACCTCGCCTGAGATGCTCGCCACCTGTTCGCAGCGCGGTTTTGACGGCGCCGCCCAGAACTTCCATGCCGCCATCCGGGCTCGCATGGACTGGCCGGGCGGGGCCATGTCGCCGCGCCCTGTTCATCTCAACACCTGGGAAGGCTTCTATTTCGATCACAGGCTGGAGGATCTCAAGGCGCTGGCCACCGCCTCGGCCGAGATCGGCGTGGAGCGGTTCGTGCTGGACGACGGCTGGTTCCATCGTCGCAATGACGACACCGCCGCCCTGGGCGACTGGTGGCCGGACAATCAGAAATATCCCCAGGGCCTGGCGCCGCTGGCCGAGCATGTGACGGGCCTGGGCATGGAGTTCGGTCTGTGGGTCGAGCCGGAAATGGTCAATCCCGACAGCGATCTCTATCGGGCCCATCCGGACTGGGCCCTGCATCTGGAGGGTCGTCCAAGGCTGACGGCGCGTAATCAGCTTGTGCTCGATCTGGCCCGCCCGGAGGTGGTCGATCACCTGTTCGAGCAGATCGCCGCTCTGCTCGACGGCCTGCCGATCGCCTATCTGAAATGGGACCATAATCGCGACCTGTCGCCTGCGGGCCACCATGGCCGCGCGGCCTATCGTCAGCAGGTTCTGGGCGCCTATGAGCTGATGGACCGCATCCGTCAGCGCTGGCCCGGGGTGGAGATCGAGGCCTGCGCCGGCGGCGGCGGGCGGATTGATGCGGGTGTCGTGCGGCGCACCCAGCGCTTCTGGACCAGCGACTGTATTGACGCCGTATCGCGGGTCGAAATCCAGCGCGGCTTTTTGCAATTCATGCCGCCGGAAATCATGGGCTCGCACGTCGGGGCGGCGCCCGCCCACAGCACCGGCCGCAGCCAGTCCATGGGCTTTCGCGCGGCCGTGGCCGTGACGGGGCATCTGGGGCTGGAGTTTGATCTGAGGCATGTGGCCCCGGACGCCCGGCGCGAACTCGCCGCCTGGATCGCCTTTTACAAAACGCATCGCGACCAGTTGCATCATGGTCGGGTCTGGCGCGGCGAGGCGGGCGACAATCTGGTCTGGCAGGCGCATGGCTCGGCGCAAGACCTGTTGCTGTTCGTCTATCGCATGCAGCCCGCCTCGCAGAAATGGGCCCCGAGCCTCGTCCTGCCGATGCTGGCGGGTCAGGGCGACTTTCGCGTTCGCCGTCTGGTCCCCGACCCGATGTCCCGGCCCGATCCGGGGACCGCGCCGCTCCTTTCGGCCCTGTCCCGGGAGCCGGGCGTGACCCTGTCCGGGGACTGGCTGGCGCGCGCCGGTCTGCCCTTGCCGGTTTTGCTGGCCGAGGCCTGCGCCGTGTTCAAGCTTACCCGGGAGACGCTCTAGACATGGTTGCTCGTGATGCGCCGGCTTCGCCGTCCAGGTCGCAGGATCTGGTCACGACGGACTGGCTGCCCGCTCAGGTGGACAAGATCAGGCCCGGCGCCCAGCCGGCGATCCCGCTGATCACCACTGCTGATGTGCGACGCGTGGCGCCTGATCTGGACGTCTGGGACGCCTGGCCGGTGCAGTTGGCCGATGGGCGCGTGGCCCGGTTTGACGGGGCCGGCCTCTGGATGGGTCTGGCCGCGCCGGTCATGGGCGACCCCAATCTGAGGCACCGCATGGCTCGGATCCGCCTCTTGCTGGAACGCGACGAGCGCTATGTCGATCTGGGCGATCTGTTGCCCGACGGTTTCAGTCCGGGTCAGTGCGAATGGTCGGGCTCGGCGATTTATCGTCCGGAAACGGGGCGGGTGGAGCTTCACTTCACCGCAACGAGCCGTCGCGGTGCGCCGTTCAGACACGAACAGCGTCTGTTCATGACCAGCGCCGATCTGTCGAGCGACGCATCGAGCATTGCCTTTGGCGACTGGTCGGAGCCGGTGGAGACCGTGGCGCAGGTCTCTGCCTGGCGCCGTCCGGCGGATGGAGATGATCCGATTCCCGGCTTCATCCAGGCCTTTCGCGACCCCGCGGTCTTTCGCGACCCAAAGGACGGGCGCGACTATCTGGTCTATGCGGCAACCCTGACCGATGGCGGGCCGCTCCATAACGGCGCTATCGGCGTGGCGGCGTGCGATGGTCTGGGCGGCTGGACCGACCTTGGTCCCCTGTTGCGCGCGCCAGGCCTCAATCACGAGCTGGAGCGCCCGCACATAATCGGCCATGACGGGCTCTATTATCTGTTCTGGTGCACCCAGAAAAAGATGTTTGCGCCTGGCGGCCCGGTCGGGCCGACGGGCCTTTACGGCATGGTCAGCGAGCATGTGCTTGGCCCTTATCGCCCGCTCAACGGTTCCGGTCTGGCGGCGGCCAATCCGGTGAGCGAGCCCGACCAGACCTATGCCTGGTGGGTGACGGGCGATCTGACAGTGGCCGGTTTCATTGACCAGTGGGGGATCAATGGGGTCGATCCGGCGGACGTCGCCGCCGATCTGCGCGTCCATTTCGGCGGCGCCATTGCGCCCCTGTTCCGGCTTGCCCTTCAGGGCGACGTCTGCAGGGTGCGCTGACAGATGAGCGCGCCCCTTCTGCCCGCGCTGGCCGCCGAGCGGTTCAGGACCCATTTCGCCGCCTCGCCGCGCCTGTTCCAGGCGCCCGGTCGGATCAATATCATCGGCGAACATACGGACTATAGCGGCGGTCTGGTCATGCCTGCCGCGATTAATCGTCATTGCGTGGTCGCCGCCGGGGTGGGCGAGCCGGGGCGGTTGCGCATTGTGGCCAGCGGTCCGGATCGCACGGCTGATCTGGACCTGAGCGCCCTGACGCCGACGGGCGCCTGGTCGGACTATGTGGCGGGCGTCGCCTCGGTGCTGATGGCGGCGGGCGTTCCGGTTCGCGGCGCTGACCTCTGGATCGAGAGCGACGTGCCGATTGGCGCGGGCGTCAGTTCGTCAGCAGCTCTGGAAGTGGCCAGCGCTCTGGCCTTTCTGGCTCTGGCGGGTGTCACGGCGAGCGGCCCGCAGGTCGCGCTCTGGGCCCAGGCGGCGGAAAATCAATTTGTCGGCGTGCCGTGCGGAATCATGGACCAGTTCGCCTCCGCCAATGGGGTGGAGGGCTGCGCCCTCATGCTGAATTGCGCCAATCTTGCGTTTCAGCCGGTCGCCATTCCCGATGGCGCGCGATTCCTGCTGGTCGATTCCATGGTGCGTCACGCTCTGGTCGATGGCGGCTACAAGGCGCGTCGTGCGGATTGCGAGGCGGCGGCGGCGTCGCTGGGCCTGTCATGGCTGGGCGAGCTGGACGCGGCGGATCTGCCGGCGGCCCTGGCGCGGCTTGAGGGCAACCCCGCAAAGCGCTGCCGCCACGTGGTCAGCGAAATTGCCCGCGTGCGGCGCGCTGCGGAGGCGATGAGGGCGCACGACCTGGCCGCCCTGGGCGATCTCATGAACCGGTCTCACGCCAGTCTCAGCCAGGACATGCAGGTCAGCCACCCGCAGGTGGATGTGCTGGCCGGGATGGCGCAGCGCACGCCGGGCGTCCATGGAGCAAGAATGATGGGCGGCGGCTTTGGCGGCTGCATCATCGCCCTTGTGGCCGAGCATGACGCCGAGCGCGCCATGCGCGACATCACGGCCCAATATGGCGCCATTATTGACCGCGAGCCTCACGCCTTCATCTGTCGGGCGGTGGCTGGCGCAGGGGAGGTCGTGCCGTGACCACAGGACACAAGCATCCGGAACGTCGTCTCAACCTTCTGACCGGAGACTGGATACTGGTCTCGCCCCACCGATTGAGCCGCCCCTGGCAGGGCGCGGTGGGCGAGGCGGCGGCGTCAGGCGGCCTGTCCTATGATCCCGACTGCTATCTGTGCCCCTCCAATGCCCGTGCGGGTGGGCCGGTCAATCCGGCCTATGAGGGCGTGTTCGTCTTCGACAACGACTATCCGGCGCTTCTGCCGCCGGTGAGCCAGGCGCCGCCGCCCTCCCGCGATCCGCTCCTGTGCGCAGAACCCCAGACCGGGTGCTGCCGCGTGATCTGCTATACGCCCGATCATAGCCAGACCATGGCCCACATGTCCGTCGCCACCCTGCGTTCGGTGATTGACGTCTGGGCCGACCAGACCCGCGACCTGGGCGCCCGGCCCGATATCGAGGCCGTCACCATCTTTGAAAACCGTGGCGAGATGATGGGGGCCAGCAATCCCCACCCCCATGGCCAGATCTGGGCCACCTCCAGCATTCCCAACGAACTGGCGCGCGAAGCTGATCAGCAGGCCAGATGGGGCGCGCAACATGGATCATCGCTGCTGGGCGCCTATCTGGCGCGGGAGCTGGAGCAGGAAGAGCGCCTGGTGCTGGCCAATGACAGCTTCGCCGTGGTCGTGCCCTACTGGGCGGCCTGGCCGTTCGAGACCCTGGTCCTGCCGCGCCGTCAGGTGAGCGAACTGGGCGCATTGAGCGACAGGGAACGCGATGATCTGGCCGATGCGCTGGGCCGTCTGACGCGGGCCTATGACGCCCTGTTCGCCACACCCTTTCCCTATTCGATGGGCGTCCATCAAAAGCCAGCCAAGGCGGCGGACGACGGCCATTTCACTTTGCACATGCATTTCTATCCGCCCCTCTTGCGCTCGGCCCTGATCCGGAAATTCATGGTGGGCTTTGAAATGATGGCCATGCCCCAGCGCGATCTGACGGCTGAAGCCGCTGCGGAGCGGATCAGGGCGGTTCTGTAAGGGGTCGAGCCTGTCAAAAAGGGGGGCAGGATGAACTGGCTGTTGAAAGCGTCTGTCGCGGCGGGCGCCGCGGCGGCGACCTGCCTTGGCCTGTCCAGCGCGACCAGCGCCGCCAGCGTGACGCGCTATGAGGCGCAATCGGGCCAGGTCCGGCTCGAGATCACCGCCCTTCGCGACGACATCATCCGCGTGCGGGCTGGGCGGGGCGCTCTGGGCGAGGATGCGTCCTGGGCCGTTTCTTCCGCCGCGAGGCATGATCTGTCGCCGATGGAGACGACGGAGATGGGCGAGGAGGTGGTGCTGCGCACCCACGCCCTGACGATCCATCTGGACCGCGCCAATCTGCATCTGCGAGTGGAGGATCAGGCCGGTCGCGTCGTTCTGGATGATGCGGCGGGCGCTGCGCTGAGCTTCAATCCACAAGACGTTCCCGGCGCGCAAGGCTTCGCGCTGCGAAAGGCCATGCCGCCCGACGCCCATTATTTCGGTCTGGGCGACAAGACCGGACCGCTGGACCGGCGCGGCGGTTCTTTCGTGCTGTGGAACACGGACGCCTACCAGTTTGGCGAGGCGACCGATCCACTCTACAAATCCATTCCGTTTGTGCTGGGCGTGCAGCCCTCGGGCCTGAGCTTTGGTCTGCTGGCGGACGATACCTGGCGTCTGAGCGTCGATTTCGGCAAGGCGGAGCGCGACACGCTGCGCATCGGCGCGGACGGCGGCGCCGTCGACTATTATGTCATGGCGGGCGCAGATCCCAAGGCGGTGGTGAAGGCCTACGCCTATCTGACGGGCGCGCCGCCCTTGGCGCCGCTCTGGTCGCTCGGCTTTCAGCAGTCGCGCTATTCCTACATGAATGAGGCGCAGGCCCGTCAGGTCGCGGATCGTCTGCGGGCAGATCATATTCCGGCCGACGTGCTCTATCTGGATATCGATTATCAGGACGCCAACCGTCCGTTCACCGTATCCAGCAGGGCCTATCCCGACCTTGCCAGGTTCATCGCCGATCTGAAGGCGATGGATATGAAGGTGGTGCTGATCACCGACCTGCACATCGCCAAGGCGCCGGGCCAGAACTATGCGCCCTATGAGACCGGCATGGCGAACGACGTTTTTCTCAAGCGACCTGACGGTTCGACCTATTCGGGCGTGGTGTGGCCCGGACAGGCGGTCTTTCCGGACTATAGCCGGGCGAGCGTGCGTGACTGGTGGGGCGGGCTCTACGCCAATTTCGTGCAGATGGGCGCGGCGGGCTTCTGGAACGACATGAACGAGCCCTCCATTTTTCTGGTTCCAGGAAAGACCATGCCGCTGGACACGGTGCACCGGATTGACGAGCCGGGCTATGTCGCTCGCGCCGCCAGCCACGCCGAGATGCACAATGTCTATGGGATGCTCAATTCACGGGCCACCTATGAGGGGCTTTTGAAGCTCGCGCCCGACCAGCGCCCCTTTGTTCTGACGCGCGCCACCTATGCCGGCGGTCAGCGCTATGCCGCGACCTGGACGGGAGACAATACGTCGAGCTGGAACCACCTGCGCCTGTCCATCTCCATGCTGAACAATCTGGGCCTGAGCGGATTTTCCTATTCGGGCGACGATATTGGGGGCTATGCCGGGGCGGGGCCGTCGGCGGAGCTGTTGACCCGCTGGCTTGAGGTGGGCGCCTTCAATCCGATCTTCCGGGACCATGAGGAGAAGGGAAAGCCTGCTCAGGAGCCCTGGGTCTACGGGCCGGATTATGAGGCCATAGCACGGCGCTATATCGAGGCGCGCTATCGCCTCATGCCCTATATCTATGCACTGGCGGACGAGAACAGCAGCACGGGCCTGCCGATCATGCGGCCGGTCTTTCTGGAATATCCCGCCGTTCTGTCAAAGGGCGGCGGGCCGGACGCGTCGAGTGATCAGTTCATGCTGGGTCCTGACCTCCTGATCGCCCCACCGCCTGTCTGGGAATCGCCGAACCCGTATCTCGCCCGCCTGCCGGGTCCGGGCTGGTACGACTACTGGACCGGTCTGGCCATTTCAGGATCGGCGCAGCTGGAGACGCCAAAGCTCGAGCGGCTTGCGGTCTATGTGCGGCCTGGCGCTATTTTGCCGAAAGCCCCCCTGGTGCAGAGCACGCAGCAGACGCCGCAAGGCGCTCTGGAACTGGAGGTCTATCCGGGGGCGGACTGCAAGGGGCGGCTCTATCTGGATGACGGGGTCAGTTTCGCCTATCGCAAGGGCGAATATCTGCGCCAGAGCCTGAGCTGCAATGCAACGACCCCGACCCTGAGCCTGAGCTTTGGGGCGCGAGAGGGTCGCTTCAAGCCGTGGTGGCGCAGGATCGAAGTGGTGGTTCACGGGGTGAAGGCCGCGCCCGCGCGCGTCAGTCTGGCCGGACAGGCCCTGAGCAGTCAGTATGACGCGCCGAGCCAGACCCTGCGCCTGTCCATGCCAGATCAGTCGCTTGCCGCTGATCTGGTGATCCAGACGGCGCCACAGGAAGGTTCGCGCCAAGCTATGGGCGGTGTTAGTGTTTCTGGGGTGTCCATCAGAACGGTTCTACGCCAAATGAGCGCCCTTCGATCGCGCGGCGTCGCGGTCTCGAAAGAGACCATTCCTTGAGGGCCTTATGACCAGGACGCTCACCCATCTCCAGCGTCTCGAAGCCGAGAGCATCCACATCATGCGAGAGGTGGCGGCGGAGGCTGAGAAGCCGGTCATGCTCTATTCGGTGGGCAAGGATTCAGCGGTCATGCTGCATCTGGCGCGTAGGGCCTTCCATCCCTCGCCGCCGCCCTTTCCGCTGTTGCATGTCGACACGACCTGGAAGTTCAGGGCCATGTACGAGATGCGCGACCGCATGGCGGCTGAAAGCGGCATGGACCTGCTGGTCTATCAGAACCCCGAGGCGCGGGCGCGCGGGATCAACCCGTTCGACCATGGGGCGCTGCACACCGATATGTGGAAGACCGAGGGGCTGAAACAGGCGCTCGACAAATATGGCTTTGATGTCGCCTTTGGCGGCGCGCGCCGGGATGAGGAAAAGAGCCGGGCCAAGGAGCGGGTGTTTTCCTTCCGCTCGGCCAATCATCGCTGGGACCCCAAGAACCAGCGGCCGGAATTGTGGAGCCTCTATAACGCCCGCAAGGCGAGGGGCGAGTCGATCCGGGTCTTCCCCATCTCCAACTGGACTGAGCTCGACATCTGGCAATATATCCATCTGGAGAACATACCCATCGTGCCGCTCTATTTCGCCGCCCTGCGGCCCACGGTGGAGCGCGACGGCCTGATCCTGATGGTGGACGACGACCGCTTCCCGCTCAAGCCGGGCGAGACGCCGGTCGAGCGGTCGGTCCGATTCCGCACGCTGGGCTGTTATCCCCTGACCGGCGCGGTGGAGAGCCAGGCTGCAACCCTGCCGGAAGTGATCCAGGAAATGCTGTTGACGACGACGTCGGAGCGCCAGGGGCGGGCCATCGATCATGACCAGTCAGCCTCGATGGAGAAGAAGAAGCAGGAAGGGTATTTCTGATGGCCGCCGAGATGAGCCCGTCTCCTTCCTACGCGGCCGACGCCTTGATCGCGCAGGACATTGACGCCTATCTGGTCAAGCATCAGCACAAGAGCCTGTTGCGCTTCATCACCTGCGGTTCGGTCGATGACGGCAAGTCCACCCTGATCGGGCGGCTATTGTACGATTCCAAGATGATTTTCGAGGATCAGCTGGCGACGCTCGAAGCCGACTCAAAGCGGGTCGGGACGCAGGGTCAGGAGATCGACTTCGCCCTTCTGGTCGATGGCCTGGCGGCGGAGCGGGAGCAGGGCATCACGATCGACGTGGCCTATCGGTTCTTCGCCACAGACCGGCGAAAATTCATCGTCGCCGACACGCCGGGCCATGAGCAGTATACGCGCAACATGGTCACCGGCGCCTCGACCGCCGATCTTGCCGTCATTCTGATAGATGCGCGCAAGGGCATGCTGACCCAGACCCGGCGCCATTCCTATCTTTGCCACCTGATCGGTATTCGCAACATCGTGCTGGCTGTGAACAAGATGGACCTGATCGGCTATGATCGGGCCCGCTATGAAGCCATTGTAGGGGACTATCGCGCCTTTGCGGCCAGTATCGGCGTCACCGATTTCACACCCATGCCGATCTCTGGCTTCAAGGGCGACAATGTCACTTCGGTCTCGGCCAACACGCCCTGGTATTGCGGCCCCTCCCTGATGGCGCATCTGGAGACGGTGGAACTGGATGTGACGGCGGATCAGGCCAGGCCCTTTCGCATGCCGGTCCAGTGGGTCAACCGCCCCAATCTCGACTTCCGAGGCTTTTCGGGCCTCATCTCGTCCGGATCGGTCAAGCCGGGCGATTCGGTGCGCATCCTGCCCTCATCGAAGACCACGACCGTCAGTCGCATTGTGACGCTGGACGGCGATCTGGAGGAGGCCGTGGCCGGCCAGTCCGTGACGCTGACCCTGGCCGACGAGGTGGATTGCTCGCGCGGCGACGTGATCAGCGTGGCCGACGCCCCGCCCCAGGCGGCTGATCAGTTTGAAGCCACGCTGGTGTGGATGGCGGACGAGGCCCTGCTGCCTGGTCGTCCCTATTGGCTAAAGCTGGGCGCCCAGACCGTGACCGCGCGCATTCAGGCGCCTAAATACCAGGTAAACATCAATACGCTGGAGCACACGGCGGCCAAGACGCTGGAGCTGAACGCCATCGGCGTGGCCAATCTGTCGACCGACAAGACGATCGTCTTCGAGCCCTATGAGGCCAATCGCACGCTTGGCGGTTTCATCCTGATCGACAAGCTGACCAACGCCACGGTGGCGGCGGGAATGCTTCACTTCAGCCTGCGCCGCGCCCAGAACGTCCACTGGCAGGCTCTGGACGTGACCCGCGAGCACCGTGCGGACCTGAAGAATCAGAAATCCGCCGTACTGTGGTTCACCGGCCTGTCCGGCGCGGGCAAGTCGACCATAGCCAATCTGGTGGAAAAGCGGCTCCTGCGCATGAACCGTCACACATTCCTGCTTGACGGCGATAATGTGCGCCACGGGCTGAACAAGGATCTGGGCTTCACTGACGCCGACCGTGTGGAGAATGTCCGCCGGGTGGGCGAGGTGGCCAAGCTGATGACCGATGCGGGCCTGATCGTCATCACCGCCTTCATCTCCCCCTTCCGGGCAGAACGCGACATGGTGCGGCAGATGATGGCGGCGGGCGAATTTGTGGAAGTCCATATTGACACGCCCCTGTCCGAGGCGGAGGCCCGCGACGTAAAGGGGCTCTACAAGAAGGCGCGGTCGGGCCAGCTAAAGAACTTCACCGGCATTGACAGCCCTTATGAGGCGCCGGTCTCGCCGGAACTGCGCATCGATACAACCAAGCTCACGCCCGAACAGGCGGCGGATCTGATTGTGGAATATCTGATCCCGTAAAGCGGCTTCCCCGGTGTTTTCTTGCCAACGGCCAAAAAAAAGGCCGCCGGTGAGGGCGGCCAGTTTAAGGGAGGAAACGCCCAGGAAGGGCAAAGGCGTCAGCGACGCCTCACATTGCAGGAAGTAGGGCCGCCCGCCGGACTGTTCAAGGACCCGGCCATCCAAATGTCATTACATATTGTTTCAGGACAAATCGCCGGACGTGTGATCCGAAACTGACGCCGAAAAAGTTGACTCTGCCGTCACTTTAGTCGAGCGTAGCGGGAAACGACCCTGGAGGAACACCTGATGAGCGACGGTGCGATTGATTTGACGCAGGACGCCCTGGCCCGAGCCAAGGCCTTGCCGCTGAGCGACATCAATGTGGCTGACCCTGAGCTATGGCGTACGGATACGATCTGGCCCTATTTCGAACGCCTGCGCAAAGAAGATCCGGTGCACCTGCATCCCGCCGAGCACCACGAAGACGGCCCCTTCTGGTCCGTGACCCGCTTCGAAGACATCATGGCGGTGGACACCAACCACGAGGCTTTCTCGTCAGAGCCATCCATCACCCTCTTCGATCCGGATGACGATTTCATCCTGCCGATGTTCATCGCCATGGACCCGCCGAAGCATGATGTGCAGCGCAAGACAGTCAGCCCGATCGTCTCGCCGCAGAACCTGCACCTGCTTGAGCCTGTCATCCGCGGCCGCATCACCAAGACCCTCGACGAACTGCCTATCGGCGAGCCCTTTGACTGGGTTGACCGGGTCTCGATTGAACTGACGACCCAGATGCTGGCCACCCTGTTCGACTTCCCATGGGAAGAGCGCAGAAAGCTGACCTTCTGGTCGGACGTTGCGACCGCCCCGCCGGAGTCGCACCTGTTCAAGTCCGACGATCCGGAAACGGAACGCAAGATGATCCTGTTCGAATGCGTGGACTATTTCACGCGTCTGTGGAACGAGCGCATCAATGCCGAGCCCAAGGGCGACCTGATCTCCATGCTGGCCCATGGCGAAGCCACAAGGAACATGGACCGGATGGAGTATCTGGGAAACCTGATCCTTCTGATCGTTGGCGGCAACGACACCACGCGCAACACCATGACCGGTTCGGTTCTGGCCATGCACCGCAACCCCGATCAGCGCGCCAAGCTGAGCGCCGATCCGTCTTTGGTCCCGTCCATGGTGTCTGAAACCATTCGCTGGCAGACGCCGCTCGCCCATATGCGCCGCACCGCCAAGCAGGATGTCGAATTGGGCGGCAAGACGATCCGCAAGGGCGAAAAGGTCATCATGTGGTACGCGTCCGGAAATCGCGACGAGACCGTGATTGAAAACCCCAACGCCTATATTATCGACCGCGAGCGCCCCCGGAACCACCTGTCCTTCGGTTTTGGCATCCACCGCTGCGTCGGCAATCGTCTGGCTGAGCTGCAACTGCGGATTCTGTGGGAAGAGATTCTCGTCCGCTTCCCCTCCATAGAGGTGGTGGGCGAGCCCAGCCGTGTCGCTTCAGCCTTCGTGCATGGCTATGAGTCCATGCAGGTGGTCATCCCCACCCGCCTTTGATTTCAGTTCGGTCTGGGTCCGCCCGGTTCAGCGTCTGGCCAGGCTGGACGGATCCAGACCATGAGGTCTAAAGCAGCAGGCCCTGCAGCCTTTCGGGCAGGGCAGGGTTGGCCTTGATCTCACCGCAACTCCTGATCCAGGCCTCAAGATATGATGGCAGGGGCAGGCTGCTGCGTTCGGGCCAGCGGTTGAGCGCGCCGATGGCCTCCAGCCACTCCGGGGCGTGGGTCATGGTCTCGACGAGAAGGGGCGCAAGGGCCAGGCCGGTTGGGGTCAGGCCGTTGGCCGTCTCCAGATCCGCCTTCTTGTCCTTGAACCATGCCTTGGCGCCTGCGGCGTCCGGACCTTGGGCGGCGAACCCCTGATAGATCGAAAATTGGCGCTGGCGATAGTCGGCGATGGCGTCGCCAAAGCCATTGTCGCCTGCAAAGGGCGGGTCTGTGCGCCATGCCTGGGCGAGCCGGCCCAGGCCCCAGAGCGAGAACGACTCGACCAGGCTTTCCTCCAGCCATTGACTGCCGGGGCGCGGCGCCGCCCCTGGTCCCCAGCTATTGGCGATCACGTGGCCGAGTTCATGTCCGAATTGATAGGCCAGCTTGCACCAGTCCCGGTCGCCTATGTCCACCACAATGTCGGCGACCGATTGCTTGTCAAAATGCAGCCATATGTGCGGCGGACCGGTGCGCACGTTTTCCACATGGATCCTCTGGGGCTGGCGGTCAGATTTCAGTTCAAGCTGGCCCACACAGGCCAGGCGCATCTTTTCCACGACCCGAAGCGAGGCGTTTTCGAGGGACAGACCCCAGTCGCCGCCGATCAATATGGGCGCATTGCGCAGGGTCACGCCCAATGGGCGCGCCGTCAGCGGAAGGGAGCTGGACAAGGCAAGGCCTCCTAACAGGGTTCGTCGTGACGGACGCGTCGGCTGACGGTCTGGTGGCGCTCCCGGTCGCTGCGCGGAAGGTGGATGCTCATAGGTTGTCATGAATCGCTCGAAATCAGATTTTTCCAAGGCCCTTGTCCGGAAACGCAGGCTTTGGCTCCGCAGATTCGCAGGCAGATATCTTTAAGTGCGAATTTTGTTACATAAGCGCATTAACTAAGTTCAATTGTCCTGATTTGGTATTCTGTGAAAAAATTGCCATATTTGGTAAAAATCTGATAGAATTTTTGATTTCCTGTGCCGGGGGTCCGGGTCGAAAAACTGTTATTCAACGGCCATTGGGGATGTAACAAGATTAATTTTCCCCAATTGGGAGATTTTTTCCGCCAAAAAGTGAATTCAATACTCTATCCCTTCGTCCCGAGTGACAAAGAGTATCGGCGTGTTGCGCCCGAATTGTCATTTGGCGGTCGGGCGTAAAACAACCGAGAGATTCAGGGTCGAGCTGAAATTGTTCTGCGGCGATCTGAGACCACAACACGGCGCTGAGACAATGGCGCCGACCTTGCTTGGACCCCGGGTGCAAACAAGGTTTTGACCAGGAGGGCGTGAAAAATGATCGATTTTGGCACAGTCCCTTCCGGGAAAAATGCAGCAACCGCAATGGCCCAAATGGGCTTCCGCCGTAACCCGCTTCAGTCGCAAGGTACGATCTGACCATGACCTTCAAGTCCGAAATCCTGTTCGTCGACAGCGCCATCAGCGACATTGAAACGGTTTTCGCCGGTGTGCGTGCTGGGGTTGAACCCATCCTGCTGACCGCCGACAAGCCTGCCGCCCGCCAGATGGCCGATGCCTTGGCCGGACGCGAAGGTCTGGACGCCATCCACATCATGGCTCATGGCGCGCCGGGACGGGTCAGCTTCGGAAGCGGCGACTGGACCTTCGATACGTTGAACACAGACGCCCAGGACCTGGCCGCTATTGGCGCCGCCCTGCGCGACGGCGCTGACCTGCGCCTCTGGAGCTGCGAAACGGCTGCGGGCGAGGCGGGCCTCGCCTTTGTCGACGGTCTGTCGGTCCTCTCCGGTTCTACCGTCAAAGCATCTGACGTGCGCATCGGTTCCGCGGCCAAGGGCGGTGTCTGGGCCCTGTCAACGACGTCTTCGGATGCCACGTCTCCCCTGACGGCAGCGGGCGAGAACGCCTATTCCGGCGTGTTGATGGCCAATGTCACGGCCTCGGCGCCGGCCGGACAAAGCCTTGTGATCATTACCTTTCCCGCAACCAACGCGACGGGGGGCAACCTCTATTTCCTGGAAGTTGGCGGCGCGGTCGTTGGTGAATTTGTCGTTCCAGATTCGGCTGCGGCTGGGTCGATAACGGTTCCGATTGATATAGCAACCGCTGGCACAGTCACCGTTTATGCCGGATCGTATGCCAATCAAGGGCGTTGGGATATTGGCGCGGCTGTAACATCAAGCGCAGGTTGGTCGGCGACCTCAGCCTCTGACGTCGGTGCGACGGGTGCGACCGGCGCGACAGGCGCTGCCGGTTCAACGGGGGCGACGGGGGCGACCGGATCAACTGGGGCGACCGGCGCGATTGGCGCGACGGGCGCAACAGGCCACACGGGCGCCACGGGCGCATCTGGCGCGACGGGATCCACTGGCGCGACCGGAGCCGCAGGTTCGAACGGGGCGACGGGCTCAACCGGCGCTGCTGGTTCCACCGGGGCGACGGGTTCCACCGGCGCTACGGGAGCGGCAGGCGCGACGGGTTCAACGGGCGCTACGGGAGCGGCAGGCGCGACGGGTTCCACCGGCGCGACGGGAGCCGCAGGCGCGACGGGTTCAACGGGCGCAACAGGCTCTACCGGTGCTTCAGGCGCAACGGGTGACACGGGCGCGACGGGAGCCACGGGATCTACGGGCGCAACAGGCTCTACCGGAGCGACGGGCTCCACGGGCGACACGGGAGCGACGGGCGCAACAGGCTCCACGGGCGACACGGGCGCGACGGGTTCAACGGGCGGCGTGGGCGTCACCGGCGCAACAGGCTCGACCGGCGCAACGGGCGACACTGGCGCCACAGGCTCTACCGGTGCTTTAGGCGCAACCGGCGCGACGGGTTCCACGGGCGCAACGGGCGACTCCGGTGCGACGGGCGCAACAGGTTCCACGGGCGCGACCGGTTCAACGGGCGGCGTTGGCGTCACCGGCGCAACAGGCTCCACGGGGGCAACGGGCGACACCGGTGCG
>CAIOJR010000130.1 GCA_903858685.1 uncultured Caulobacterales bacterium | reverse complement strand
TGCGAATGCGGGCCTGACCCCTGGGGACGACCGGGAAGGAAAAGCCGATCACATAGACGCCCTGTTCCAAAAGACGCGCGGCCATGTCCTGAGCTAATTTCGCATCGCCGAGCATGACGGGAACGATGGGTGTTTCGCCCGGTTTCAGGTCGAAGCCCCGCGCGGCCATGGCGCTGCGAAAACGCAGTGTGTTGGCGGCGAGTTTTTCGCGCAGCGTGTCTCCCTCGGCCGATCTGGCGATCTCGATCGCTGTCAGCGCCGCGCCGCACACGGCGGGCGCCAGCGCGTTCGAGAACAGATAAGGGCGCGCGCGTTGCCGCAGCAGTGCGATGATGGCGCGCGACGCGCAGATGAAGCCGCCCATGGCGCCCGACAGGGTCTTGCCATAGGTGCCGGTCAGGATGTCGATCCGGCCTTCGATCCCGTAATGGGCGAAGGAGCCGCGTCCGGATGGGCCAATATGGCCGGTGGCGTGACAATCATCAACCATGATCAATGCGTCATAGGCGTCGGCCAATCGAGTTATGGCGGGCAGATTGGCGATATGGCCGTCCATCGAAAAGACGCCGTCGGTGGCGATGACGATGTGGCGGGCGCCCGCCGTCCGCGCGGTCTTGAGCTGGACTTCGAGGTCGTCCATGTCGTTCGCCGCGTAGCGATATCGCGCGGCCTTGGACAGGCGAACGCCGTCTATGATCGAGGCGTGGTTCAGGCTGTCCGAGATGATGGCGTCGCCTTCGCCGAACAAGGGCTCGAACACCGCGCCATTGGCGTCAAAGCACGCGGCGAACAGGATGGCGTCTTCAAAGCCCAGCCAGGCGGCCGTTTCCTGTTCCAGGGTCTTGTGCAGCGCCTGGGTGCCGCAGATGAAGCGCACCGATGCCAGACCCGCGCCCCAGTCGCGGGTCGCGCGCTGAGCCGCGTCGGCTATGCGCGCGTCGCCCGCCAGGCCCAGATAGTTGTTGGCGCAGAAATTGACGGCTGTGCGCGCCTCGCCTTCAGGGCCCCGTACGACAATCTCGGCCCCCTGACGGGACATGAGCACGCGCTCCGGCTTGGTCAGACCCTGGGCTTCGATCTCGGCAAGGGTGTCCGAAACCTGTGAATAGAACTGACCGCGCATGGAGGCGACTCCGGTGATGACGTCAATTCCTATATTTAGGAATTAAAATCTTATATTCCGGAAAAGTCGGAAAAATCAACTCGCAACGACGAGAAAGGCGCGGGTCTCCGTGTCGGAAACGTTTCGCAGGGCGTGGGGCAGATCGGCGGCGTAGCGGGCCACGCCCTGGGCTGGAACGCAGGCTCTGATTTCGCCGGACACGACCTCCAGTTCGCCTTCGATCACGGTGACATGCTCAACGGCGCCCTTGGCGTGAGGGTCGGAGACAAGGGCGCCACCCGGCGCCAGGCGAATCTCATACCATTCCGTGCGCCCCGCCGACTGGGCTGGACTGAGTATTCGCAGGGTGCAGAGCCCGTCTTCGGAACGGATTTCCGGTACAAAATGACCGCCCACGACATCTATGGTCTGGGCACGGTTCGAGGTCTGCCCACCGACCAGCTCGGATATATCGATATTGAGTGCGCGAGTCAGATTCCACAGGGTCGCAAAGGTGGGATTTGTCTGACCGCGCTCGATCTGGCTGAGCATGGAGCGCGATACGCCGGACAGGCTGGCCAGCTGCTCCAGAGTCAGCTTGCGGCGTTTGCGGATCTGCTGGATGTGCGGGCCGAGGGGCGGCGCTTCATCAGGCATGGTCTTTGGGTCCAGCTTGGGTGTTGGGTTCGCAGGATTTCCTTTATATTGGAAAATGATGCGGCGCGCGATAAGCTTATCAGGTCGTGTTCGCTCCACTGCGGACGGTTTTCGAGAGCGGGCCATGACCACCAGCGTGTTCGATCTGTTCAAACTCGGGGTCGGCCCGTCCAGTTCCCACACCATGGGGCCAATGACCGCCGCTGTACGGTTCCTGAAGGCGCAGGAGGCGCAGGGTCGACTGGCCAGCATCACGCGGATAGAGGTCACGCTGTTTGGGTCGCTGGCCCTGACAGGACGGGGCCACGCCACCGACCGTGCTGTGTTGCTCGGCCTGTTGGGCTTTTCGCCGGCGACCCTTGACCCGGATGAAGGCGATCGCGCGGTCGCCGGTCTGCGTGAAACCTCGAAACTGAATCTAGGCGGCGCCAGCGGTCTCGTGATTCATTTCGATGAAACCCGGGATATTGTCTGGGACGAAGACTCCCGCGCCTTGCGCCATCCTAACACGTTGAAATTTCGCGCGACCCTGGGGCAGGATGAAGGTCTGGTGGAGACAGCCTACTATTCCGTCGGCGGTGGGTTCGTGGCCGATGATCGGGAGATGGATGCAAACCGGCCCGCTTCGCCCGTCCAGCCCGTGCCCTATCCCTTCACGTCCAGCGCCGAACTCTTGACGATGGCGGAGCAGGCGGGCCTCAGCATCGCCGATCTCATGCTGGCCAATGAGCTGGCCATGCGGTCGCGCGCGGAGGTCGAAGCCGGCCTCGACCGCATCTTTGACGCCATGGAGGCCTGTATCGAGCGCGGCGTCCGCCAGGGCGGCGTTCTGCCGGGCGGACTGCAGGTCAAGCGTCGAGCGCCTCACATTTTCGAGGACCTGAAATCGCGCGCCGAGCGCCACGTATCGGATCCTCTGATCGCCATGGACTGGATCAATCTCTGGGCCCTGGCGGTGAATGAGGAAAATGCAGCGGGCGGCAGGGTCGTGACGGCGCCCACCAACGGCGCCGCCGGGATCGTGCCCGCTGTGCTGCGATATTATGACCGCTTTCACAGGGGCGGAGCGGAAGGGCGCCGCCGGTTCCTGCTGACCGCGGCGGCGATCGGCGCCCTCTACAAGCGCAACGCATCCATCTCGGGCGCCGAGGTTGGCTGCCAGGGCGAAGTCGGCGTCGCCTGTTCAATGGCGGCCGCAGGGTTCGCGGCGGGCATGGGCGCGACCAACGCCCAGATCGAAAACGCGGCGGAGATCGGGATGGAGCATAATCTTGGCCTGACCTGTGATCCCATTGGCGGTCTGGTGCAGATACCGTGCATTGAACGCAACGCCATGGGGGCGATCAAGGCCATCGATGCGGCCCGTTTAGCCCTGATGGGCGATGGCCAGCACTCCGTCAGCCTCGATAAGGTGATTGCGACGATGAAGCGCACCGGCGAGGACATGAAAATGCAGTATAAGGAAACTTCGCTTGGCGGCTTGGCTGTTAACATTGCCGAATGCTAGGAGGAGCGACCGCTCGGTCACGTATTTGCGCGGGTGTGTTGCTATCTGAGTTTGCAAATCCGATCTGGATACAGCATGCACAACATCTACAAGAGCGAAGCGTTCGAAACGCAGGCGGGCGCACGCCCATTATTGCAGTCCGGGCACGGACGACACAGGTTCCATCGACCCAAGCGTCGCATGATTTATTTCATTTTTCCCATGTGTGCACTAGCGATAGGTGCAGCACTCGTTGCGATGTTCAAGCTTTGAAACAGGTTGCACGCGTGACAACATCGACGATTGTCAGCTGTATCGACGAGGTCTGATCTCGATTTTCACGATTTTGAAAGTGCCATGCCCCTAATGAGCTGTCTGCGTCAGAGTTCGACGCGACAGGAGTGTGTCTTGAGTGTAAAAGATCGGAGCGTCCGCAGTCTGACCAAGCTGCAATCCAGCGCTTCCACCGCGCGCGTTCTGAATCTTTTGCTGACTTACCGTAAACATGGTGAGGAAGATGATTATCGCCGGGCGCCGTTCTTTTCCAACCATCTGCTAAATCGCTGCATCATTGTGAAGCATCGTCTCAGGTCCAATGAGCTGGATCTGTTTGACGAGTACCGCTCGGCAGCGACCAAAATCCTTATCCCGCTCGACAATACAGATCTGAAGATGGGGGCCCGTTATCTGTTCGTCGGCCAGCGCTCCTATGCAGACCTGCTGACGGATGCGCTCGGTATTCGGCTTGAGTCGGGCAGCTCTGATTTGCGGTTGCTGCGGATCATTGACGAGATTCCGTCGCTCGACCCGTTCTTGCTGCGTGAGCAACTGCGTCGGTTGAGCTTCAATCCGGCCCGTTGCTATTTCGAAGTGTCTGACGCGGATGTAACGCGCATGTTCAGCTTTGCGCAGCAGGAAATCGAGCCGCTGGTGAACATGTCTTTCAGCGGCGACGCGGCCATGGCGACCTATTCCGCCAAATTGGTCAGCAAGATCCTCTCAAGCGAAGTGGACAACGATCTTGATCCGCTGCGAATGACCCTGCAACTCGACCCGCAGCAGTTCGATGAAGGCATATTCTGCTGGAAGGCGTTTCTATATTACAAGTGGCAACTGTCGGAGCTCATGCCGCAGTTGCAAGTGGTGATCAAGGAACTGTCGACGCTTCAGCCCGGCTCCCGCTGCGACGCCGATCTTCGCGCGCAGATCGAGGCCAGCCGCCTGCAGATCCGGCGGCGCGTCGGCTTGGCCCTTGAGCAGGTTCGCACCACGATGAACATCTATGACACCGCCTATCGGGAACTGACCGAATCCGGAAATGCGCGCGGCTTTCGCGACTTTCTTCTGGCGGCGCCGAACCTGTTTCATCAGCTGGGCGAGCGTCTTGCCGGCGTGGACCATGTGGTCAGCTTCTGGCGCTATCGCTTCCCCAAGGACCGCATGGCGGTGATCCAGGCGGAAGACCTTTACGATATCTTTGTCGACTTCGAAGGGGGTCTGAACTTCCAGAAGCTCGAACGCGCGGCGTGAGGCGTCTCTGATCGCCAGGACCAACCGATGGACCCCGCGGCCAGATCCGATCAGGGCGGCCGGGGGGATGAACCGGGTCGAAAGGGCGGCATTGGCAAGGGCTGACGCCACGGCGCCGTTGCCAATGCGCAAAACCTGACTGACAGTGTGCGCAACGGGATGACGGGAGACGACGGGCATGAAGGTCGCAGCAGTGAAGGCGCCGGGCGGGCTGGACAAGATCATCATCGAAACGCGCCCCGATCCCGTCGCCGGGCCGGGTGAAATCCTGGTGAGAGTGCACGCCAGCTCGTTGAACTTTCATGACTTTGCGGTGGTGTCGGGCATGTTGCGCCCCGCCGATGGGCGTATCCCCATGTCTGACGGCGCAGGCGTCGTGGCGGCTCTAGGCGCAGGCGTGAAAGGCTTCAAGGTCGGCGACGAGGTGCTCTCCACCTTCTTTCCCAACTGGCCGACCGGCAAAGAACGGCTGGAGCGTCAGATCGGCGTGCCGGGCGATCATGTGGATGGGTTCGCCGCTGAATATGTCGCCATGCCTGCCGCTCATTTCACGCGCCTGCCCAGGGGTTGGTCCCTGAAGGAGGCCTCGACCCTGCCATGCGCCGCGCTGACCGCCTGGCGGGCCCTGATGGTAGAGGCGCAGATCAAGCCGGGCGACGTGGTGCTGACGCAGGGCACCGGCGGGGTCTCGATCTTCGCCGTGCAGTTTGCAAAGGCGGCGGGCGCCACGGTCGTCGCCACATCCTCATCGGCGGAAAAGCTCGCGCGGTTGAAGGACCTGGGAGCCGATCACCTGATCAATTACAAGGAGACTCCGGACTGGGGTCAGGCGGCGGTGGCGTTTACCGGGGGGCGCGGTGTCGATGCGGTTGTCGAGATTGGCGGTCCCGGCACCCTGACCCAGTCGATTCACGCCACGCGTATTGGCGGCCATATCTCCTTGATCGGGGTGCTGACCGGCGTGTCCGGCGATGTGCCCACTGCGGTGTTGATGTCCAAGAACATCACGCTCAAGGGGATCACCGTGGGTTCGAAGCAGGAGCAGGAGGAGATGATCGCCGCCATCGACGCCAATGGCCTGCGTCCAGTGATCGATTCAACCTTTCCTCTGGAAGACATAGCCGCCGCTTTTGCTCACCAGATCTCACAAAAGCACTTCGGCAAGATCTGTCTGGAGTTCTGACAACG
>CAIOJR010000129.1 GCA_903858685.1 uncultured Caulobacterales bacterium | reverse complement strand
TACAGCGTTCACGGCGTCATGATGGGCGTGTTTTCCGCCCTGGCCGTGGAGCGGACCGAGCGGGGCGACGCCCTGTTCCTGAAAATGACCCGCGGCGCCTGCGAAATGGCCGCTGACCTCGACACCTACGCCTTCTGGCTGAAATAGCAGGACCCCGCCCATGGACATCACCGCCGCCGTCGCCCGCGACCCTGCCGGTCCCTTCACACTGGAGACCGTCCAGCTGGATGATCCGCGTGCGGACGAAGTGCGCGTGCGCATCCATGCGGTGGGCGTGTGCCATACTGATCTGGTCTTCAAGGGCGCGGCCCTGATCGCTCAGCCCGCCGTGCTGGGCCATGAGGGCGCGGGCGTTGTCGAGGCGGTCGGCGCCGATGTGACGCGCGTCAAGCCCGGTGACCGGGTGGCCATCAGCTTCCGCTCCTGCGGTCACTGCGCGCGCTGCGACAGCGGCGATGCGGCCTATTGCTACGACATGCCCCTGCTCAACTATATCGGCATGAGGCCCGACGGCACAAAGACGATCCACAAGGGCGATGAGCACATCTCCTCCAACTTCTTCGGCCAGTCCTCCTTCGCGACCCACGCCCTGACCTATGAGCGCAATCTGGTCCCCCTGCCCGCCGACATGCCGTTCGAGCTGGCCGCGCCCCTGGGCTGCGGCATCCAGACCGGCGCGGGCGGCGTGATGCTGGCGCTGGCGGCAAGGTCGGGATCATCCATCCTGATCACGGGGGGCGGAGCGGTGGGCCTGTCGGCGGTCATGGGCGCGGTCATCCGGGGCTGCACGACCATCATCGTGGCGGAGCCGATGGAGGCGCGGCGCGATCTGGCCGTAACCCTGGGCGCCACCCATGTGATCGACCCGAATGAGGAGAAGGATCTGGCCGAGGCGGTGCGCGCTGTCGTTCCCAAGGGCGTGGACTACGCCTTCGACACCACCGGCCATGGCGCCGTGCTCAATGGATCGGTGGCGGCCCTGGCGCCCAAGGGCGTGCTGGGCATTGTCGGCATACCCGCGCCGGGTACGCCCATGCCGGGCGATCTGGGCGCCCTCTTGACCCTTGGCCAGACAGTGCGCGGCATTATCGAGGGCGACGCCGACCCGGCGGCCTTCATTCCCGAACTCATCGCCCACTGGAAGGCGGGCAAGCTGCCCCTGGAAAAGCTCGTCCGCACCTGGCGCTTCGCCGAGATCAACGAGGCCATCGTGGCCCAGCATCATGGGGAGGCCGTCAAGGTCGTGCTGACCCTGTAACCTGTCTCTACAAACCCGCCCCCAAGGCGGGACTTGCCTGACGGAGCGTCAGCGCTCCTATGATTATACCCATCCCCGTCGGCGTCGCTGCGCTGACCTTGTCAATGACAACAGCCGGACGGCTCTGGCTGGAAACCCGTGAGGAATACGTCGATGGAAGCCTATATTGTCTCAGCCGCCCGCGTCGCCGGGGGCCGCAAGGGCGGTCGCGCATCGGGCTGGCACCCGGCCGATCTGGCAGGGGAAGTCCTGAACGCCCTGGTCGATCGCTCCGGCATTGATCCGGGCGCGATCGAAGACGTCATCATGGGCTGCGTTAGCCAGGCCGGCGAACAGGGCAACAATATCGCCCGGGGCGCCGTTCTGGCCTCGAAACTGCCTGAAAGCGTGCCCGCCACCTCGGTCGACCGCCAGTGCGGCTCCTCGCAACAGGCCATCCACTTCGCCGCCGCGACCGTCATGTCCGGTCAGATGGACATTGTCGTCGCAGCCGGCGTCGAGAGCATGAGCCGCGTGCCCATGGGCTCTTCGGTGATGCTGCACCACAAGGCGGGACTGGGACATCCGATGAGCCCGCGCCAGCAGGCCCGCTATCCCGGCATCCAGTTCAGCCAGTTCATGGGCGCTGAAATGATCGCCAAGAAGAACGGCTTCACGCGCGAGCAACTCGACCAGTTCGGCTATGAATCGCACCAGAAGGCCATCGCCGCCACGCGCTCGGGCGCCTTCGACGCCGAGATCGTGCCGATCGAGATCACCCTGGCCGACGGCTCCAAGGACATCCACAAGGTCGACGAAGGCATCCGCTTCGACGTCACCCGCGAAGGCATGGCCAATGTGAAGCTCCTGCAGGAAGACGGCGTGATCACCGCCGCCACCTCCAGCCAGATCTGCGACGGGTCTGCGGGCGTGCTGATCGTCAATGAGCGCGGCCTGAAGACGCTGGGCGTCGAGCCCATGGCCCGCATCCACCACATGACCGTCACCGGCGGCGACCCGGTCATCATGCTGGAAGAACCCCTGTTCGGCACCGACAAGGCCCTGAAGCGGTCGGGCATGAAGATCGACGACATCGACCTGTTCGAAGTCAATGAAGCCTTCGCGCCTGTGCCTCTGGCCTGGCTGAAGCATCTGGGCGCAGACCCGTCTCGCCTCAACGTCAATGGCGGCGCTATTGCGCTGGGCCATCCGCTCGGCGGTTCGGGCGCCAAGCTCATGACCACGCTCGTCTATGCGCTGAAGAACCAGAACAAGCGCTATGGCCTGCAGACCATGTGCGAAGGCGGCGGCCTGACCAACGTCACCATCATCGAGCGCCTGTAGGGCGCCTGTCGCCCTGCCCTCTTCGTCCCATCAAAGGAAACTCTACAGATGAAACTCTCTTCGGAAATCTCCGCCGTCATCACCGGCGGCGCATCGGGCCTGGGTGAAGCCACCGCCCGCGCGCTCGCCGCCCACGGCGTCAAGGTCGCCATCTTCGACATGAACGAAGCCAAGGGCGAAGCCGTGGCCAAGGATATTGGCGGCGTGTTCTGCAAGGTCAATGTGACCTCTGACGAAGACGTGGACGCCGGTTTCGCCAAGGCCCGCGCCGCCCATGGCCAGGAGCGCATCCTGGTCAATTGCGCGGGCACCGGCAATGCCGTCAAGACCGCGAGCCGCGACAAGAAGACCGGCGAAATCAAACACTTCCCGCTCGACGCCTTCAATATGATCATCCAGATCAATCTGGTCGGCACCTTCCGCTGCATCGCCAAGTCGGCGGCGGGCATGCTGACCCTGGAGCCGCTGGAAGACGGCGATCGCGGCGCCATCGTCAACACCGCCTCTGTGGCGGCGGAGGACGGCCAGGTCGGCCAGGCGGCCTATTCGGCCTCCAAGGGCGGCGTGGTCGGCATGACCCTGCCCATCGCGCGCGACCTGTCCAATGACGCCATCCGCGTCAACACCATCCTGCCGGGCATCTTCAACACCCCGCTTCTGGCCGCAGCGCCAGAGCCGGTGAAGGCCGCCCTGGGCGCGCAGGTTCCCCATCCCAAGCGTCTGGGCAATCCGCAGGAATACGCCCAACTGGCCCTGACCATGATCACCAACGGCTACTTCAATGGTGAAGATGTGCGTCTCGACGGCGCCATCCGCATGGCCCCGCGCTAGTCCATGACCAGCCAAGCCCCGCACCCGCCTCTGGCTGACGCCCTCGCCCAACTGGGCGGGCGGCTCTATCCCAGCCTTGGGTCGGTGTCGGGGCTTCAACGTCTGTCCGGCGGTGCGAGCCAGGAGACCTGGGCCTTCAGCTTCGAAGGTCCGGGCGGCCCCGTGCCGCTGATCCTGCGCCGCGCGCCCGGCGCCCGCGTCAGCGATCTGGCCGCGGGGCTGGAGACGGAAGCCGAACTGTTGAAGCTGGCTGAGGCCAATGGGGCGCGCGTGCCCCATGTGCGCTATGTCCTGACCGAGGCTGACCGGTGCGGTCGCGGCTTCATCATGGACCGGCTGGACGGGGAGACCATTCCCCGCAAGATCCTGCGCGACACAGCCTTCGCCGGCGCGCGCCCGCATCTGGCCCGTGACTGTGGCGAGGCGCTGGCCCGCATCCACCAGATTGATCCGGGTCGCCTGCCCCAGACCCTGAGGGCGGCGCCCGCCTCGGTCCGGCTTGCGGAGCTGCATCGGTCCTACGCCAATATTGGCCGCCCCAATCCCGTCTTCGCCCTGGCCCTGCGCTGGCTGGGCGAGAACAAGCCGCAAGACCCCGCCCGGCTCCTGCTGGTTCACGGCGATTTTCGCCACGGCAATCTGATGATCGGCCCGGACGGCGTGCGCGGCGTGCTGGACTGGGAGCTCGCCCATCTGGGCGACCCCATGGAAGACCTGGGATGGATCTGCGTGCCGTCCTGGCGCTTTGGCCAGATCGACCAGCCGGTCGGCGGCTTTGGCCAGCGCGAAGACCTGTTTGCAGCCTATGAGGCGGCGGGCGGCGGGCGCGTTGATCCGGCCCGGGTCCGGTTCTGGGAAGTGTTCGGCGCCCTGCAATGGGGCCTGATGTGCTCGGGCATGGCCGAGGTCTTCCGCTCCGGCGCCGACGGCTCGGTCGAGCGCGCCATGATCGGCCGTCGCGCTTCGGAGGTCGAGATCGACCTTCTGGACTATATCGCCCCGCTGGATGGAGCGCGCCATGCAGGATGAACCCCGCGCTACGGAAATCCTGCCCGCTGTCGCCCAGTTCCTGCGCGACACGGTGACGACGGACCATTCCGCCCACACCCTCTTTCAGGCCCGGGTGGCGGCCAATGCGGTGGATCTGGCCGCACGCGAGGCCGAGCTGGCGCCTGGCCTGAATGAGGAAGAGCGGGTGCGGCTGATGCACATACTTGGGCATGACGGCGATCTTCAAACCCAGAATCGCGCCCTGGCCGACGCTTTGCTCGAGGGTCGGCTGAGCCTGAGCACACCGGGCATGAAGGCGCATCTGTGGGCCACCAGCATGGGCAAGCTGGCCGTGGACCAGCCCGGCTACGCCAGCTATCGCCGCGCCCTGAAGGCCTCCCAGAGCTGAGGGCGGACATAGGAACAGCCGCCCGGTCGCCCGCGCGGCTGTGCCTCAAGATCACAGACGTGAAACGTCGCGCTCAGGCCGCTTCGACCGCGTGCTCCGCCAGCAGGGTAAAGCTTTCCGGCGTCACGTCGGCAAAGCCGCCCTTGATGTCGAACACCCGCCGCGTAGCGCCGTCGCGGATAATCACCTGACCGGCGCGCAGAGTGGTCATGAAGGGCTCGTGGCCAAAGAAGACGCCGAAATCGCCTTCCGCGCCCGGCGCGTCGACCTGATCCACGTCGCCTGCGAACAGTTCGCGCTCGGGCGCCACGAGGGAGAAGCGAAGCTTGGCCATTATCCTAGTCTTTCGTCCTTGCCTAAGCGGCAGTTATAGAGCTGGACCACGGCGGCGGGGCTCTGGTCCCGCCGACGCAGGTCGTTATTGATCTCGGCGCAGACCCCGTATCCCCCCGGCTCTCCGAGCTGAAGGAAAAACTTCGGCGGGTGCGGACGCCCGGCGAAGGTCTGCGTCACCAGTCGCCAGCCGACAGATTCGCCGTCCGGACCGACCGGTAATTTCGCGGTTCCGATCTCGTCCATCGCCGCAGGCGGCAGGACCTTCCCGGAATAGACCAGAGCGCAGACGCTGCGGCGTTGATCCACAAAGGCGTCCGGCGACCCGGCCAGAGCAAAGCGGAACAGCTGCCCCGCCATATCCAGACCGTCCGGCTTTGCCGCGTCTCCATCCCCCGAAGGCGCAGGCCGCGCCCCAAAGGTCTGCATCCGCTCCCGCAAGGCCAGCACGCCCGACGCGCCCGCCACGACCCCCAGACAGAAGCCGTTGATATAGGGCGGCGCCTCCGTCGTCCCAGCCGAGGGTTCAGCCGGGGCCGCTGCGGCGGCGACCGGGGCCAACTGGGCCGACGCGACCGCAAGGGCCGCGCCGCTCAGAAACGCCCACGCCCAAAAACGGGCGCGCGGTCGCCGGCTTGTCATCAGCCCGCCGCCAGCTTCTCAGCCTTGGCGATGGCTTCTTCGATATTGCCGACCATGTAGAAGGCGGCTTCCGGCAGGTGGTCATAGTCGCCATCGCAGAGGCCCTTGAAGCCCTTGATGGTTTCTTCGAGCGGCACCAGCTTGCCGGGCGAGTTGGTGAACTGCTCGGCCACGTGGAAGGGCTGAGACAGGAAGCGCTGGATTTTCCGGGCGCGGGCCACGGTCAGCTTGTCTTCTTCCGACAGCTCATCCATGCCCAGGATCGCGATGATGTCGCGAAGGGCGCGGTAGGATTGCAGGATTTCCTGAACCTGACGGGCCACGCCGTAATGCTCGTCGCCCACGATGCGCGGGTCGAGAATACGCGACGTGGAATCCAGCGGGTCCACGGCGGGATAGATGCCC
>CAIOJR010000128.1 GCA_903858685.1 uncultured Caulobacterales bacterium | reverse complement strand
CGATGCGACGCCATTTGATCCCACAAAGGTTGCGCCGCCTGTTGTCGCCCGATCGATCGACGAGGCTGAGCCTGGCGGCTGGGGCGTTGCGCTTGTCCGCAAGTTCGCAACCCGGTTCGACTATGAGCGCCTTACCGCCGACCAACAAGGCGCCGCCGTCTTTGCCCCGGTCAACCGGATCACCGTTGAGCTGGCGCTTTCTCCGGCTTGACCACCAGGGCCTTGAGAGACTGGACGAGGCCGGCCAGTCTGTTGGCTGCGGCGGTCTGAACCGAAAGAACATCCGGCTCCGCCGAGGCGCGGCGGACCTCGGCCTCGATGTCGGTCAGAAGTGTCTTAGCCTTGGCCGCCGCCTGCTGTCGGGCGACATAGGCCGCCTTCTCCGCCTGTCCGGCGAACAGCCACGGCTTGGGGCCTTTAGCGGCGGTTTCAATGTCCGCTGCGATGCTGGTCGCCTCCGCCGCCGACCTCGTCACGCGACCGGCTTCTGATTTCTGCAACGCGCCTTGGGCCTCGACAAAGGCCGCGGACGCTTTTTGCACCGCACCGACAAAGTCAGCGCTCTTTGTTATCGCCATGGCGAGATCGGACCGGCTGACCGCTTCCTTCGCCCCATCCCGCGCCGCCTCGCAGGCGGCCCGCAATGACCTCAGCGTCTGGAAGGCGCCCGTTGCGCCGCGCCTGGGCTTGGCCTGCCATGCGGGCACGGCGGCAAGGGTGCGTCCCTGCGCGTCGAACTCCTTGGCGAGCACGGCGTTCTCTTGCGCCAGAGCGCTGATGGCGGCCGCCTGATCGCCTCCCCTCGCCCTGTCAAATGCAGCGCTCAGCGTCGCCTTCTCCGCCGCCGGGCGACCCGACTGGTCAAGAATACCGACATAGGCGCCAACTGCGCCCTCCGGAAAGCTGGGCTTGGCGACCGGCGCCGTCGCCAGAACTTTTGGCGGGGATTGGGCGATCCCAGGGCGCGGGGGTTGAGGCTTTGACAGAAGCAGCACGCCGCCAGCGGAAGCGGCTAGGACCGCAAAGGCCAGGCCGCCCAAAATCGCGACAGGGATTCTCCCGGCCTTGGGCGCCACGGCGGCTCCCTCTGTTGCGGCCGTGTTCGGCTCGGACGATGCCGCACCCTGGGCCGCTGTCAGCTCGACCTTCGGCGTCGCCCTCAATATCGCCGCCTCCGCCTGGGCGATCATCTGCGGGGTCGCCACCTGGGTGGGCAGGTCCAGTTCCGGGATCGAAAAATCCCCGTCGAACATCCGCATCCACTGGGTCAGGTCCTGGGGGCGTTCAGCGGGTTTGAGGGCCAGGGCGGCGTCTACAGCCCGCAGGAAGTTCCCCGAAAACCCGGGAGGGTTCAACTCTGTCAGGCTGGCGCCTGGCTGATCATGCATCCGTTCAAGCACATCCGGGAGCTTGTTTCCCGTAACACATTCATAAAGGGTCACCCCCAGGGCATAGATGTCCGTCCAGGGTCCCTGCGGAAATGATTTCACATACTGCTCAAGGGCGGCATAGGGCGGCGTGTAAAATGTGACCTTAGTGCTGGTGGCCTGTCCGGCGTCAAATCGAGCAGAGCCGAAATCGATCAGCACCGGCCTGCCTTCGGGCGTTATGAGAATATTGGCCGGCTTGATGTCCCGATGCACAACGCCCAGCCGATGCGCACGTTCAAGCCCTTCTGCAATGGGCTTCAAAAGCAGAAGGAGTTCCTCTTCAGACCACTTTCGTCCTTCCT
>CAIOJR010000127.1 GCA_903858685.1 uncultured Caulobacterales bacterium | reverse complement strand
TGCAGGCCGCAGAGGCGCTCGGTGAAGACCCGTCGCGGGTGCTGAAAACCCTGATGGCGGAAGTGGACGGCAAGCCGGTCTGCGCCATCCTGCCCTCCGATCAGGAGGTGGCGATGAAGAAGCTGGCCGCAGCCTTTGGCGGGAAATCGGCCCAGATGATCAAGCCGCCCGTCGCTGAACGGATGACCGGCTATGTGGTCGGCGGAATCAGTCCGTTTGGCCAGAAGCGCATGGCGCCGACCGTGATCGAGGCCAGCGCCCTGGCTCATGACCTTGTCTATATGAACGGCGGCCAGCGCGGGCTTCAGGTCCGGCTGGCGCCCGGCGAGGCCGCGCGCGCACTGGGCGCGCTGGTGGCGAGCATCATCACAGCCAGCTGAAACCCTCTAGTCCTGCATATGCTCGGTCAGGCTGTGCAGCGCTTTGAAGGCGGGCGGAATATCCTTGTGCTTGAGCGGGGCGAACTCCGATCTGGCCTTGTCCAGTAAGGCTTTCAGGCTGGCGGCCACTTCTGGATGTGCGGCGGCGACGCTGTAGCTCTCGGACGGATCGGCCACGAGATCATAAAGCTCGCTATAGCCCAGCATGTCATAGGGCATGCGGATGCTGCGATAATAGGCGTTGGCGACATATTTCCAGCGCTGCGTGCGGATCGCGACCGGGGTCTCGTTGTCGAACAGGATCAGGGCCTCATGCGGCGAGGGCGCGCCTGCGGTCAAGACGGGCGTGAGATCGCGACCGTCTATGGTCACATCCGCAGGCAGGACGGTTCCGGACATGGCGCAGAGCGTGGGCAGGATATCAATCCCCATGGCGATGGAAGGAACGGTCTTGCCCGCGGGCAGTACGCCAGGCTGGCGCGCAATGAACGGGACGCGAAAGCCCCCGTCATAGCCGCCCCCGCCCTTGCGCTCGCGAAGACCGCCGGACGAGCCTTCAAACCATGGCCCATTGTCCGAGGTGAAGATCACCAGCGTATCCTGATCGATTCCCAAAGCCTTCAGCCTGGCCATCAGCCGCCCGACAATCGCGTCGATCTGGGCCACCACCGCCCCATAGGCGCCTGCAGGCCCATGGATGTCATATCCCGGCGCCGGGTGTTCCGGCAGGTGCGGCGCGCTTAAAGCCAGCTCGACAAAGAACGGACGATCATGATGCGCCTCGATGAATCGTTCCGCATGCTCATAGAAGTCATTTTGCAGAGTGGCGAAATCCACAGGCGACTTCACCACATCGTCGGATCCTGCATGGGCCTCGAACAGGCTCAGAGGCGCCATGTCATGGCTGTAGGGAATGCCGAAGAAGGTGTCGAAACCGTGCTTGGTCGGCGGCCAGTATTGCGGCGCATGACCCAGATGCCATTTGCCGAACAGGCCGGTCACATAGTCCGGCTTCAGGGCCTTGGCCAGGGTCAGCTCCGACAGGGGCAAGCCCCGGTCGTCCGCCTGCATGATCACCTCATAGCCCAGCCCGGTGCGGATCGCATATCGACCGGTCAGAAGGGCGGCGCGGGACGGCGTGCACAGATTGGCGGGCGCGTAATAGTCGCTCAGGGTCACGCCTTCGCGGGCCATGCGCGCCAGAGCCGGCGTGGCGATCGCCCCCTCTCCATGCAGGCTGACATCGCCAAAACCCAGATCGTCGCAGAGGATCACGATGAAGTTCGGCTTGCGGCGCCGGACGTCGCCAAAGGCTGCTCTTGCAAAACCTGCAGCCAGAATGGCGGCGAGTCCCGCACCGGCGCTGCCCAAAAGCTGTCTGCGATCCATCCCGCGCTCCCCACCCCGTGTTTTGGGAAGCCTAGCAGGAAGATCGCTTTGCGCGAGGGGAAAGTCGGACGTTGGCTAAGCGGCCGAAAAAGGGCATGGGTGCGCCACGCACCATGCTCAACTCTTCGCCCGACGACCCAAGGCAGCGCATGACCCAGACCCGCTCCACCACCGCCTATCCCGATCAGAAGCCCGGCACGTCAGGGCTTCGCAAGAAGGTCAGGGTCTTCCAGCAGCCCAACTATGCGGAGAACTTCATCCAGTCCGTGTTCGACGTGGTCGATGGCAAGACCGGCGCTACCCTGGTCATCGGCGGAGATGGACGTTTCTATAATCGCGAAGTGATCCAGCGCGCCGTTCGCATGGCCGCCGCCAACGGCTTTGGCCGCGTGGTCGTCGGTCAGGGCGGCATCCTGTCCACGCCAGCCGCCAGCAACCTGATCCGCAGTCTTGGCGCCATAGGTGGTCTGGTCCTGTCGGCCAGCCACAATCCCGGCGGGCCGGACGAAGATTTCGGCATCAAATACAACGTCTCGAACGGCGGCCCCGCGCCGGAAAGCGTGACCGAGGCCGTCTATGCCCACACCCTCGCCATCACCCGCTACCTCACCGTCGAGGCGGTCGATATTGATCTGGACAGGCTCGGCGAGACGAAAATTGGCGATCTGGTCGTGGAAATCGTCGATCCGGTCAGCGCCTATGCTGATCTGATGGAGACCCTGTTCGACTTTCAGGCCATCCGCGACTATCGCACTGCCGGTTTCACCATGATCTTTGACGCCATGAGCGCGGTGACCGGCCCCTATGCCCGCGAAATCTTTGAAAAGCGGCTGGGCTTTCCAGCGGGAACGGTGATGAACGGCGAGCCGCTGGAAGATTTCGGCGGTCACCACCCCGACCCCAATCTCGTCCACGCCAAGGACCTGTACGACCGGCTGATGGCGCCGGACGCCCCCGATTTCGGCGCGGCCTCGGATGGCGACGGCGACCGCAACCTCATCATCGGCAAGGGGCGTTTCGTCACCCCGTCTGACTCGCTGGCCATTCTCGCCGCGAACGCTCATCAGGCGCCGGGCTATGCGCGCGGCCTGACCGGCATCGCCCGCTCCATGCCGACCAGCGCGGCTGTCGATCATGTGGCCAAGGCGCTGGGCGTGCCGGTGTTCGAGACCCCGACCGGCTGGAAGTTCTTCGGCAATCTGCTCGATGCGGGCCGCTGCACCATCTGCGGCGAGGAAAGCGCAGGCACAGGATCTGACCATGTCCGGGAAAAGGACGGCCTGTGGGCTGTGCTCCTGTGGATGAACATTCTGGCCGTCCGACGGATCAGCGTCGATGACCTGGTGCATGACCACTGGCGCCAATATGGACGCAACTACTATGCCCGCCACGACTATGAAGGCATCGATTCAGCCAGCGCCGACGCCCTGATGGCGGGGGTGCGCGCCAGCCTGTCCACCCTGCCGGGCCAGAGTTTCGGCGAACTGGTGGTGGAGACGGCGGACGACTTCACCTATGTCGATCCGATCGACGCCTCGATCAGCCGGGCCCAGGGCGTGCGCATCCTGTTTCAGGGCGGCTCTCGCATCGTCTTGCGCCTGTCCGGCACGGGCACGGTCGGCGCGACGTTGCGGGTCTATATCGAGCGCTATGAACCTGCGTCCGGCGATCTGGGGCGCGAAGTGGCCGACGCCCTGGGCGATCTGGTCAACGCCGCTGACCAGATCGCCCAGATCACCGCGCGCACCGGCCGCACCGCGCCCGACGTGATCACCTGAACGTTACCGCTAACATACATTGCCGATGTTCGAAGAGAATCAAAGTTTCGGTTGGCTGAAGGCGCCATCTTTCGGCTAGACGAAGGTGAATCGCCAAGACTGAACGACGTGGGCTGGAGGAATATATGACGGAGATTGTAGCGGTCGATATCGGTGGAACCCATGCGCGCTTCGCGCTGGCGAAAATCGATGGCCGCAACGTCGTCGAACTATCTCACGAGACGGTTCTCAAGGCGGCTGAGCACGCCAGCCTGCAAACGGCGTGGGAAGCCTTTGCCGGGTCCGTGGGGCGCCCCCTGCCCCGCGCAGCGGGGATTGCGGTCGCCTGCCCGGTGTCTGGCGAAGTCCTGCACATGACCAATAATCCGTGGGTTATCCGGCCCTCCATGATCTGTGAAAAGTTGAATGTCGATCGCTATTCCCTGATCAACGATTTTGGCGCCGTGGGTCATGCGGTCGCCCAGCTGGAAGGGACGCACTTTCAACACCTATGCGGGCCGGAACGCGGTTTGCCATCGGCCGGCGTCATCAGCATTGTCGGCCCCGGAACCGGTCTTGGCGTGGCCATGCTGGTGCGGACCGCCAAGGGCGCCATTGTCGTGGAGACCGAGGGCGGCCACATCGACTATGCCCCGCTTGATGCGCTGGAAGACGCCATTCTGGCGCGCCTTCGCCAAAGCTACCGCCGCGTTTCGGTCGAGCGGGTGGTGGCCGGACCGGGTCTGTCCAACATCTACACCTCGCTCGCCGCCATTGAGGGCCGCAGCATCCCCGCCATAGACGACAAGACCCTGTGGCAGACCGCGCTGGCGGGCGAGGATAGTCTGGCTGTGGCCGCCTTTGACCGCTTCTGTCTCAGCCTCGGCGCGGTGGCGGGCGATATCGCTCTGGCTCAGGGCGCGAAAGCCGTCGTCATTGCGGGCGGGCTTGGCCTGCGCATCGCAGATCAGCTGCCCCGGTCAGGCTTTTCTCAACGCTTCTGCGCCAAGGGCCGGTTCGAGCATCTGATGACGGACATGCCGGTCAAGCTGATTACGCACCCGCAGCCGGGCCTGTTCGGCGCGGCCGCCGCCTTCGCCAGCGAACACGGTTAGAGCGTTACCCCGCCCGTCTGTGGCCAGATCATTTTTCTGGACGGATCACGCCCCGTCCGGGTTAGTCTGGCCGCAAGAATAGGTTGAAGAAGACGGGTGGAGGTCATGGGCGACAGACATCAGACGCGTGATGGCGTGGGCATCCCCATCCTGCCGCCCTCGGCCATCACGCCGGACTGGATGACCCGGGTCCTGCGACAAGCGGGGTTCGACAGGGTCGTGAGCGACCTGTCGGCCAAACGGGTGGGTACGGGTCAGGTCGGCGAAAGCTACCGTTTCAGCCTCACCTATCGGGACGGTCCCGACGGCGGCCCCGCCTCTGTGGTCGGCAAGTTCCCGGCTTCCGATCCGGTCAGCCGTTCTGCGGGGGTCAATTACGGCAACTATGTGCGGGAGGTGAACTTCTATCGCCATCTGCAGTCCAGCGCCCTGATCGCGACGCCGCACTGTCTGCACGCGGATGTGGACGAAACGAGCTGTGACTTCGTGCTGATCATGGAGGATCTGGCGCCCGCCGTGGCCGGCGACCAGACCCGCGGCGTCTCGGTGGATCAGGCGGCGCTGGCCCTGGCCGAAGCCGCAAAGCTGCACGCCTCGCATTGGGCCGATCCCATGATCGACGAACTGGCCTGGATCACAGACACCCAAAGCGCGCCCAAGTCGGTTGAGCAGGATGTGGTCGGCCAGCTGTGGCGCGGCTTTCTGGATCGCTATGGCGATCGGGTCAAACCGGACTGCCTTCCCATCGGCGAGGCCGTCGTCGCTCACTACGCCAAGTTCCGGCACGGCTATTCTGGCCCCAAATGCCTGATCCATATGGATTTTCGGCCAGACAACATGATGTTTGGCACATCCCTCGGCGGTCGCCCGATCACAGTGGTCGACTGGCAGTCCCTGGGGCTTGGCTGCTGCACCGGCGATGTATCCTATTTTTTGGCGGGCGCCGTGACCCCGGATGAACGCCGCGCCCACGAGCGCCCCCTGTTGCGGGACTATCACGACCGGCTCGTCTCTCTGGGCGTGTCTGGATACAGCTTCGACGATCTGTGGCGCGACTATGCCCGCAACAGTTTCGCCCTGTTCAATATGGGCTTTTGCGCCTCCATGGTGGTGGAGCGCACTGCCCGCGGCGACGACATGTTCTTCCAGATGCTGGAAAGCGGCGCGACGCTTGTACAGGACCTTGATGCGGTCGCGCTGTTGAAAGCGCTCTAGGCGGTCGATCGTGCACCCACGGCCATAAGCAGACCGGCCAGAAGCACAAACAGCTCAGAGAGTCTGGCGACCAAAGGCTCGCCATTGCTGTTTCTGAGCAAATAAAAACTACCGACTGACATCAGGACGCCGATGATACGACGCCCGGCGCTGTTTTCCATCGCCGCCTCCGTAGTATCGCCCCGATCCATCACACCGGAACAGCGCTAAGATATACAAAAGCTGCCGGGTTAATCAGTATTAAGCACGTTGCAAGGCGTCACATCGTGTCTGAAAGACGCAGTTTTTTCGCTATTCCAGCATGTTGCAACGCGGCGCCTATCCGCTGGCCGTATTTTCGCGTAAACGCAGCTCATGTCCTCCCCCAATATTGACCCGGCGCTCGCCAAGGCGCTCTCCGATCGCGGTTACGCGACCCTCACACCCGTCCAGCTCGCCGTGCTGGAGCCCCAGTGCTCCGGGCGCGACCTTCTGGTGTCCGCCAAGACCGGCTCTGGCAAGACCGTGGCCTATGGCCTCGTCCTCGCAGAGACCCTGCTCGCGGTGGACGGCTCGCTCGCCCCGGCCACCGCCCCGTCCGCTCTGGTCATAGCGCCGACGCGCGAACTGGCCATGCAGGTGCAGAGGGAACTGCAATGGCTCTACGCCGGCGCCAAGGTTGTCTCCTGCGTCGGCGGCATGGATCCGCGCGCAGAGCGTCGTGCGCTGGAACAGGGCTGTCAGATCGTGGTCGGCACGCCTGGCCGTTTGCGCGACCACCTCGAGCGTGGGCAGCTTCAGCTCGACCAGCTCGGCGCTGTCATTCTCGACGAAGCCGACGAGATGCTGGACCTGGGCTTCAAGGAAGAACTTGAAGAGATACTCGACGCCACGCCGTCCGACCGGCGCACCCTGCTGTTCTCGGCGACCCTGCCCAAGCCGATCCTGGCCCTGGCGACCAGCTATACCAAGAACGCCCTGCGGCTGGTGGTCGGCGGCGGCGACACCGCCCATAGCGATATCGACTACCGCGCGATCCGCGTCGCGCCCAGCGAGGTGGAGCTGGCGACTGTCAATGTGCTGCGCTACTTCGAGTCCGGCGCCGCCATCATCTTCTGCGCCACGCGCGAGGGGGTGCGCAAGCTGCACGCCAATCTGGTGGAGCGCGGCTTCAATGTGGTCGCCCTGTCGGGCGAGCTGACCCAGAACGAGCGGACCCACGCCCTGCAGGCGCTGCGTGACCGTCGCGCCCGGGTTTGCGTCGCCACGGACGTCGCGGCGCGCGGCATCGACATTCCTGACCTTGATCTGGTGATCCACGCCGACCTGCCGACCAACCGAGAGACGCTGCAGCACCGCTCTGGCCGCACCGGCCGGGCCGGACGCAAGGGCGTCTGCGTCATCCTCGTGCCCCATCCCAAGCGCCGCCGCCTGGATGTGCTGCTCAAGGGCGCCAAGATCGAGGCCAAGTGGGAATCCCCTCCCACGGCCGAGGACATCCGCGCCAGGGACCAGAGCCGCCTGATCGAGGACGTCCTGCCCGCGACGGAGGCCGCCGAAGACGATCTGGTCGTCGCGCGCGCCCTGATGGACAGCCGCACGGCGGAAGATATCGCCGCCGCCTATGTGCGTCTGGCCCGCACCCGTATGCCCGCGCCCGAGGACCTGTCGGATTCGGAGCCGGAGCCCCGCCCCTATATGGGCGACCAGGATCGTGGGCGCAGGCCTGAGCGCGGCTTTGAGCGCGGCGGCGACCGTTTCGAGGAGCGCGTCGAGGCCCCTCGCCCCGGTTTTGAAGACGCGGTCTGGTTCACAATCAATCTGGGCCGCAACAAGAACGCGGAGGCGCGCTGGTTGCTGCCGCTTCTGTGCCGTCGCGGTCACCTGACCAAGCGCGACATCGGCGCCATCCGCATCTTTGAACGCGAGACCCGCTTCCAGATCGTGGCAGAGGTGGTCGAACGCTTTGAAGCGGCCGCCAGCAAGGGCGAAGCCGACGGCGGACGCATCACGCGCCTTGATGACGACGCCCCGCCGCCGCCGCGCGACCGCAGCGTCTCGTCCAGCCGACATCGCGCCATTTCCGGCGAGCGTGACTGGAACCCATCTGTGGACGGCCCGGCGCCGGAACGCGCCGAACGCGCGCCGCGCCCTGAGCGGACTGAACGTCCCCGCTATGACAAGCCGCGCGAGGACAGACCGCGCGACGAACGCCCCGCAGAGCCCGTGGCCTATGGCGACCGCCCCCCCTACGAAAAGCCGAAGTTCGATAAGCCCAAGTTCGATAAGCCCAAGTTCGACAAACCGCGTTACGACAAGCCGCGCGGAGACGCCCCGCCGTCGGATCGGCCACCCTATGACAAGCCCCGAGCCGAAAAGCCCCGCTTTGACGGCCCTCGAACCGACGCCGTGCGCACCGACGGGCCGCGCGCCGACAAGCCCTATGCGGGCAAGGGCGGCAAACCCTTTGCGGGCAAGCCCTTCGCTGGCAAAACCGGCGGCAAGGGCGGCGGAGACAAGCCGCCCTTCTCCAAGAAGCGCAAGCCGTAAGGGCTGTCTGGCGCCGCCGAGCCCTGCCTGCGCCCAAGAACAGCCCTTCCCAAGATGGCCGCGCCGGGCTTAGGCTCTGTCCCATAAAAACAAGATATGGGAGGTGTGTGGTGGACGGATTTTCGGCTTCTGCTGGGCCATCAGGGT
>CAIOJR010000126.1 GCA_903858685.1 uncultured Caulobacterales bacterium | reverse complement strand
GCTCCAGGCTCTCGGCGATCTCGTAGATGGTGTGGTCGCAGTTCTGGAGCTCTTCCTCGTCGATATAGGTGTCGTAGATGCGGTCAATATAGTTGGCGCGCAGGTCGCGGTCGTCCACCTGGCTCTGGGCCTGATAGTGCTTGAAGCCCAGCGCTTCGAAGAAGTCCATGTCGACGATCGAGGCGCCCGTGGCGACCACCACATCGATCATGCCGAATTTCACCATGTCCCGGTAGACGTGCATGCAGCCGCCCGCCGAGGTGGAGCCCGCCAGAACGAGCCAGGGCGAGCAGTCCTTGTCCTCGATCGCCATGGAAAAGATGTCGGCCGCACGGGCCGTGTCGCGGCTGGTGAAGCTCATCTTGCGCATGGCGTCGATGACAGGGCGGGCGTCATAGGCCGTCATGTCCACATGCTCAACCGTGGTGGATAGAAGCTGGGCCTTGGTATTGGGGTTGGGTGCGTTCATCGCTCTGGTTTCCCATGGTTTAAACACCCGTCCAAATACAAGGCCCCCGCCGGGACGGAGCAACCGGCGGGAGCGGGATCAACGTCAGTTGGGCCTTCTATCTACTTCTTGCGACGTTTTTTTCCAGCCGCGCCCTTGGGACGAGAGAAGCGCACGATCTTGCGGGCCTCGTCGTCCTCGGTGCGGGGCACCGGGATTGAGCGCGGCGCGAGGCCGAACATCGACGCCATGGGGCCATCGCCGACCCGTTCAAGTTCGGTGTCGCCATAGCCGTTGAAGCGCGTCGCCATGGCCACGCCATAGGCGCCCATCTGGCCAATTTCCAGATAGTCGCCTTCACGAACATCTTCGGGCAGCCAGTAGGGACCGGGCATGGCGTCGATCGAGTCGCAGGTCGGACCATAGAATCGGAAGGGCTTCAGCTCACTGCTGGCGACGCCGTCACGGACCAGTTTGACCGGAAAGGGCCACTTGAAATGGGTGGCGTCGAACATGGAGCCGTAGGAGCCGTCATTCAGATAAAGGGCGTCGCCCTTGCGCAACTCGACCTTCAACAGCAGCGACGAGGCTTCGGCCACAAGGGCGCGGCCTGGCTCGCACCACAGTTCGGTCGTCTCATGCACCTTCATCTCGTCAAAGCCGCGATGAACGGAATTCATATAGTCGGCCAGATCCGGCGGAATCATGCCGGGATAGATCGACGGAAAACCGCCGCCCACATCCACGATGTCGGCAAAGACGCCGGCCCGCACCAGGGCGCGAGAGGCCTGGGCCATGGCTGCCTGATAGGCGGTCGGACGCATGCATTGCGAACCGACATGGAACGAGACGCCCATCAACTCTTCCGTGGCGCGTCGCGTGGCCAAAAGCAGCTCCGGCGCCTGATCCATTGGCACGCCGAACTTGCCCGAAAGGGAGTAGGCCGCGCCGTCTGTCTGCACGCCCAGACGGACGATCAGATTGAGGTCGCGGGCATTGCCCGTGGCGTCGAGAATCTTGGCCAGTTCTTCCTGACAATCCAGCGCGAAGGTGCGCACGCCGTAGTCGAAATAGGCGCGCGTAATCGCCGCCCGGCTTTTGACCGGGTGCATGAAGGCCAGCTTTGCCTGGGGCGCGTGCCTGAGGACGAGCTCGATCTCCGGGATCGAGGCGACATCATAGGAGCGCAGACCCGCGCCGTGCAGGGTCTCGATGACCCAGTCGGAGGGATTGGCCTTGACGGCGTAAAGAACGTCGCCCTTGAAATGAGCCTGGAACCAGTGCGCCGCTACGGCCAGGATGTCGGGGCGCACAAGTGCGACCGGACGTTCCGGAGACCGCTCACGGACCAGGTCCAGGGGCTTATGGTACGTGCGCAATTCACGTAACCCCCTGTGGAAAGTTAACCCAGACCGGCGTTAGCAGCGCATTTGTGGACTTCGGGTCCGCCGGAGCGCGCGAGATAGGGAAAATGAGAGACAATGTCAAAGGCATTTTTCATCGCGCTGACGCAAACTTGGCCCTAGATAGGAAGGAACACGTCAGATCTCGGGACCTCCAGATTCGTATGGCTGAATCGGCTGCTTTCATTGTGACAGGCGCGAGCCGCACCTTTGGTCAGACCAAGGCGCTGAATGATGTTTCTCTGCGGGTCGAGCGGGGCGAGATGACAGCTTTGATCGGCCCATCCGGCTCTGGCAAATCGACCCTGTTGCGGGCCCTGGTCGGACTGGTTGCGCTGGATGCGGGTCCGGGCCGGGTCGAGGCCTTGGGCCTGCTTGTGCAGACCGGCGGGAAGGTTGCGCCCCAGGCGCGGGCGGTGCGGGCGCGGATCGGCTTCATCTTCCAGAAGTTCAATCTGGTCGGGCGGTTGACGCTCTTTTCCAATGTGATGATCGGGCGTCTGGGGCGGATCGGCTTCTGGCGCGGCCTGTTTGGCCTGTGGTCCCATGCGGACAGGTCGCTCGCCATGCACGCGCTGCACCGGGTCGGGATCGCCGAGCAGGCGGGTCAGCGCGCCGCCAATCTTTCCGGCGGCCAGCAGCAGCGCGGCGCCATCGCCCGCGCCCTGGTGCAACAGGCCGAGATCATTCTGGCGGACGAGCCCGTCGCCTCGCTGGATCCGGCCTCTGCGCGCCGGGTGATGGAGGCGCTGGCCGACATCAATCGCGAGGACGGGGCTGCGGTGGTCGTCACGCTTCACCAGATCGATATAGCCAAACATTATTGTCGCCGCATCGTCGCGCTCAGCGCCGGGCGGATTGTTTATGACGGTCCGCCTGACGGGCTCGACCCGGAACGGCTTCGCTCCATCTATGGCGCTGAATATCAGGATGCGGCGCCCGCCGTGTTCGGCGCTCCGGTTTCAGCTTAGGTCTCACAAGGTCAGAGCCCATGTCCAGACTGCTCCGCCGCTCGTTCATCGCCGCCGCCCTGTTAGGCCTGGCCGCCGTCGCACCGGCGTCCGCCCAATCGTCCGGGGCAAAGGTCGTGTTGCGCTTCTCCCTGCTGTCCGCCGACAGCCAGTCCGAGGTGCGCAAATACTGGCAACCCGTGCTTGAGGATCTGGCCCGCGCGACCGGATATGAGGTGCAGCCATTCTTCTCCGCCAATTATGGTCTGCTGGTTCAGGCCATGGGCGCCAAACAGACCGAGGTGGGCTGGTTTTCAGCCCTGCCCGCGGTCGAGGCTGTGGACCGAGCCGGCGCCGAGGTCTTCGCCCGGACGGTGGATGACAAGGGGCGCGACTATTACACCTCCCTCATCCTGGCCAGAAAGGGCTCGGGCCTGACGCTCGCCAAGCTGTTGAAATGCGACAAGACCCTGAACTTCGGTCTGGGCGACCCCAATTCCACGACCGGCACCCTTGCGCCCATGACCTATCTGTTCAATGCGCGACATATCGATCCGAAAGCCTGTTTCAAGACCGTCCGCTCGGCGGAGCATTCGGTGAACCTGATGGCGGTGGCCAATGGGGTCGTGGACGCGGCCACCAACAATTCCACCGGCATGTCCTATTACAAGGACGGTTCGCCCGCTGCACGCGAGGCTGTAACCAAGACGGTGGTGATCTGGGAAAGTCCGCCCCTGCCGGAATCGGCTGTCGTTTATCGCAAGGACCTCGATCCGACGGTCAAGCGCAAGATCCGCGACTTCTTTGTCAATTACGGCAAGGCCCCGGGCGCCGAAGGCGAGCATCAGCGTCAGGTTCTGGTCAATCTGAAATATTCCGGCTTCCACGGCGCTGTGGACAGCTATCTGGAGCCGATCCGCAAGATGAAGGCGGAACAGGCCAAGGTCGCCGAGCATTGATCTGATGAACGGTTCTGCGCCCCCGCCCCCGGTTCGCCCTCTTCCTGCCCGTCTGCTCGACCTGGTCCTGTGGGGCGGACTGGCGGTCTTGTTGCTGATCAGCGCGCCTGCGGTGCATCTGGGCGACCTGACGCTCCTGGGCGCCCATTCCGACAATATGCGCAACTTCATCGGCGGCTTCGCCCATCCTGATTTCAGTCAGGCGGGCAGCATCGTCATGGACATGCTCCAGACGCTGGAAATGGCCCTGTGGGGAACAGCGCTGGCGGTGATCTTCGCCATTCCTCTGGGTCTGGCGGCGTCGCGCAATGTGGCGCCGGTCTGGGTCCAGCAGCCTGTGCGGCGGTTGCTCGACGCCTTGCGCGCCGTGCCCGATCTGGTGATCGGCACCATGTTCGTTCTCGCAGTGGGTTTGGGGCCTCTGGCGGGCGTTCTGGCCATTGCGCTCAATACGGGCGGCGTGCTCGGCAAGCTGTTCTCTGAAGCCGTGGAGGCGATCGACCCCCAACCCGTCGAAGGCGTGCGCGCCGTGGGCGCCCATCCCTTGCAGGAGCTTGTCTGGGGCGTCGCGCCGCAGGTGGCGCCGCTCTGGACGTCATTTGGGCTCTATCGCTTTGAGTCCAACGCGCGGTCCGCCACGATTCTGGGCCTGATCGGTGCGGGGGGCATCGGCCAGCGTCTGTTTGAGAGCCTTGGCGCATTCGACTACGGCCAGACGGCGACCATCATTCTGGTGATCGTGATCGCAGTGTCGCTGATCGATCTGTTGTCCCAGACCATCCGCACGCGACTTCTCTAGTTCAACTGCGGCCGCCGTCTCAGTCGCGCCAGTCGGCGCAGGCGGCGCCAGAAGCGGGTCTTTTCCGCTTCCGGATAGGGTTGCAGGTTGCGGACGAACTCCTCGGTGCAGGCGCGCCAAGAGAACTTTTCCGCATAGGCCCGCACGGCTTCGCGATTCAGTCCCAGAGATTCAAGGCAAGCGGTGCGCAGGTCGTCATGGCAAACGCCGGCGCCGGAGCCCGGGATCAGGTCTATGGGGCCCGGCGCCGGATAGGCTGCGACGGGCGAACCTGTCGCCATGGCCTCCAGAATCACAAGCCCGAAGGTGTCGGTCAGGCTGGGGAAGACAAAGACGTCGGCGGCGGCGAAATAGCGCGCCAGTTCATCGCCAAACCGCGCACCGGGAAAGACGGCGTCCGGATAGCGTTCCATCAGTTCGGTGCGGGACGGCCCGTCGCCCACAACCACCTTGGAGCCCGGCAGGTCCAGTTCCAGAAAGGCTTCGATATTCTTCTCCACCGCGACCCGGCCGACATTGAGCCATACCGGGCGCGGCAGATCGCGCATTTCGTCTGGAAACTCGGACGGCTCTCTGGGGCGGAACAGTTCGGTCTCCACGCCGCGCGACCAGGGGGACAGGTTGCGAAACCCCTTGTCTTCGAGTTCCTTGCGGAAACTGTCCGTCGCGACCATGATCCGGCCGGACGGTCCGTGGAACCAGCGCATGAAGGCATAGCCCACAGCGGTCGGCACCGGGAACCGCGCCGAGATATATTCCGGAAAGCGCGTGTGATAGCTGGTGGTGAAGGGCAGCTTCCATTCCAGACAGATTCGGCGCGCAGCCAGCCCCACAGGGCCCTCTGTTGCAATGTGGATCGCCTCGGGCTCAAAGGCCTTGAAGCGCTCCTGCATCGGCTCATAGGCGTTCAGAGCCAGCCTGATTTCCGGATAGGTCGGCATGGGGATGGTCTTGAACTGATCGGGAGAGACGACCTCCACCTCATGGCCCATGGCGCGGCATTCCGCCACGGTGCGGGACAGGGTCCGCACGACGCCATTCACCTGTGGGTCCCATGCGTCAGTCGCGAGCAGTATGCGCATCAGGCGGGCGCGGCCTCCGTCGCCATTGCGGACATCTTGTCCTGGGCGGCGCCGGGGCGCCCTGTGGAGCGCAACCCCGAACGGCTGGCCCAGTCGATCAGTTCCAGACGACCATCTGCATGCTCGACCAGGGCTGTGCAGCTTTCAACCCAGTCGCCGTCATTTATGTAGAGGATGTCGCCGATACGTCTCATCTCGGCCTTGTGTATGTGGCCGCAGATCACCCCGTCAACACCTCGTCGGCGAGCCTCGTCGGCCACGGCGGCTTCGAAGTTCTCTATGAACTGCAGCGCGTTCTTCACTTTCACCTTCACGAAGGCCGACAGGCTCCAATAACCGAAACCCATCCGGCGACGGATCAGATTCCATGAAGTGTTCAAACTCAGCAAGGCCCTGTAGGCCCAATCTCCGAGGAAGGCGAGCCATTTAGCGTGATGGATGACGCCGTCGAACTCGTCCCCGTGGGTGACCAGAAAGCGCTGGCCAGTCGCGGATTCAAAGATGGCGTCGCGCGCCACGATCACGCCGCCAAAATGCACGCCGCAGAAGTCTCGCACCCGGTCGTCGTGGTTTCCGGGAATATAGATGACCTGGGCGCCCTTGCGGGCCATGCGCAGCACCTTCTGCACCACATCATTGTGCGACTGCGGCCAGTACCAGCCGCTCTTCATCTTCCAGCCGTCGATAATGTCGCCCACCAGATAGAGGGTGTCGCACTCCATCGACCTGATGAAGTCGAGCAGCAGGGCGGCCTGACAGCCCCTTGTGCCCAGATGGATGTCGGACAGAAACACCGTGCGATAGTGAGTCGTCGCGTCCGACGGGTCTTTCTCGGTCTCAGTGGCTGAAATCGCTGTCATGGCGCCCGCACGTCCCTGTCCTGATGATCCGGCGGGAAAGACCCAGGCGGCGCGGCTCGTCCGCCCTCGGACCAATGGTTGGCGATCCCAGCAGCTAGACGGATTGGGTGACGGGCGTGTGACGTGATGAAACCGGACGCCTCAAAGTGCGCCATCCCTTGTGAAATCGGCGTTTCAACCCCATCTCGCCATCGCCGAACCTGATCCGTTGTGCCATGTGTCGCGCGGGGCGGCCTGAGCACGTCCCGAGCCGCAAGAGACCCGCCATCCAAACCCGCCCTCATGACCCATAAGCCCGCGCCTGTTTCTGACGCCGCGTCCCAGGCGCCGCCGCGCCTCGCCGCCGACAGCGCCAAGTCGCGCCGAACGCGCGCGCGCATCCTCGATGCAGCCATGAAGCTGTTCACCATCATCGGCTACACCAACGCCACCAATCCCCGCATCGCCGAGGAGGCGGGTCTGACGCGCGGCGCCATGCTTTACCATTTCCCCAGCCGCGACAGTCTGGTCGAGGCGGCGGTGGACCATATTCAGGCGGCGCGCGCGCGGCTGTTCGAGGATGCAGTCACCTCCGCGCCTCACGGCGCCGACCGGACGGACCATGCGATTGACAGCTATTGGCGCCTGCTGGGCCAGCCACCCTTCATCGCTTTCGCCGAGCTTGAGGCCGCCGCCCGGACCGACGAAGCGCTGCGCCTATTGCTCATTCCTGCCCAGGACGCCTTCGACCGGGCGCAGGTCGGCGAACACCTGTTCGATCTCGTCCAGGCCGGACGCGGTCCCCGGTTTCAGGCCAGCCGCGACCTCGCCCGCTTCATGCTGGAGGGTCTGGCCCACGCCAGACTGGCCTATGACGCCGAAGGCCGCACCGACCGCCTGCTGGCCATAGCCAAACGCGCCGCCCGCATGCTGAACCGCAAGGGCGGCGGCCAGGATCTGTGGGAGGAGTAGGGGCAGGCTTTTTGGCGGCGCTTCGGCGCGCGGCTATAGAGGAGCTGGCGCCGGGCTTTCCCTCTACACGTCGACCGCCGCGTCCAGTGCGAATTCCTGGATGAATTCGCGGCGGGGTTCGACCAGATCGCCCATGAGGCGGGAGAACATGTCGTCTGCGTCGTCGGCGTGGTTGACCTTGACCTGCAACAGGGTGCGGGCATTGGCGTCCAGGGTGGTTTCCCACAGCTGGCTGGCGTTCATCTCGCCCAGTCCCTTGTAGCGCTGGATGTAGAGGCCCTTGCGACCGGCGTCGAGCACGGCCTGAACCAGATCAAGCGGGCCGCGCACGGTGGTGGACTGTTCCTTGCGGCGGAAGGTGGCGACGCCGGAGAAGGTGTCCTTCAGGCTGGCTGAGCGTTCCGCCAGACGCCGTGCATCGGCGGCGTGCAGGGTGGCGTCGTCCAGAACGATACGCTCCGACACCCCGCGCTTGATGCGGCTGAACACATAGCCGCCGGGATTGCCCGTCGCGGCCTTTTCGCCCGACCACTGGCCGTCGCCTTCTTCGGCATAGAGGCTGAGGCGCACGGCGGCGGCGGCGATGTCCGGGGCGTCGCCGAACAGACCGGAGATGGCGGCCTGCTCCACGGCGAAGGCGGGCGCGCGCTGGCTTAGGCGCTCGATGGCGGCACGGGCGGATCGGGCCTCGCGGACCAGCCGGATCAGGTCTTCACCGGCCAGTGTTTCGCCGGACGCCAGTTGCAGGGTGGCGCCGTCGGAGCCCTCCTCGAACAGGAAGGATTCCATTTCCGGGTCGTCCTTCAGATAGCGCGAGGACTTGCCCTTGGCCGCCTTATAGAGCGGCGGCTGGGCGATATAGAGATAGCCGCGCTCGATCACCTGCGGCATCTGGCGATAGAAGAAGGTCAGAAGCAGGGTGCGGATGTGGGCGCCATCGACATCGGCGTCGGTCATGATGATGATCTTGTGGTAGCGGATCTTCTCGATATCGAAGTCGTCGCGACCAATACCGGCGCCCAGTGCGGTGATCAGGGTGCCGATCTGTTCTGAGCCGAGCATCTTGTCAAAGCGCGCACGCTCCACGTTCAGCACCTTGCCGCGCAGGGGCAATACGGCCTGGTTTTCGCGATTGCGCCCCTGCTTGGCCGAGCCGCCGGCGGAATCGCCTTCGACGATGAACAGTTCGGACTTGGCGGGATCACGCTCCTGACAATCGGCCAGCTTGCCCGGGAGGGAGGTGATGTCGAGCGCCGACTTGCGCCGCGTCAGTTCGCGGGCCTTGCGGGCAGCCTCACGGGCGGCGGCGGCCTCGCAGATCTTGCTGACAATGGCCTTGGCTTCGGCGGGATGCTCTTCAAACCACTGGCTCAGCGCCTCGTGGACCAGACCTTCCACGGCGGGACGGGCCTCGGACGAGACCAGCTTGTCCTTGGTTTGGGATGAGAATTTCGGATCTGGCAACTTGACCGACAGCACGCAGGTCATGCCTTCGCGGCTGTCTTCACCGCTGACATTGACCTTTTCACGCTTGGCCGCGCCGGAGCTTTCCACATAGGCGCCGATGACCCGCGTCAGGGCCCCGCGAAAGGCTGCAAGGTGGGTGCCGCCGTCGCGCTGGGGGATGTTGTTGGTGAAGCACAACATGGTCTCGTGGTAGCTGTCGTTCCACCACAGGGCCAGATCGACCTCGACCTTGTCCTTGCGGCCGCGCACCACGATCGGGGTCCTGATGACCGGGGACTTTGACTTGTCCAGATGCCGGACAAAGGCTTCCACGCCGCCTTCGTAATGCAGTTTTTCTTCGTAAGGTTCGACCCCGCGAAGGTCGCGGAAATAGATGGTCACGCCTGAATTGAGAAAGGCCAGCTCCCGCAGGCGATGTTCCAGGGTCTTGCGATCGAATTCGATCGCGGAGAAGGTCTCGAGCGATGGAAAGAAGGTGACGCTGGTGCCAGACAGCGGCTCCCCATTGTCGCGCAGGGGGGCCACGCCGGTGACCGTCAGCGAGGATACGGCGTCGCCGCGCTGGAACCGCATCTCATGAACCTTGGCCTCGCGCCAGATCTTCAGGTCCAGCCAGTCGGACAGGGCGTTCACGACCGACACGCCTACCCCGTGCAGGCCGCCGGAAACCTTGTAGCTGTTCTGGTCGAACTTGCCGCCCGCATGGAGCTGGGTCATGATCACCTCGGCGGCGGAAACGCCTTCCTCGGTGTGAATATCGGTGGGAATGCCGCGACCGTCATCCGTCACGGTGGCCGATCCATCGGGATTGAGGATGACCTCGACCTTGGTCGCCCAGCCCGCCAGCACTTCGTCGATGGCGTTGTCCACCACCTCATAGACCATGTGGTGCAGACCAGAGCCGTCGTCCGTGTCGCCAATATACATGCCCGGACGTTTGCGAACAGCGTCCAGACCCTTCAGAACTCGGATGGAATCGGCGCCGTAATCAGAGGCGTTGGGCTCAGGCGCGATATCTTCAGCTTCGGTCATCAAGGGTCCCAGGGGAGTCGTGCAATGGTCAGCTGCGCGCGCGCAGATTCAGCGTGCGGCAAATCAGTTTCCTTATAGGCTGAAACGCTGGAAATATCACGCCTTGTGATGATGGACGGGCGGCGACTTCCAAGGCAGGCTGACCCCTGGGGGCGACGGCCGCCACCGCTCAGGCTCCAGACCCGGATTTGCTTCCATGACCACCCTTCCGAGCGGCCACAAGCTGCCCTTCGCACTGGCGCGCCGCGTTGGCGACATCCTGTATCTGTCGGGCCAGATGGGTACGCTTCCGGGCGGGATCGATCTTGCGCCGGGAGGGATGGAGGCCCAGGCCCGTCAGACGATGAACAATATCCGTTCGGTGGTCGAGGCGCACGGCCTGACCCTGCGCGACGTGTTCAAATGCACGGTCATGCTGGCCGACATGACGCAGTGGGCGGAATTCAATCAGGTCTATCTGGAGTTTTTCGATCCGGACCATCTGCCCACCCGCAGCGCCTTTGGCGCCAGTGGTCTGGCGCTGGGCGGGCTGGTCGAGGTGGAGGCCTGGGCGGCCTATCCGTCCGCTTGATCAGGCGGGGCTGAGCGCGCCATTTTCCACATGCAGGCCCTGGGCGCGGTTCAGGCCTTCGAACAGGGCGCGGTCCGTGCCTGTGAGAAAGGCCTGCAGGCCAAGGGCGGTCAGCTCCTCGAACAGGGCGGCGCGGCGATTGACGTCCAGATGGGCGGCCACCTCGTCCAGCAACAGGATCGGCGCAGGCGCATCCGGATCGCGCGCCAGTCGCGCCGCCTGGGCCAGCACGAGATTGAGCAGCAGGGCCTTTTGCTCGCCCGTCGAGCAGTCCGCGGCCGGGCGGTCCTTTTCCACATGAATGACCGCCAGATCGGTCCGGTGCGGGCCTGACAGGGCGCGACCGGCGGCGGCGTCGCGGGCGCGGCTGCGAAAAAGGGCCAGGCGCAGCGCCGCCTCGACCTCCTCCATCGGGGCGTCGTCGCCCGCCGCCTGTTCGGCGGGACCGGTCAGGGACAGGCGGGCGGCGGGGAAGGGGCGGTCGGTGCGGCTGGCGATTTCAGCCGACAGAGCGGCCACGGTTCTGGCCCGGGAGAAGGCCATGCGCACGCCCGCCTCCGCCGCCTGAATCTCCAGCCCTTCCAGCCATGCCGGGTCGGCGGAGCTGTCAGAGGTCAACAGGCGCATCCGTTCGCGAATGGCGCGCTCATACTGGGTGACGTGCTGGGCGTGATGGGGCTGATCGGCGAAGACCAGACGGTCCAGAAAACGGCGGCGCTCGCCCGCGCCTTCGACAAACAGTCGGTCATGGGCCGGCGTCAGCCAGACCAGACGCACAGCCTGGGCCAGCCTGCCCGGCTGGGCGGGCTGACCGTCGACGCGCACCAGCCGACGTCCGCCCGGGGTTTCTACCCCTGTGCCTATCCGCACGCCGTCGTCCTGGTCCGCGACAAGGGCGGACACGGCCCAGGGTCTGGCGATGGTCTCGCCAGGCATGCGTCGTCCGGCGTCGGCCGCTGCGGCGCCCCGCAGCCCACGCCCCGGCGCAAGCCATGACATGGCTTCCAGAAGGTTGGTCTTGCCCGCGCCATTGGGGCCGAACAGAAAGACCACCCCGCCCGTACAGTCCAGCCGGGCGCTGGCGTAGGACCGGAAGTCGGTCAGGCTGAGCTGGAGAATCGACGCGCGCGACATGGCTTCTTCTTTAAGCGGGTCGAATTGGCAAAGGCGAGAGGCTGTTGCGTTCCGGCCGCAGTCGATTCCGGCCCATGTTGCATTGCAACAATTTAATTTGCATCTCTCATGCGCAATACCTATATCGCCATTGTCCGTTTACGGGGCATCAACTACCCACAAATGTGTGTTCGTGGGGTTAATCCTGATCGTCAGGTAATCTTCGTTAACGGTATTGGCAACAGGAGATAAGATATGACCAATTTTGCAAACTGGGCTGACAAGTTCGGCGACTCTGTTCTGGTAGTTTTGCTTGCGGCCCTCCCGGTCGCGGCCATCGCCTTCATCGCGCCGTCGTTCTGAATAGCTGAAGGGCGCAGGCGGCGAACGCCGCTTGTCTAGAAATGCGTCGGTCGCCTTTGGAGATTTTCCGAAGCCGACGGGCCACAGCAGGCCGCCGGACCTTAGCCCCAAGAAGCGAAACGGGCCCGATCACTCGGGCCCGTTCTTTTTGCAGCATATGTTTCAAGCGCTAAACCGGATGCCGCACGGGGCTAGACGCGCAGCGGCATCAGCACATATTGCACGCCGGAATCGGTCGGGTCGATCACCAGGGTCGGCGAGGCCGGGTCGGCGAAGCGCATTTCCACGACGCTGCCCTGGATCTGGCCGCAGACGTCCAGCAGATAGCGGGCGTTGAAGCCGATCTCGAACGGCTCCCCGTCATATTCTATTTCGAGCTCTTCCACGGCCTGACCCGCCTCCATGTTCCGCACGGTCAGGGTGAGGCGGCCAGGCTCGATCGCCAGCTTCACGGAGCGGGACTTTTCCGCCGAAATGGTCGCCACCCGGTCGACCGCCTGCTCGAACAGCTTGTTGTCCAGCCGCACGATGCGTGAATTGTCCTTCGGGATCACCCGCAAATAGTCAGGGAAGGCGCCGTCAATCACCTTGGAGGTCAGGGCCGCACGCCCAAAGGCGAACCGAACCTTGGCAGGCGAGACCTGCAGCTCCACCGTTTCTCCGGCGTCCTCCAGAAGACGTCGCGCTTCCTGGATGGTCTTGCGCGGAATGATCACCCCGGGTGCGCCGACCGAGCCTTCCGGAGCCGGCATTTCAGCCAGGGCCAGACGGTGGCCGTCTGTCGCCACGGCGCGCAACTTGGCTTCCCCGTTGTCCATCACGGTGTGCACATAAAGGCCGTTCAGATAGTAACGCGTCTCTTCGGTGGAGATCGCGAAGCGGGTCTTGTCGATCAGCCGGGCCAGAGCATCGGCGTCCAGGCTGATGCGCGAGGACAGGGTGTCGGACGACATGACCGGGAAATCTCCGGCGGGCAGAACGGGCAGGTTGAACTTGGAGCGTCCGGCCTGGATGGACAGGCGCGGGTCCTCTCCATTGAATTTCAGCTCCACCTCGGCGCCGTCCGGCAGCTTGCGCACAATCTCATAGAGGGTGTGGGCCGGGGCCGTGATCTGTCCGGTCGTGGCGACGTCGGCGGCCGTTTCGTCCACGATCTCCATGTCGAGGTCGGTGGCCGAGAAGGACACGCCCTTGCGATCCGCTGACAGCAGGACATTGGACAGAATCGGAATGGTGTTGCGACGCTCCACGACGCTCTGCACGTGTCCAAGCGCTTTGAGGAGCGCGGCGCGCTCGATGGTGAGCTTCATGTGGCCGTCCAGTTTATCCGGCAGGGATGGCGAATCGAAGCGCCGCGCCTGCACAGGGTCGCAAAGGGCTGGTGAGATTAGCGGATTTCCCGCGCGAAAAAAGGGGGCGCAGGTGTTGATCCTGTGGCAATGCGCCTTTACGGGCTGAGCGATCAGGCCGCCAGACCGCATTCGCGGCGAATAGCGACGCAGCAGCATCCTGGACATGACGATTCGCTCAGCCTATCAGACGCGCCTTTCTTCGGGCGAGATCACGCCGGACGGCGCCCAGGCGCGCGCCGTGGAGGCGCTCGCCATGCTGGAGGGGGAACTTAACGCCTGGGGTGAGCCGAGCATCGTCCTGCCCTTTTTCAAGCGCAAGCCCTCGCCCAGGGGCGTGTATCTGTACGGCCCGGTAGGGCGGGGCAAGTCCATGCTGATGGACCTGTTCTTCGATAATGCCCCGACGCCGAAAAAGCGTCGGGCCCATTTCCACGCCTTCATGGCTGAGGTCCATGCCGATATCGACGCCTGGCGCAAGGGCGATGCTGTCCAACGCAAGGCGCGTTTCGGCCAGAACCGGGGCGATGATCCGATCGCGCCGACAGCCGCCCTGATCGCGGATAAAACCCGCCTTCTCTGCTTTGACGAGTTTCAGGTGAAGGACATAGCCGACGCCATGATCCTTGGGCGTCTGTTCGAAGCGCTGTTCGAGCGCGGCGTGGTGGTGGTGGCGACCTCCAACCGCGCGCCGGACGAACTCTATCAGGACGGCCTGAATCGCCAGCTCTTCCTGCCCTTCATCGCCCTTTTGAAACAGAAGATGAATCAGGTGAAGGTCTCCGGGCCAAAGGATTTCCGGCTGGACAGGCTGGCGGGGCGTCGCGTCTTCTTTTCACCCGTGACGCCGGAGACGGAAGCCGCCTTTGATGCGCTCTGGACCGAAATGCTGGATGGCGATGTGGAGACCGGCGCCACGGTCGAGGTGCTGGGACGCCAATTGACCTTTCCGCGCGCGGTGGGCGGGCGGCTGCGAAGCCATTTCAACAGTCTTTGCGGTCTGGCGCTTGGCCCGCAGGACTATCTGGCGATCGCCGAGCGCTTCCACACCGTGTTCGTTGAGCAGATGCCGCGTCTGGGGCCGGCGAAGCGCAACGAGGCGGTGCGATTCGTCACCCTGGTCGATGCGCTCTATGAGGCCCGGGCCAAGCTCGTGCTTCTGGCGGAGGTGGAGGCTGAGGCGCTTTATGCTTCCGGCGACGGCGCCTTTGAGTTCGAGCGAACAGTGAGTCGCCTTCAGGAAATGCGCTCTGCCGACTATATCGCCGACCGGCCGGACGAGACATGACGGCGCTCGTTGAACCCCGTGACGCCGCACCGGCGCTGGACCGCGCGGGTTTGGGCGCTGCCTTGATCTGTTATGTGATGTGGGGCGTCTTTCCGCTGCTGTTCCACGCCATGGCTCAACAGGGCGCATCGGCGTGGGAAATCGTCGGTTGGCGAATGGGGTTTTCGATTCCCGTCGCCCTGGCGCTGGTGGCGGGGACCGGGCGGTTGCCCGCCCTGGCTGGGCTGGTTCGTCAGCCCCGGGTGGTGTTGCTGCTGACCGTGTCCGCCATCTTCATCGCCCTGAACTGGATGGTCTATGTCTGGGCGGTGAATGCAGGCCAGACCCTTTCGGCCAGTCTTGGCTATTACATCAATCCCTTGATCAACGCCGCGCTTGGAGCGGTGCTGTTTCGCGAGAAGATCACCCGCGCGGGTTATGCTGCATTCGCCCTGGCTGCGGCGGGCGTGGCGATCCAGGCCTTCAGCGTCGGCGCCAATCCGTGGATTCCGTTAGTCCTGGCGGGCAGTTTTTCGATTTATGGCGTGGTGCGTCGGCAGGTCGATGCTGACGCCCAGACCGGCCTTTTGGCTGAATGCGTGATTCTGAGTCCCCTGGCGATCACGGGCCTGAGCTGGCTGCAGGGACACGGCGGGTTGCGGTTCGGCCACAGCTGGGATGTGAGCCTGCTCCTGATGGCTGGCGGTCCGGTCACTGTGGCGCCTCTGGTGCTGTTTGCCTTTGCCGTGCGTCGATTGCCGTTCAGCGTGGTGGGCTTCACCCAATTCATTACGCCCACCCTGCAATTTGGCTGTGGGTTGTTGCTGGGGGAGAGGCTCACCACGGTGCGGATCCTGTCCTTTGCACTCATCTGGATCGGCGCAGGCGTTTTCGCCACGGACCTGGCGGTGCGGCTCAGGCGTGAGGCGGAGCCGGAGTCGAAAACTGCGGCCTGAAGCCTCTGGCCGTCCAGCCGAAATCGGCGATGGCGGGCCCGGGGTCGAAAATGAGGTCAGCCTCCATCCGGACGCCCATGGCCGCCGTGGCGCCTGGCAGGAAGGGTCGGGCCAACAAAAAGGCCAAGGACCAGACGCCGCCCGGGACGGCGAGGATGCGCGGTCGCCGTCCCATCCCCTCGAAAATGCGTGTCACCATCTGTCGATAGGTCAGGGTCTCCCCGCCGGGCAGGTCATAGGCCCTGTTGTGCGTCGCTCCATGGTCCAGCGCCGCAAGCGCGCCGAGCGCGAGGTCTGCGGCGTGAACAGGCTGGCGCCGCCCGCCGCCGCCGCCCGCCAGAGGCGCAAAGCCCAGCCGGCGGATCAGGCTGGCGAGCCGGCTGACATTGCCGTCCCGGCCTTCCAGATAGATCAGGGTCGGGCGCAACAGGGTCCAGGTCACGCCGTGAGTTTGACAGGCGCTGACAAAGGCAGCCTCTGCCGCGACGAGCCGAGCGGCGACGTCCCGCTCTGAGGTGTCTGGCGAATCGATCTTGGTCCAGCGGCTGGTGGAGGAAAAGGCGACGATTCGCCGAATGCCGGACCGGGCCAGCGCCTCAATGGCGGGCGCAACGACCCAGATGGGGGCCAGGCCAAGGGCGGTGTCGCAGCGGGGAATCTCCGAACTCGCCAGTTGATCCGCCAGTTCCGGATTGGACAGGTCAGCCTGAATCCAGTCTGGGCCGCGATCAGCCATACGCGTCAGGCGGACCAGATGCAGGTCTGGACGCGTCGCATCCAAGGCCTGACCAATCAGACTGGAGGCGCCCAACACCAGAAGCGGCTTTTGACTGTCCATGGGGCGGGATTAGAGGGGCTGCGCCGGGTCTGCAAGTCATCTGGGCGAACGGCTTGCTTGCGGGAGGGCGGCCGGATCAGCCATAAGCCCCTCTGGACGTCTTTAGGAATGGAAACCGGCTCATGGACATCGCCCTGCTGCACGAGGTTGTCGAGGCGGCGCTGAAGGCGGGGGCTGATAGCGCGGAAGCCGTCGGCGCGCAACGCGCCGCCCTGTCGGTCAGCGTGCGTCAGGACCGTCTGGAGGATGTGGAGCGCGAAGAGTCGCGCGATCTGGGCCTTCGGGTGTTTGTCGGCAAATCCCAGGCGGTGGTGTCGGGTTCCGACATCTCGCCCGGTGCGCGGGCTCGTCTGGTGGAGCGGGCCGTGGCCATGGCGCGACTCGCGCCCGAAGACATATATGCCGGGCTGGCGCCGGGGGACCGTCTGTTTGCGGGCGCCGCGCCGGACCTTGAACTCTATGATCCCACCGAACTTGGCGCGGCCCAGCTTGAGCAGGCCGCGCGCGAAACAGAAGCCGCGGCTCTGGCGGTTCGCGGCGTGTCCAATTCGGATGGGGGATCCGCCGCCTGGTCCACTGGCGCCTGGGCCATGGTCACCAGCGACGGATTTGAGGGCGCGCATCGCGCATCGGGCTTTTCCCTGTCCGCCTCTGTAATCGCAGGCGAGGGCGCCGGCATGGAGCGCGGTGGTGAAGGCCGAACCCAGCGCTGGCTGAGCGACCTGCCCACGGCGGCGTCAATTGGCGCTGAGGCCGGGCAGCGGGCCGTGGCGCGCCTTGCGCCGCGCAAGATCGATAGCTGCACGGCGCCGGTCATTTTCGAAAACCGCATCGCCGTCTCCCTGCTCGGGCCGCTGATCGGGGCCATTTCCGGCCCGGCTGTGGCGCGCGGTGTGTCCTTTCTGAAGGATCGGCTGGGTCAGCGCCTCTTCACGACGGATGTTTCCATCATGGACGAGCCCCTGCGTCTGCGCGGCCTGGGCTCCAGTCCGTTTGACGACGAGGGCGTCGCCACGGTTGAGACCGCCATCATCGAGGACGGGGTCTTGACGACGTGGCTGTTGAACACGTCCAGCGCGCGCCAGCTGGGTCTGGCGACCACAGGCCACGCCAGCCGCGGGCTGGCCGGCGCGCCGGGCGTCTCACCTCATAATCTGACGCTGCAGCCCGGGTCGGAGACGGCGGAGGCCATGCGCCGTCAGGCGGGATCGGGATTGCTGGTCACGTCGATGTTCGGCCCTTCGCTCAACAACAATACCGGCGACTGGTCCGCTGGCGTGTCAGGCTTCTGGTTCGAGAATGGCGAGATCGCCTATCCCGTGAATGAGATCACGGTGGCAGGTAATCTGGTGGACATCTATGCCCGCCTGATCCCGGCCAGCGACCTTGAGTTTCGGGGCTCGGCCAATGCGCCCAGCCTTTTTGTGGACGCCATGGCTATTGCCGGACGATGACGGATGACCTGTCCCTGATCCGTGAAGCGGCTCTGGCGGGGGGCGCCCTGGCGCTGAACTGCGCCGAGGCGGGACTGTCCATTCGCACGAAATCCGATGGGACGCCGGTCACGGATGCGGACGAGGCGGTCGACGCGCTTCTGTTTCGGCGCCTGATGTCCGCACGGCCCGATTATGGCTGGTTGTCGGAGGAGACGGCGGACGATCCGGCGCGGCTTCGGACAGAACGCCAGTTCATTGTTGATCCGATCGACGGCACACGCGCCTATATGGCCGGAAAGCCCTGGTATGTCGTCTCCATCGCCGTGGTGGAGGCGGGTCAAACCATCGCCGCCGTTCTCTACGCGCCGGCCCTGGGCGAATTGTTCGAGGCGAGGCTGGGTCAGGGCGCCACGTTGAATGGCGCCAGAATCTCTGCAAGCGCCGCGACCGAACTTGAAGGCGCCGCCATGCTGGGCGATGCGGCCATGTTCCGCGACCCGCGTTGGCCCATACCCTGGCCGCCGATGAGGGTGGAGAGCCGAAACGCCATTGCCTATCGTATGGCTCTGGTGGCCTGCGGGGCGTTTGACGCCGCCGTCGCACTCCGCGCCAAGCAGGACTGGGACATGGCCGCTGCTACTCTGATCTGCATGGAGGCGGGTGCGGTCGTGAGCGATCATCGCGGCCGGCCCTTCGCCTTCAATACGACCAAAGCCCGGGTTCCGAGCGTGATTTGCGCGGCGCCGGGCCTGCACCGGTTGATATTGACGCGAACCGAGCTTATCGACCTCCCAGATTGAGTCGCTGACGCTGCGTCAGCGCATTTGCAGGCAGCGCGAGATCCCATGCCCGACAAGCAACTTCTGCACCTCGTTTTCGGCGGCGAACTGAAAGATGTGTCCAGTGTCGAGTTCCGCGACCTGAGCAAGATTGAATTCGTGGGCGCCTTTCCCAGCTATTCGGAAGCTCATCGCGCCTGGAAGAGCAAGGCCCAGTCCACCGTGGACAATGCCCTGATGCGCTATGTGATCGTCCATGCGCACAAGTTGCTCGATCCCGAGAACGACGACGAGCACGTCCACCACCACTGAGCCCGGCTCGCACGTCCTGGAGCGCTTTCCGACGAAGCGGACACCGGTTCGTGGCACGAACGGCTTTGATCATATAGGTTTATGAGCAAAATCCGATCCAAGCAGATCGGATTTTCTTCTAGCCCGGCAGGCCTATGACGGCTCTCAACCCGCCTAACGGGCTGCGGCTGAGGCTGATGTCCCCGCCATGGCTGCGGGCCACGTCGCGGGCGATGGCCAGCCCCAGCCCGACGCCTTTCACGTTTTGGTTCCTTGCCGCATCCAGCCGCGAGAACGGTTTGAACGCCTCATCATATTGGTCTTCAGGGATTCCTGGACCATTGTCGTCCACGCAGATGGTCAGTCCCGCGCCGGTTCGCTCGACCGAAATGGCCACCCGACCTGCATGGGCGGCGGCATTGTTCACCAGATTGGACAGGGCCCGGCGGATCGCATTGGGTCGAAGCTGGGCGCTGATTCCTTCTGCGGCGGAGACGTCCACAGCCGTTCCGGCCCGGCTGGCGGCGGCCGCGGCGGCATGGGCCAGCTCACCCAGATCGACAGCCTCGACGGGCTCGCCGCCCTCGCCGCGGGCGAAGGCGAGGAACTCGTCGATCATGTGCTCCATCTCGGACAGATCTTCCTTGATGGCGTCGATCCGATCACTGGCCGGCGCCAGTTCGGCGGCCAGTTTCAGCCGCGTCAGGGGCGTTCGCAGATCGTGGCTGACCGAAGCCAGAAGGGCGGTGCGCTGTTCAATATGGCGCTGGATCCGGGTCTTCATGGCGATGAAGGCGACAGCGGCCTGACGCACCTCGCGCGCGCCGTGCGGTTTGAAATGGGGCGCGTCGACACCCTTGCCGAAGGCTTCCGCCGCTGCAGCCAGTCGCTCTATGGCGCGGACCTGATTGCGGATGAAGGCCACCGCCACAGCAGTCAGGAGGAAGGTCGCCCCCGCCAGCCACATGATGAAGACATGGCCTCTGGCGGCGAAGGCGCGGTCACGAGGCGCGATGATGCGCAGCACCCCCTCCTTGACCTTGACGCGCACATCAATGAAGGCCGGGTAGCGCGTGGTGTCGAGCCAGAAGTCCTGCGTCATCCGGTCGTCAATGGCGTTGCGCAGACCCTGGTCGAAGGCTGGCAGAAGGCGGCCGCGCGGGCGACCTGTGGGCAGGGCCTTGCCCGGTTGAAGGGCGATGGACAGGGACTGGGTGCGCTCCGCCCGATCCACCAGTCGCGCCAGATTGGCGGCCGAGGGGTCTGCCTGGTAGGCCGATACGTCCCAGGCGATGTCTCCGGCTAGGCCGTCTGAAAGCTGTCGGGTCACGGTCTGCCAGTGGGCTTCGAAAAAGGCCCAGGTCACCGCCACCTGCATGACCGCCACCGGCAGGATGATGATCAGCAACGAGCGCGCAAACAGCGACGACGGCGCCCAGCGTCGAAACACGCGCGGCCAAAGATTCAGGCGTATCTTCCGAATGTCCATCCGCTCACCACGGCGCGCGCCGTCAATCTGGCGCCAGCAGATAGCCGATGCCGCGCACTGTCTGCAAATAGCGCGGATTGCGCGGATCCGCCTCGATTTTTCGCCTCAGTCGCGTGACCTGGACATCCACGGCGCGCCCGCTGGGGTCGGCTGTGTCCTGAGCCAGCTCCAGCCGGTCGACGGGGGCGTGGGGATTGGCGGCGAGGCGGCGCAAAAGCTTGGCCTCGGCCTCGGTGAGGCGCACGGCCTGACCGTTTTCCAATAGCTCGCCCCGGCCCAGATCAAATTCGAAATCGCCCAGCGACAGCCGCGAGGTCGGCGCGGCGGCCTGAACCCGGCGCAGGATGGCCTCGATCCGCAGCACCAGTTCGCGCGGCTCGAACGGCTTGGACAGATAGTCGTCGGCGCCGAGGCTCAAGCCTTCAATCCGATCGGCGGACGTGTCGCGCGCCGTCAGCATCAGGACGGGAGTCGCCTGACGACCGCGCACCCATCGCGCCAGCGAAAAGCCGTCCTCGCCCGGCATCATCACGTCCAGTATCAGAAGATCGAAGTCGAGGCTGGATATGAGGTTGCGCGCGGCGGTGGCGTCGCGTGCGCCGGTCACCCGAAACCCGTTGCGTGACAGGTACTCCTTCAGGAGCGCGCGAATTCGGTTGTCGTCGTCCACCACCAGAAGATGACGCTGGCGTCCATCGACGGCGGGCGTGGCGGGGCTCATGACTTCAGATCCGCATCGCGGTGCACTGCCCCAGCCAGGGCTTTCAGCACTGTGGCGGCGGCGGGCGCGTTCTCCATGCCCGCGACGCGATAGGCCCTGCCGAGCGCGGCGCGAAGTTTCTGCGTGATTCTGGCCTCAAACGCCTGTCCGGCGTCGGTCAGTTCAGCCGGTCGACGACGGGCATCGCCGCCAATGGCGGTCTTGTGGGCGTATCCCGCCGAAATCAGGTCGGTCAGAACGCGACTGGCGCCTTGTTTGGACAGACCTGTCAGCCGCGCCAGTTCCTGCACGCCCAGTCCTGGGCGGCGCTTGAGCAGAAAGGCGGCGCGAAAATGGCCGCGGCCCAGTCCGCGCGGCTCTGCGTCCAGCCCGCTGTCGGCGGTGATCCAGACGGCCGCTTCGGCCAGCAGGAAAAGCTCGAGCATCCGGTCGAGCGCGTCGTCGGACAGGATCAGGCGGGCGTCGGTCGCGGCGGTCATATTAAGGCTCATTCCTTGTTCCGCCCCATTGACCTAGCGCAGCGCCTTCAGGGTTTTCAGCAGATAGTCCGCCCCGGTCCAGAGTGTCAGACCCGTCGCCACCCACAGAAGTGCAAAGGCGGCGTGGCCAAGCTCCGGCCAGATATGGCTGGCCATGATGCTGGCCAGGGCGACAAGCTGCGCTGTCGTCTTCCATTTGGCCAGCTTCGTGACGGCCAGTTTGATCCCGGACTCGCGCAGGCCCGCCACGAACAGTTCACGCATGAGCATCAGCGCGCCGGGCCAGGCGATGAGCGCGGCATCGGTCGTGCACAGGCCAATGACGGCCGCCACAACAGCGATCTTGTCGGCGATGGGGTCCAGCATGACCCCGAGGGCGGACTGGGCGTTGAGCTTGCGCGCCAGCCAGCCGTCCACAAAGTCGGTCAGGGCGGCGACCAGGAACAGGATCAGGGCGATCAGAATCAGGCTCTGGTGCAGCCCAAGCTCCATGCCGCGAGGCGCCGGCCACAGGCCGCCCGCCGCCGCCAGCAGGCCAAAGACGAGCACAGCCAGAACAATCCTGGCGCTGGTGACAATATTGGGAAGGGCCTTGATAGACATGGCAGGCCTATACCCCATCCAGATCAGGGTCACAAAGGCGCCGCTGTCACAGTCAGACGATTTCCGCGCACGCCGGATAGGTCTATGACCAGCCCAGCGGTCGCTCCCTTTGGCGGGGCCTGGTCGCCACAAGGGAATGCAGGCATGTCGGAACTGGACTGGACAGGGGCGGGGCCGCGCTCGACGCGCTTCGACGATGTCTATTTCCAGCTTGAGGATGGGCTGGCGGAAAGCCGGGCGGTGTTTCTTGCTGGCGCCGATCTGCCGGGGCGGTTTGCGGGCCGTCGCCGCTTCTGCGTGGGCGAGCTTGGGTTCGGGACGGGGCTGAACATCCTGGCCCTGCTGGATCTGTGGCGGCGTTTCCGACCCTTCCCCGAGGCGCGCCTTCACATGGTCTCCATCGAAGCCTATCCCATCACGGCGGACGAGGCCGCGCGCGCCCTGTCGGCCTTTCCCGAATTGACGGAACTGGCGGCGGACCTGCTCGAAGGGTGGCCGGATGGTCGGCGCGGGGCTCACAGAATCGACTTCCCCGCGCTTGGCGCTTCGCTCGACCTTATCATCTCGCAGGTCGAGCCCGCTCTGGACGGGCTGGAGGCGCGCATGGACGCCTGGTTTCTCGATGGCTTCGCTCCGTCGAAGAACCCTGACATGTGGAGTGAGCGCGTGCTGTCGCGCATTGGCGCCCTGTCGGCGCCGGGTTGTATCGCGGCCACATTCACTGTGGCCGGGGATGTACGGCGAAGGCTGACGGCGGCGGGCTTCGAGGTCTCGCGGCAGTCCGGCTTTGGCCGAAAGCGCCAAAGGCTGGAAGCGCGGTGGCCGGGTCATGCCTGTGATCCGCCATCGCCTTCGACGGTGGCCGTTGTCGGGGCGGGCGTGGCAGGCGCCTCTCTCGTCCGGGCCTTGCGCGAACAGGGCGTCGGCGCGACGCTGTTTGACGCGTCCGGCGTCGGGGCTGGCGCGTCTGGCAATCCCAGCGCCCTGATCACGCCGCGTCTGGACGCCGGTCTTGGTCGAGGGGCGAGGCTGCATGTCCAGGCCTTTGCGCGCGCCATTCAGCTCATTCGCACTGAGGCGCCCGCCAGTCTCGTCGCGCGGGGCGCGGTGCAACTGGAGGCGGGACCGCGTGACGCCTCCCGTTTTGAGCGGATCAGCCAATGGGATGGTTTTGCGCCCGGCGCCGTGCAGACACTGACTCCGGAAGCGGTCAGTCAGCGCCTGAAATCACAAGTGAGCGTGGGCGCGCTGCGGATGCGTGACGCCCTGGTGGCCGAGCCCATGTCGATCCTGACCGCATTTCTGGACGGCGAGGCGCCGCAACGGGCGCGGGTGGGGGGCGTTTCGCCGTCGGCCGAGGGCTGGCGTCTGACGGACGCGGACGGCGCCGAACTAGGGGTCTATGACGCGGTTTGCATCGCCGCCGGGCCGGCCGCAACAGCCCTCGTCCCGTCGGTCCCGCTGCGACCCGTGCGCGGTCAGGTGACCATGAGCGCTGAAAGGCTTGCCGGTGAAGCGGCGTCCTGGGGTGGCTATGTGATCGCAGCGCGCAAGGGTCTGCTGTTTGGCGCCACCCATCAGCGCTATGACGCCGATCCTGCGCCTCGCCATGAGGATGATGCGGCCAACCTCGCCTCGCTCGCCACCGTCTCGCCGGATCTGGCGGCGCGGGTCGGGGCGGGTCGGTTGACCCACCGCGCATCTGTACGGGCTGCGGTGGCGGATAATCAGCCGGTGGCGGGACAGGTGTCGCCAGGACTTTACATCCTGTCCGGTCTTGGCGGTCGGGGATATACGCTGGCGCCCTTGCTGGCGGAGAATATCGCCGCCGAACTGGTCGGCGCGCCTCAGCCGCTGGCCGCCGATCTGGCCCGCCTGGTGCATCCCGCGCGTCTGGCGGCACGCGAACAGATGACGTCCACACGATCCGGAGACGCAGATCCATCATGAGCCTTCCCTCTGGTCTCACGCCCCCTATCGACCTTTCCCCGCTCAAAGCGCTGGTTGGTGCGCAAGGCTGGAGCACAGACCCGGATCGTTTGGCGCCGAAACTGGTGGAGTGGCGCGACCGTTGGCGCGGGCATACGCCGCTTCTCCTTCTGCCAAGAACGGTGGAGGAGGTCAGCGCCATCATTGGCTGGTGCCAGGCCCACAGTGTTCCGGTGATCCCGCAGGGCGGCAATACGGGTCTGGTGGGCGGACAGATCCCGCAGGGCGAAGTGCTTCTGTCTCTGGAACGGATGGGCGCGGTGCGCGAAGTCTCGCCGCTGGATGATGTGATGATTGTGGAGGCAGGCGCGACGCTGGCCGTTGTTCAGCAAACCGCGACCGCGCACGGCCGCTTCTTTCCTTTGAGTCTCGCCTCTGAGGGCGCCGCCACCATTGGCGGACTGATCTCCACCAATGCCGGCGGCACAGCCGTGCTCCGTTACGGGACGATGCGTGATCTGGTGCTGGGGATCGAAGCGGTCCTGCCGAACGGCGATATCTTTCGCGGTCTGAAGCGGCTGCGCAAGGACAATACAGGCTATGACCTTAAACAGCTGCTGATCGGCGGAGAGGGGACATTGGGCGTGGTCACTGCGGCGGCGCTCAAGCTCTTTCCGGCCCTTTCCTCCCGCGCGACCGCCTTTGCGGCGGCGCCCTCGCCACGCGCCGCGCTCGACCTTCTGGCGCTGGCCAAGGCCGATAGCGGCGGCGGGGTGGAGGCGTTCGAACTGATGGCGGGCGAGGGCGTCGGCTTCGCCGTTCGTCACATCCCCGACACCCGCTGTCCCCTTGCGGGCGATCATCTCTGGTATGTGCTGATCGAGACCGCCAGCGCCGAGGCGGGTCATGCCGAAATCGCGCTGCAGCGCATCCTCGAAAAAGGAATGGAGGCGGGGCTGATCCTGGATGCAGCTCTGGCCCAATCCGAGGCTCAGCGCCACGCCTTCTGGCGGATCCGGGAGAACCAGTCGGCCGCCCAAAAGGCGGAGGGCGCCGCCTGGAAGCACGATATTTCCGTGCCCGTGGCTCGGGTCGCTGACTTTATCGCGCAAGCGAGTCTGGCCATGAGCGCCTTTTCGCCCGGCGTGAGGGTGGTGGCCTTTGGCCATGTGGGCGACGGCAATATCCACTACGACATATTGCCGCCCAAGGGGGGCGATGGAGTCGCCCATTCCGCCCGTCGGGACGCGGCCGCCCGCATCGTGCATGATCTGGCCAGCGCCATGGGCGGTTCCATTTCTGCTGAACATGGTCTGGGAACCATGAAGACGGCTGAGGCGCTGCTCTACAAGGACCCCGCCGCCGTCGCCGCCATGCGCGCGGTGCGGCTGGCTCTGGACCCCGGGCGGATCATGAACCCGCGCGTCCTGTTCTAGGGACAGCTGTCACGACAGATCGCGCGAGACGCGCTCGGCCAGAGCGATGATCCCGGCGTGATGCGGCGACCATGCCCGCCAGACGGCGCCGCCCCACTGCATGACCAGGTGGTGATGGGCGTCAGCGTCCGTCGCCTCTATAACATCGGCCACGGTGATCTCACCCAGATGGGCTGGCGGGCTTAGCCATTTCAGCGTCCCCTTGTCCCTGGCCAGACGCGACAGGACCCGGCGCACAAAGTCAGGGTGGGCCTTCCGATCCAAGGTGAGGAAGAGGGCGACCAGGTGGACGTTCACCGACTGGATGGCCCGCGGATCAGGCAGGCCGGGATGCTGGGCGGCATAGGCGTCCACCGTGGTGCGGTGGACTTTCATATAGGCAGGGCTTGAGTATTCGCGCTCCAGCACCTGACCATACAGCGCCCAGCAGGACGCGGAGCCGCCCATATAGGCGTGACGCTCGGCGCCGAGACCGGGCAGGACGACGCCGCAATCGGGGCAGGTTTCCATCCGCCGTCGCTCCGGTGCCTCAGTCGCGCAAAAGTTCGTTGATGCTGGTCTTCGACCGGGTCTGGGCGTCCACGCGCTTGACGATCACGGCGCAATAGAGGCCAGGCCCGCCCTTGGGATCTGGCAGGCTGCCAGGCACGACGACGGAATAGGCGGGCACGCGGCCGCGGAAGACCTCGCCGGTTGTGCGATCAATGATCTTGGTCGAGGCGGAGAGGAAGACGCCCATCGACAGCACCGCGCCCTGTTCAACGATCACGCCTTCAGCCACTTCGGAGCGGGCGCCGATGAAGCAGTCGTCTTCGATGATGGTCGGGTTGGCCTGCAAGGGCTCCAGCACGCCGCCGATGCCAACGCCGCCGGACAGGTGCACATTGGCGCCGATCTGCGCGCAGGAGCCGACGGTGGACCAGGTGTCCACCATGGTGTTCTCTGCCACATAGGCGCCGATATTGACAAAGCTCGGCATCAGCACCGCACCCTTGGCTATATAGGCGCCGCGTCGTGCAATTGCGCCGGGCACGGCGCGAAATCCGGCCTGGGTGAACCGGTCGGCGTCCCAGTTTGTGAACTTGGTCGGAACCTTGTCCCACCAGGGGCCGGGCGAGACCGGCGCATTGCCGCCCAGACCCTGAGTCGCACCCATCAGACCGGTGTCCCAAAGGCGGAAGGACAGGAGCACCGCCTTTTTCAGCCACTGGTGCGTGATCCAGACGCCGTCCTGCTTTTCGGCCACGCGAAGGCGGCCCTCGTCCAGCAGGTCAAGGACAACAGATACGAGGTCGCGCTCCGAATGGTTCTGCGACGTCAGTTCGGTGCGGCGGTCCCACAGGGCTTCGATGCGGGGTTCCAGGGCGTCAGGGGTCATGGCGGACATCTCTTCAGGTTAGCCCAGCTGTGCATCGGCAAGGAAGGATGCAAGGCTGGCGGCGCGGTGATGGATGAAATCGCCGGCTTCGTCCATGGCGTGGGGTCCCACAAGCACGGTGGTCATGCCGAGCCGGGCCGCAGGGGCGAGATTGCGGGCGCTGTCTTCGAAGAAGCAGGCTGTGCGCGGCGTCACATCATGAACGCGGACAAAGACGTCATAACATTCCGGGCGCGGCTTGGGGGTCAGGTCCGCCGATTCCAGATGAAACACGCCCTCGAACAGATCCGAGAGCGCCAGGCTGCCCAGAACCCTTTCGGCGTGCCCCGCAGAGCCGTTGGTGAAGACAAGGCGACGGCCAGGCAGGCGCGCAATCCCGGC
>CAIOJR010000125.1 GCA_903858685.1 uncultured Caulobacterales bacterium | reverse complement strand
CGCCCAGCTCCGCCACCCGGCCCTTGAGCGCCTCCCAGTCGATGGACTGGGCCACGAACAGGTCTTCCTTGAACTTGGGCAGCTGGCCGGTGCCGAACACCGCCTCGTCCTTGACCAGCAACGGCGGGGAGACTTCCATATAGCCGTGCTCGCCGGTTTGCAGATCCAGCATGAACTGGCCCAGCGCCCGCTCCAGCCGCGCCAGACTCCTTTTCAGGACCACGAACCGCGCCCCGGAAATGCGGGCGGCGGCTTCAAAATCCATCCCGCCCAGCCGCTCGCCTAGGGTCACATGGTCCAGAGGCTGATTGACCCGGCCGGCCGGCAGGGCTGACGGATCGCCGTGGCGGCGGATCTCGACATTGCCGGTCTCATCCTCGCCCTGCGGAATGTCGTCGGCGGGCAGGTTGGGAATGGCGGCCAGTCTGGCGCGCAGGGCCGCGGCGTGCGCCGCCTCCTCCGCCGACAGGGCGGCCATGGCGGCTTTCAGGGCCTCTACCTCGGCCATCAGGCTGGCGGCCTCGGCCTCGTCCTTGCGCGCCTTGGCCGCACCGATCAGGCGCGAGGCTTCATTGCGGCGAGACTGGGCGGTTTGCAAAGACGTCTGGGCGGCGCGCAGGCTCAGATCAATGGCGATGATGTCCGAGGACGCCGCGGCATGGCCCCGGCGCGCAAGGGCGCGGTCAAAGGCTTCAGGATCGTCGCGGACGGCTTTCACATCATGCATAGCGGGACTCAGTCGGTCTTGGCGGGGCGCGCAGGGACTTCTATGCGGCTATCGGCCATTGGCCAACAGCGCGCGCGAAGCCGAACGCGAAATCATGCGCGGGGAATCAGGTCCCGCCGCGACTGGTCGATGGTGTCCTCATCGTCGCCGCGACGCAATTCCATCAGACGCACGCACCAGATCGAAACTTCGTAGAGAAGATAGATCGGCGTCGCCAGCATCAGCTGACTGATCGGATCGGGCGGGGTCACAAGCGCGGCCACGACCACAATGCCAAACAGGGCGTAGCGCCGCACAGAGGCCAGCTGCCTGGACGTCACCAGTCCGGCCAGTCCCGCCAGGGACAGGACCACCGGCAACTGGAAGCACAGGCCGAACGCCAGAAGCAGCTTGGTCACCAGTTCCAGATAGTCGCTGACCTTGGGCAGCAGCTCCACCTGAATGTTCCCGGTGGTGATCTGCTGCGACAGCGAGAACCACAGGACAAACGGCAGCATGATGAAATAGACCAGCGCCGCCCCCATGCAGAACAGCACCGGCGCCGCAATCAGGAATGGCAGGAAAGCGCTGCGCTCGCGCTTGTAGAGGCCCGGCGCCACGAACCGGTAGAGTTGCCAGGCCAGGACCGGAAAGGTCAGGACAATGGCCCCGAAGCCCGCCAGTTTCATCTTGGTGAAGAAGAACTCCAGCGGCGCGGTGAAGACCAGCTTCAGGCTCTGCGCCGCAGCGGGCAAGGGCTTCAGCCCGATGACAATCAGCAACAGGTCAAACGGCCCATGCTCGCCCTTGGTCTTTTGCGAGGCCAGAAGCCCCGCCGCCATCTCGAAGGGATGCAGCAGGAAGATATAGATCTGGCTGGAAAAGATGAAGCAGATGATGAAGCCGACGGCCAGCGCCATGACGCAGGTGATCAGGCGCTGACGCAGCTCGATCAGATGGTCCATCAGGGGGGCGCGCGACTGTTCCAGGTCGGAGGCGTCGTCGTGATAGCTCACGCCTTCACCTCCGGCCCGGATGCGACCGGCGGCGTTTCAGCCGGCGCAAGCTCGACGGGCGGGTCCGGCGTCGGCGGGGCCAGCGCAGCCGCGCTCTGCGCCAGATCGGCGGGCGTGACGACTGGCGCCATGGCCGCAGCCGTATCGGTCACCACGCCCTTGTGAATATCTGCAAAAGCGGAATTGACCTCGACAGCCAAAGGCTCGGTGAAGCGGGTGTTGCGCAGGGCTTCGACTTCCTTGCGCAGTTCGTCCAGTTCGCTCTGACGCGCCAGTTCGTCAAAGCTCGACCGAAACTCCGCCGCCAGTCCGCGCATGCGCGCCACGAAT
>CAIOJR010000124.1 GCA_903858685.1 uncultured Caulobacterales bacterium | reverse complement strand
GGCCTTTTGCCGTGTCTCTTCCGCCTGGCCGTCAGCCTCCCAATGACGCACGGGGTCATTTATGTAGAAGGGCACCATATTGACCATGACGATGCCGCCATTGGCCGCCACCCGTTTCAGGATTTCGTCCGGCACATTGCGAGGGTGATCCACCAGAGCGCGGGCGGACGAATGGCTGAACATCACCGGCGCCCGGGCCGTGTCCAGTGCGTCGGCCATGGTCTTGGGCGCCACATGGCTCAGATCCACCAGCATGCCCAGCCGGTTCATTTCCCGCACGACCGACTTGCCGAACGGGGTCAGGCCATTATGGGTGGGCTCGCCATTGGAGCTGTCGGCCCAGTCGGTGTCGCCGAAATGGGTCAGGGTCATGTAGCGGACGCCGAGTTGGTAGAGCTGGCGCAGCACTTCAAGACTGTCGTCTATCCCCTCGCCGCCCTCGACCCCCAGAAGTGATGCGACCTTCCCGGCCTTTTCCGCCCGGACAATGTCGTCGGCGCTGTAGGCCATGGCAAGATCGGCGGGATCGTGCGCGACAAGGCGCCTGGTCAGATCGATCTGTTTGATGACGGCGACGGTGGCGTCAGCCCCCTTCAGTTCTCCGGGCACCCACAGGGACCAGAACTGACCGCCCACCCCGCCCAGCCTCAGACGGGGGATGTCCGTGTCAAAGCCCGCCGCCTTGACGGCCGCCTCATCACGCAGATCCAGAGCATCAGAGCGCCCGCCAAACCGGGCGCGGATACGCCAGGGCAAGTCATTGTGGCCATCAATCACGGGACTTTCCTTCAGCACGGCTCTGGCCCGCTCCAGCGGCGTGGCCGGCGCGGACAGGGCGCTGGTGGTGCAAAGGGCGAGGATGGCGGCGCAGGTGAACAGGCTGAAACGCGGCGATGACATGGCGGTCCCTTCAGTTTGAAAGGACCCTAGCGCCCGCCCCGGCCTTGGCAAGCTCAGCCAGCAGAGACCAAGGCGTTAAGGGTCATGCTTGCCCAAATCCGACGAAATTGCGTCAACATCGCGCTAAAAATTCGATTTAGTTATTAAAAGTAACGATTCCTTGACTCTGAACCGGTGACCTAGGCGGACGGGGCAAGAATGGCTCCGTTTGGCTGCAGAAGCATTGGCCGGAGCCTCAGATGCGCGTTTTATTGATCGAAGACGATTCCGCGACAGCCCACAGCATCGAACTGATGCTGACCTCCGAGGGGTTCAACGTCTACACCACCGACCTTGGTGAAGAAGGCGTCGATCTTGGCAAGCTGTACGACTATGACATCATCCTGCTTGACCTGAACCTGCCCGACATGACCGGTCTGGACGTGTTGCGCCACCTGCGCACCTCGCGAATCCAGACGCCGGTCATGATCCTGTCCGGCACGGCTGAGGTCGAAACCAAGGTCAAGACCATTGGCGGCGGGGCGGATGACTACATGACCAAGCCGTTCCACAAGGACGAACTGGTCGCCCGCGTCCACGCCGTGGTGCGTCGCTCCAAGGGCCACGCCCAGTCGGTCATCACCACCGGAGAAATGACGGTTAATCTGGACTCCAAGACGGTGGAGGTGCGCGGTCAACGCGTCCATCTGACCGGCAAGGAATACCAGATGGTTGAACTGCTTTCCTTGAGAAAGGGTTCGACCCTGACCAAGGAAATGTTCCTGAATCACCTCTATGGCGGCATTGACGAGCCTGAAGTGAAGATCATCGACGTCTTCATCTGCAAGGTCCGCAAGAAGCTGACGGCGGCGACCATGGGCAAGGACTATATCGAGACGGTCTGGGGCCGCGGCTATGTGCTGCGCGACCCGCAGAGCGACCATGGCTCAGCCAACGCGGCCTGAGATGGTTTGAGGCTGACAAGGCAGGCTACCGGCGCGCCGCCGCGACAGATGTTGCGGCGGCTGTCGGCGCTTCTGAGCCGGAGGTGAACCCTCTGCCCCCCCCCCTGCGCAGGGTCGGGAATGAAATGCAATCCCTGACAATCAGACGTCGAAGCTGCAGCGCTCATGCGTTTAAGACAAGATCGAAATATCTAACGGAAATTCATCCATCATTAAATTTCGTTATACTTGGCCCCGCCAAATATGGCGGCGATCCTGGCAAAGGACGACCGCTTCGAACCGATAATCGTCCGACATTTGGATAGAGTCAGAAATTCGCAGATATATCTGTCCGGGTCTCGCGAAAGCTGTCCGCTCATATCCAGGGACGCAGGGCACTTGACCCGGTCACGAAGTTCGTTCCGATAGTCCAGATCATCGCTGAATATGATCTTGCTCCCGTCCAGATCAGCAATATATCGGGCAACGTCTTCAATCGACAGTTCCGCCTCTGGATACAGGGTCAGAAAAACTCCGCCTCTTCGAACCGCTATTCCATAGTCAAATGAAGGCAG
>CAIOJR010000123.1 GCA_903858685.1 uncultured Caulobacterales bacterium | reverse complement strand
TCGCTGCAGGACACCCTGACCCAGGGCGTCGGCAATCTGGTCGATGCGGACGTGGCCAAGGAAAGCGCCAACCTCACGGCCCTGCAGACCAAGCAGCAGCTTGGCATTCAGGCCCTGTCGATCGCCAACTCCTCCAAGAGCACGCTGCTGTCGTTGTTCCGCTAAGCGACCGCGTTCTCTGCAAACGACTGGAAGGGCGCCCGGATCTCGTATCCGGGCGCTTTTTCGTGGGCGCGGGGTCCTGAAGCTGGGCTGGACAAGCTCGTCAAAGCGCCGAAAAGTCAGATGTCGCTGGCGCCCTGCCTGCCGCGACGAGGTGCGACGGGGGATGGATTGAGCGTATTGAAGTGGGCGGCCGTCATCAGCGTCGCTGGATATCTAGGTCTGGGGCCTCAGATCTGTGCGGCCGCCATCGAGGCAAAATCGGTCACTCCGGTGGCGCAGGATGCGAAAACACCTCAGATTCTGGTTCCGACGCCCCTACCGCCGGGACTGCCTGCGCCGCAGGACAGGCCCTATCCCGGCCTGATCCATCTCAGCGTCGACGCGACCGATCTGGACCACCACATATTTCACGTGACGGAGACCATTCCGGTCGATGGTTCAGGCGAGGTGGTTCTGGTCTATCCCAAATGGCTGCCGGGCAATCATTCGCCGACCGGTCCGGTGTTCAATCTGGCCGGCCTGGTGATCCGCGGGGGCGGGCGGGACCTGGCCTGGGTGCGGGATCCAGTGGAAATGTTTGCGATTCATGTCGACACGCCGACAGGAACGACGGTGCTGGACCTCAGTTTCGACGTGGCCACCCCGATCGATCCGCGCGACGGGCGCGTGGTGATCACGCCTGCCCTGATTGATCTCCAGTGGAATATGACCGCGTTCTATCCGGCGGGCTATTATAGCCGCGACATACCCATAGCGACGCGCCTGGTCCTGCCGTCAGGCTGGAAGTTCGCCACGGCGCTCGAGACCGAGGCTGCGGGCGCCGATGGCGTGACGTTCAAGGCCACTGATTTCGAGACCCTGGTGGATTCGCCTCTCTATGCCGGCCCCTATATGGCCCAGTTCGATCTGGATCCCGGCGCGGCGGCGCCCGTGCGGCTGAACGTCTTCGCCGACCGGCCCGAGGCGCTGGTCACGCGCCCGGATCAGATCGCGGCCCATCGCAACCTCGTACGCGAGGCCTATCGACTGTTCGGATCGCACCATTTTGACCATTATGACTTTCTGCTGGCCCTGTCGGATCAGATCAGCGGCATCGGGCTGGAGCATCATCGCTCCAGCGAGGACGGCGTGGGGTTGCGCTACTTCACCGACTGGGAAAAGCAGTTTTCGGATCGTGAACTTCTGCCCCACGAGTTCACCCATAGCTGGAACGGCAAGTTCCGCCGTCCTGCCGATCTGTGGACCCCGACCTTCGATGCGCCAATGCGCGACAGCCTTTTGTGGGTCTATGAGGGGCAGACCCAGTATTGGGGGCAGGTGCTGGCGGCGCGGTCGGGTCTGATTACCCGCCAACAGGCGCTGGATGGTCTGGCGACCCTTGCAGCCATATATGATAACCGCACCGGGCGACGTTGGCGCCCGCTGCAGGACACGACCAACGAGCCGATCATCGCCTACAAGGCCTCGAAGCTCTGGCCCAACTGGCAGCGCAACGCTGAATATTATCGTGAAGGCGCTCTGATCTGGCTGGATGTGGACACCCAGATTCGCGAGCAGACCCGCGGCCAGAGATCTCTGGACGACTTCGCCCGCAGCTTTTTTGGCGTGGGCAACGGGGACTGGGGCGTGCGCACCTATGGTTTTGAGGACCTGGTCAAGGCTCTGAATGCGGTGGCGCCCAATGACTGGGCGTCCTTTCTGAGGGTGCGGCTTGATCGGACGGGCGCCGATGCGACGGCCCCCCTGGACGGCCTGCAGCGGGGAGGCTATCGGCTGGTTTACAAGGACAGGCCCAACGACGCCTTCCGGTTGGACGAAGCCCGCCGCAAGGGATGCGATCTCAGCTACTCGCTGGGACTTATTCTTGACCAGAAGGGCCTGATCAAGGAGGTGTCCTGGGAAGGGCCGGCCTTCAAGGCGGGGCTGGCCCCTGGCTCGATGATCGTGGCGGTCAATGGGGCGGCGTTTGAACCGGAAGGGATGCGAGAGGCTGTGCGCCAGGCCAAGCCTCAGACGGCGGCGGTGGAGCTGATCGTTCGCACCGGCGATCAGTTCAAGGTGCTGAGGATCGAGTATCATGGCGGCCTGCGCTATCCGCATCTGGAGCGTGATCCGGCGACGCCGGCCAGACTTGACGACATTCTGGCCCCCCACACCCGCCGCCCGGATGCGGGATGAATTCGACCGATGGGTCACCTTCCCCAAGGGTCATTGGCGCTGGACAAATCGTCAGGCTTGCGGGATCGTTTGTGACGTAGTCTAACTATGAGTCAGGACCTGCCTGCACTTTTGGGAGGGGTCTGTGGATTGCATTGCAGCAAGTAATTGCTGCGACGCAGTCAAACATCTGTCTCTGGGCCTGACGCCCCGCTTTGGCGTCGGACAATGTGCAAGAGCAGTCAAAAAATACGCACCGTCATGAGCGGATGCGATAGGGGAGAGACGCAGATGGGCACGAGAAATCGTATTCCTTGCGCGTGGGTGAAACAGGTTGGCGATAGGCCGACTGAGGCTGAGAGCCAAGGTTCTCGCCAGACGCCCGCGCGCGCCGCTATCAAAACGTCCCGGCCCGTTCCGATGGGGCGCACGTCCGAACCCTCGCCAAACACCTTCGAAGTCGATGTCTGGACCTTTGATCTGGCTCTCGCTTTGAAGTTCTGAGTCCCGCCTCGGGCGCCTCGGGCGGCGGGGCAACCCCTCGTCGCCCCTTTTTTTGCCTTCAATTTGAGCATTGCTGCTTCCGAAGCGATTCCTGCGCTGTCATTTGCATCATTATGTCCGCTTCAGATTGACGCCCCTGAACCTCTCAGAGGAGGCTGGATTTGCCCGATTGGGCGTCTTCTTCCCGCAAACTCAAACCGCGCCCGATGGCGCGGTTTTTTTGTTTGCCGGTGACGGCGCGACGTGACGTGCAGGATGCACAGGGCTAGGCTGCGCCTATGACCCAACTGAATCACAAAGCCCTCAACCAATTCGTTTCGCAGCGATGGGATGAGGCGATCACCCCGGCACTGGTTGACTATATCCGCATCCCCAACAAGTCCCCGGCCTTCGATCCGGACTGGGCGGCCCTCGGATATATGGACGCCGCCGTCGACCTTCTGGCGGGCTGGGCGCGAACGGCCCTGGGCGGGACTCCCGGCGCCACGGTCGAGGTCGTCCGGCTTGACGGCCGCACGCCGGTCATTCTGATCGAGATCGCCGGAGACAGCGATGACACGGTGCTGCTTTACGGCCATCTGGACAAGCAACCGGAAATGACCGGCTGGGCGGAGGGGCTGGGGCCATGGGTTCCGGTCCTGAAGGATGGAAAGCTGTATGGGCGCGGCGGCGCCGATGACGGCTATGCGATGTTTGGCGCGATCACCGCCATTCAGGCGTTGCAGGCTCAGGGCGGCAAGCATGGCCGCTGCGTCGTGCTGATCGAGGCTTGCGAGGAAAGCGGCAGCTATGATCTGCCCTATTATGTGCGCCATCTGGCCGACCGGATCGGTCAGCCGTCGCTGGTGGTCTGCCTTGACTCCGGCTGCGGCAATTATGACCAGCTCTGGCTGACAACCTCCCTGCGCGGCATGACCGGCGGCGTTCTGGACGTGAAAATCCTGACCGAAGGCGTCCATTCGGGCGACGCGTCCGGCGTGGCGCCGTCCAGCTTCCGCATCCTGCGCCAGATTCTTTCGCGACTCGAAGATGAGAACACAGGCGCAATCCCGCCGCCTGCCTTCAATGCGCCCATCCCGGCGGAGCGTGTGGAACAGGCCGCGCGCGCCGCTGCGTCTCTGGGGGATGAGGTGTTCGCCAAGTTCCCGTTCGTCGAGACCGCCCGCCCGGTCGATTCTGATCTGGTGGAACTGATCCTGAACCGGACCTGGCGTCCGCAACTGGCCATTACCGGCGTCGACGGGATTCCCGGCCTGGACAGCGCGGGCAATGTGTTGCGCCCCCATACGGCGGTGAAGATCAGCCTGCGCCTGCCCCCGACCGTGGACGCCGTTCAGGCGGGCTCAGCGTTGAAGGCTATGCTGGAGCGCGATCCGCCCTATGGGGCGAAGGTGAGCTTTACACTGGAAAAAGCGGGCAGCGGCTGGAACGCTCCGCCTCTCGCGCCTTGGCTGTCCGACGCGATTGATCAGGCGTCCATGGCCACGTTCGGCCGCCCTGCCGCCCTGATGGGGGAGGGCGGCTCCATCCCGTTCATGGGGATGCTGGGCGAAAGCTTCCCACAGGCGCAGTTCGTCATTACCGGCGTTCTGGGGCCGCATTCAAACGCGCACGGCCCGAACGAGTTTCTGCATCTTCAGGCGGGCAAGAACGTCACGGCCGCGGTGGCGGTTGTTCTTGCCGCGCACTTTGCCCGCTGATCAGGGCAGTGAACGTGCAGCTAGACTGCGGCTGTGGGCTGTTTTCGCCACGGATAACGTAAATTTTTTCAGTCTTGCCTCACTCAGACGCTGAATTATTCTTGTTAGTGGTTGTGCTATGGCGTTTCCGCATGACAATAGGACGCTTGGGCTCAATGGGTGGGCCCTTTTGAAGGACTCACGTGTCCGAGGGACGGCGTGAAGGGTTTTGAGGACGAGATGGCTAACGGTGTGGTCAAGTGGTTCAATCCGGCCAAGGGTTTCGGCTTTATTCAGCCGGATGATGGGGGGCCGGACGTATTCGTTCACATCGCAGCCGTGGAGCGTTCCGGGCTCGCAGGTCTGGATGAAGGGTTGATTGTTTCTTACGAACTGGAACAGGACCGCCGTTCCGGCAAGATGTCCGCCGGTCAGATCCAGGTCGTCGGCGAAGCGCCGGCGGCGCAGCGTCGCGCCCCGGCTCCGCGCAGCGGCGGCTATGACGACCGCGATTCCTACGGCGGGGGTCAGCCGGTCGCCGGCGGCGCCGGCTCCGGCGTCGTGAAGTGGTTCAACACGACCAAAGGCTTTGGCTTCATCCAGCCGGAAGGCGGCGGCGCAGACGTGTTTGTCCACATCTCGGCTGTTGAGCGCGCCGGTCTGCGCGGTCTGAACGAAGGTCAGGTCGTCTCCTACGAACTGGAAAGCGATCGCCGCACCGGCAAGCAGTCGGCTGGCAATCTGCGCGTCGTTGGCGAAGGCCCGGCTCGTCCGCGCGCCCCGCGCCCGCCGCGCTAATCTGATACCCGGACGGGAGGGCCGCCATCGCGCCCCTCCCGCTCCAACCTAGTCGGGCGCCTGAAGCTCGAATGACCAGGACATGATCCGGTCCCAAGGGTCCGCTGACGAATTGCGGAACTCCAGATCGACCCGAGCCGGGCGATCAAGATCAAACCCTATCTTTGGACTTGGCAGAAGTACTCCACGCATTTCCTGCTGGGCCGATATCGATGCGGTGTAGATTGGCCCTGCGTCCTTCAGGGCCGAACTTATCAGTCGCAATTCAACGTCCGCCGAACCAGAAGCTCCTTCGAGTTGGAAGTCCGCAATGATCATTATTTTTGCGTCGATGCGAGCAGGGTAGGCGTCAAGCCACAGTGCTGGCCCCAAGCAGCCAACGGCCGTGAGTTGGCCATTCCGTTCTTCTCTAATGTCATCGCAGAGGACGGCGGACTGCGGCTTCACAACCAGCCCGGTCATGCTGCTTCACATGTCCAATGCAAATCACGGCGTTGTACTGAAACGCGTGGTTGTTGTGTTGCGACAGGACTATCCCACTTTGCATGAAGCGCGGGAGCAGACAGGGGATTGGCGCTGCTATGTCGCGCCGCGATTTCTGAAATCGATTGAACCTCAATTTCTACAATCTTAGCATCCATGGCCTCCAGAAGGTCGGCCACCGTGTCCAGCGTCCAGTTGCCGGGGCCGTTCAGCATTCGGCTGACCTGGCTCTTGTTTTTGCCCAGTCTTTTAGCGAGGCGTTCCTGCGTCCAGCCCTTTTCGCGGCGCAGGCTGTCGAACAATTTCCAGACCGAGGCTGCCACTTTCAGGCGCGTCGCTGTGCGGGCATAGGCCTTCTGCTCGTCTGTGAGGGGCGTGATGGGGTCGATCATAACTGTTCCTCTCAATTTGGGTCGACATGGATGCGGGGCACGTTGGGAACAATGGCGTTCCATCGGTTCAAGGCGTCATCTACGACGTCGGGCCAGTGGATCCGGCCTGCTTGTCCTGTTTTTTTGAAGGGCAATTCATCGCGCGTGTAGAAATCCACGGCGACAAACGTGTCGGTGTCGATGAAGCCTCCGATCAGACGGGCGCCCGGTTTTGGATCCAGGATGCGAAGTTCATAGAGTTTGAGTTTTTTACTCAGACGTTTGAAAAGCCTGAGCGCGTCTGTTCCATTTTCGACATAGGCGTCAAGCGTCGCTCTGGTTTGTGCTCGCAGTTGGTCATGGTCCGCTCCCGCTGGCGTGCTGATGCGCTCCTCCAGTTTTGGGCTGAGGATAAGGAGCCCCGAGCGTCGAAAGGATGGACGGGACGGTTCCCAAACCTTGTACCCAGCTTTCAGGAAAGCTTCGCTGTTGGCGCATAATGGGGCAGAAGTTGCGTTATAAGTCAACTTATTTGGGCTCGCCTGACGACGCAATCTGTCTGACCGGCAGGCTAATGCAACCAAAGGTGATGTAAAATCTGCAGAAATAGGTAGAATCTTCACGCTGCGCCCTTGCAGGCTCAAGCGCACCTAAATCCGCAGCGCCCTGGGTCGGACATGCTCCAGCACTTCGCCCATCGGCGCGACCCAGAAAGGGCGTTGGGCGATGGCGTCAAGGATGGCTTCGTGGGTGTCGATAGAGGTGTCGCCGGGGTCGAGCTTGCCGGGCGTCAGGGTGTGGAACACCAGGATCGCCCAGGCGCCGCGACGCAGGGCCAGTTCCAGATAGTCCAGCGCTTCGACCGGGCTGTCCTTTTCATAGGTGGGCGCGGTGGCGTTCAGGGCCATGCGCTTGCGCCAGGCATAGGCGGGGCTCATCGGATCGCCGTCTGATGTGCGGGCGGCCATGAAGCCGGCATGGCTGAGCAGCGTAGTGTAGCGGTGCAGTTCCTGATTGGCGTTGCCCAGACCCAGATTTGTGGCGCCGCAGGGATAGGCGAAGATGCGCGGCTGCTTGCCGAACTGGGCGTCAAAGACGGTCTGGGCCTCGACGATTTCGTTATGGATATACCGGTCAGGATTGAACGGGCGCAGGTCGCAGCGGTGGTGGATGGTGTGGTTGCACAGCTCATGACCACTGGCGGCGACCTTTTTCCAGTCGCCGACGCGGTCGGCCATGTTTTCCAGCGTCAAAAAGAAGTTTCCACGCCAACCGCGTGCTTCCAGCGCCGGGGCGGCGACGTCCAGGTGGCTCGTCAGACCGTCGTCATAGGTCAGGCTGACGGCGCCGTGCGCGCCGTTCGGCCATGGGCGCGAGGCGCCCGCGCCACTTGCAGCCGTTGCGCCCAGACCTTCGATGAAAGCACGACGACCAAGCAACACAACAGGACTTTCCAAGATTTGCAGCTCACGGGGCACAGCATCCGTCCCTTGCGGCAGCCGCGCCGCACGCTACCTACACGGCGGGTGTGACAACGCAAGAGCGCGCTGGGCTCTTGCGTCGAATGATAGAAAGTGCGGCTATCTGCGCCATGATTTTCAGCAAGAATGGGTCGTCAATGCGTAAGTTCGCCCTCGTTTCCTCCTTGGCGCTGATGGCGTCATTTGGCGCTGTGCAGGCCGCGACGCCGAGCAAGCCCCAAGCCCCGCCACAGACCGCCGACGCTCTGGGCGCTGATCTGCATTGGCGACTGCTGGGCCCGTTCCGGGGCGGTTGGGGAGAGATGGTGGACGGCGCCGCCACGCGGCCGGATACGTTCGTATTCGCAGCGGCGGGCGGCGGAGTCTGGCGCTCCGACAATGCAGGGCGCACCTGGGTCTCCCTGTTCGACAAGGGGCCGACGGCGCCAGTGGGGGCGGTCGCCATGGCGCCGTCGAACCCCGACATCATCTATATCGGCACCGGCCAGCCAACGCCGCGCTATGACGTCGCCGGCGGGGCGGGCGTGTTTCGCTCTACGGACGGGGGCAAGAGCTGGAGCGATCTGGGTCTGAAAGACACCCGCCATATTGGCCGCATCTGGGTGGACCCCCGCGACGCCGACCATGTCGTGGTGGCCGCGGTCGGCCACTTCTTTGGTCCCAATCCGGAGCGGGGCGTCTATGTCACCCGCAATGGCGGCAAGACCTGGGCCCAGTCGCTGAAGATCGACGACAATACCGGCGCGGTCGATCTGACGGCGGATCCCGCCCATCCTGACACAGTGTTCGCCAGCAGCTGGCAGGCGCGGCAATATCCGTGGCAGAGCTATTTCACGCCCATTGCCGGGCCGGGTTCGGCGCTCTGGCGCTCCGACGACGGCGGCGCAACCTGGAAAAAGCTGGGCGGGGAGGGCTGGCCGGCCGGGCCGCTGGGCCGCCTCAGCATAGCGGCGACGCGCACGGACAAGGGACTGCGTCTCTACGCCATGGTTTCGGCGGGCGAAAAGAGCGGGCTCTATCGCTCGGACGACGCCGGCGTCCACTGGACGCGGGTCAATGACGAGCAGGCGGTGACCGGCTATTATTCCAGTCACATCGCCATCGCGCCTAATGATCCGGACACGGTCTATCTGGTCGGCCAGTCGATCCGCCGGTGCGATCAGGGCGGCGCGCGGTGCGAGATCATCAAGGGCGCGCCGGGCGGGGATGACTATCACTTCGTCTGGATCAACCCCAAGGATCCCACCCACTGGGCTACGGCGTCCGATCAGGGAACCGTGGTCACGGTCGACGGCGGCAAGACCTTTTCAAGCTGGTACAACCAGCCCACCGGCCAGTTCTATCATCTGGCGACGGACAATCAGTTCCCCTATCGCGTCTATTCCAGCCAGCAGGACAGCGGCACGGCCTCGCTCGCCAGTCGCAGCAATTACGGCGCACCCAATTTCCGGGACTGGAACCCGGTCGGCGCCGACGAGCGGGACTATGTGATCCCCGATCCGGAAGATCCCAATATCGTCTACGGCACAGGTCTTGGCGGACGGCTCAGCCGCTGGGACGCCCGCACCGGCGAGGCCAGCAATATCGCGCCCTTCCTGGGGCCGAACTACGGCTTGCGGCAGATCAGTGTCGAGCATCACTATGTCTGGATCACGCCTTTAGCGGTGTCCCGCACCGGTCCCGTCACGCTGTATATGGGCGCGGAACGGGTCTTCCGGTCGACGGATCGAGGCCAGAGCTGGACGGTCGCCAGCCCTGATCTGGGCGGCAAGTCGGCCGATGCGAAGGACTGTGGCGGCAATGTCGCGGTGGCGGACGCCCGAGCCTGTGGTTATGGCGGCATATGGTCGATCACGCCGTCCGCCCGCCATCCAGGCGAGGTGTGGGTGGGAACCGATTCAGGTCTGGTCCATGTCACGCGTGACGACGGCGCGCACTGGGCCGACGTGACCCCGCCGGGCGTTCCAGCCTGGGCCAAGATCGCATCGATTGACGTCTCCGATCTTGAGGACGGGGTCGCCTATATCGTCATAGACAACCAGCGTCAGGACGATTTTGCGCCGCACGCCATGGTCACGCGCGACTATGGCAAGACCTGGCGCGACATCAGCCCGGGCCTGCCGAAGGGCCAGTTCGCCTCGGTCGTGCGGGCCGACCCGGTCAGGCCCGGCCTGATCTTTGCGGGGACGGAGACCGGCGTCTACGCCTCCACGGACGACGGCGCCCATTGGGCCAGCCTGCAACAGAACCTGCCGACCGCCTGGGTGCGCGACCTGACCATCCACGGCGACGATCTGATTGCGGCGACACAAGGCCGAGCCATCTGGGTGCTCGATAATATTGCGCCATTGCGAGAGGCCGCGCCCCCGGCCGCCGCCTCGGCCTATCTGTTCAGCCCCGCCAGCGCCGTGCGTTTGCGCCCGAACAACAACAAGGATACGCCCCTGCCGCAGGACGAGCCGATGGGCGAAAACCCGCCGGACGGCGCCCAGATCGACTACTGGCTGGCCAGGCCCGTCAAGTCTGTCGCACTGGAAATCCGCGACGCCTCGGGCGCGCTGGTGCAGCAAATCAGCGACCATGCGCCGGAGCGTGCGGGGGCGGAGGCCTATTTCAGCCGCTTCTGGCTGAAGGACGAGCAAGGCCTGTCGAAGGAGGCGGGCGTCCACCGCGCCGCCTGGAACCTCAGATGGCCAAGGCCTCAGGCCGTGGCTTTCGAATACGGCATCGCCGCAACGCCGGGCCGCGATACGCCCACCTCGCCGGGCGGCGCCTATGCCTTGCCGGGCGACTATGTGGTCAGCCTGATGGTGGACGGCAAGCTGGTCGGGTCCCGGCCCTTGAAGCTTTTGGCGGATCCACGCACCAAACCTGACCGGGCGGGGATGGAGTCCTCGCTCGCCCTGTCCCGGCAGCTCGCCCTGTCCTTGGCGACCGCCCGCCGCGCCCTGGGGCAGGCGACGGCGGTCAAGGCCCAGCTTGGCGCTCTGAAGACGACGAATGACGGTCTGGACGTCGACATCAAGGCCTTGCTGGAGCGTGCTGCAGCGACAGATGGCCTGGTCGGGCTGTCCAAGCAGCTTGGCGCCGTCGAAACAGATCTTGAAAACACCGACCGTGGTCCGACCGATACCCAGACGGCGCTGGCCCAGAAGGTGACGACGTCCGTCGCCGCTGTGACCTCTGTCTGGGCGACGCATCTGAAGGATGATCTGGTCAAGCTCAACGCCAGGCTGGTCCGTGCGGGTCTGAAGCCCGTTGTCGTCCCGGACGGCGCCGAAACGCCGCTGCAACTGGGCGACGGCGGGGAGGATCTGCCGTAAAGGTCAGCTTGCCGAACCTTTCGGATAATTAATATCCACCCCTTTGTCAGACGTCGCAATTCGGCCTACCCCTTAGCGTGGTGAATGCTGCGAGGGGTGATCATGTTGAGGCGTCTGACTTTCGGACTTGCGGCGGCAGGCCTCTGCGCGCCCTTGCTTCTGTCGCCGGGCCATGCCCGTGCGGCCGACAGCGTAGACGACATGATTGCGCGCTATGTCGCCGCGCGCGGCGGAGCAGAGGCTCTGAACGCGATCAAGTCGCTCTCGATCACCGGAACCTTCCGTCCGCCGGGCTTTGATTCCGATATGGCCTATGCGGAAACGATCGCCCGCCCCGGCAAGGCCAGGATCAACATCACCCTTCAGGGCCTGACCATTGTTCAGAGCTATGACGGCGTCGCCGGCTGGCAGGTCCAGCCCTTTGGCGGCCGCAAGGACCCAGAAACCCTGTCCGCTGATGATGTGAAGAGCCTCCAGGAAGAGGCCGATATCGAAGGCGGGCTTGTGGATTACAAGGCCAAGGGCAATACGGTCGCCTATCAGGGACTTGAGGATGTGGATGGCGCGCCCGCCCACGCCATTCGCGTCGGCCTCAAGAACGGCGACACCCAGACCTGGTATCTGGACCCGGATGCATGGCTGCCCGTGCGCGTGACCACCCGCACTGTCCAGCGCGGCGCGGAAAGCGTGTCGGAGACCGATTATGGCGACTATGAAAAAGTCTCCGGCGTCTGGATCGCGTTCGAGCAGGAAAGCGGGGCCAAGGGCTCCAGCCAGCGTCAGCATCTGGCCTATACCAAGGTCGAGGTGAACGCCGCCATCGATCCCAATCAATTCATCCAGCCGGTCACAAAACCGGCGGCCAGTCACTGAAGGGGGCGATGATCATGTTTCGTCACAGACAATCCCCGCTCGCGGCCATGCTCATTTGCGCCGTCAGCCTTGCCGCGCTCGGCGCCGCCGCACAGGAGGTGAAGTTCACTTCCGCCTCTGTCTCGGGCCTGGGGGCACGCAATATAGGCTCCGCCACCATGAGCGGGCGTATTTCCGCCATAGCCGGTCGGGCCGAAGCCGACGGCCGGACCACCCTTCTGGTCGGCGCCGCCTCGGGCGGGGTCTGGAAATCCAATGACGCCGGGACGACCTTCACCCCGGTTTTCGACAAACAGTCGGTGCAGTCCATCGGGACCATCGCCCTGGACCCCAACCATCCCAGCACCTATTGGGTCGGCACGGGCGAGGCCTGGACCCGGAACTCTGTCTCTGTCGGCGACGGGATCTACAAGTCTACGGACGGCGGCGACAGCTGGACCCATATGGGCCTGCCCAATAGCGAGCGGGTGGCCAAGATCATCGTCCATCCGAAGAATGGCGACATTGTCTATGCCTGCGTCACGGGACGTCTATGGAGCGACAGCGCCGAGCGCGGCCTCTATCGCACTGAGGACGGCGGCAAGAGCTGGAGCCTGATCCTGAAGGGTGCGAACCTGTCGACAGGTTGCGCCTCCATATCGCTGGATCCGCAGAACCCCGACAAGATCTTCGCCGCCCTGTGGGATTTTCGACGCAAGGGCTGGACCTTCCGCTCCGGCGGCGATGGTCCGGACAAGCCTTCAGGCAGCGGTCTCTATGTCAGCAATGACGGCGGCAAGAGCTGGACTCAGCAGACGCCCGCCGCCAACAAGGGCTTTCCAACAGGGCCTCTGGGCCGGATCGGCGTCACGATTGCGCCGTCCAATCCCAATATTGTCTATGCGATGATCGAGAGCGCGCGCTCGGCCCTGTTCCGCTCTGACGACGGCGGCAAGACCTGGGCCGAACGCGACCGAAGCCAGTTGATGGTATGGCGTCCATTCTATTTCGCCAATCTGACGGTCGACCCCAAGAATCCTGACAGGCTGTTCAAGGGCGATCTGTCGCTCATCGCCAGCGACGACGGCGGCAAGAGCTTCTCCAATGTCGGCGGCGGCACGCATGGCGACCACCACCAGCTCTGGATCGACCCGACCAACACCAGCCACATCCTGACCGGCGACGATGGCGGCCTGTGGACCAGCTGGGACGGCGGCAACCGCTGGAACCGGCATGATAATCTGCCTGTCTCGCAGTTCTATCACGTCAGTCTGGACAACAAGGACCCTTACCAGGTCTATGGCGGCCTGCAGGACAACACCAACTGGGTCGGCGACAGCGCCTATCCGGGCGGAATCAGCAACGCCCGCTGGGAAAGCTTCATGGGCGGAGACGGCTTCTTCGTCTATCCCGACCCGACGGACCCTGAAAACTACCTCTATGGCGAGACACAGGGGGGCTCTATTGCCCGCGTCAACCGACATACGCTGGAGGCGCGCGACATCCAGCCCAAGCCGGACAAGCTGGAAAAGCTGCGCTTCAACTGGAATGCGCCCATGGCGCTCAGTCCGCATGACAAGACCGCGCTCTATATCGGCGCCCAGTACCTCTATCGCACCCGCGACCACGGCCAGAGCTGGGATCGCCTCTCGCCCGATCTGACCACCAACGACCCGATGAAGCAGAAGCAGGAAGAGTCCGGCGGTGTGACGGTCGACAATTCCGCCGCCGAGATGCACACCACCATCTACGCCATCAGCGAGAGCCCGGTGAAGCCGGGCCTGATCTGGGTCGGCACCGATGACGGCAACGTCCAGCTGACCCGCGACGACGGCAAGACCTGGACCAATCTGGTCAAGAACGTGCCGGGTCTGCCGCCCGCCTCATGGGTGTCTTGGATCGAGGCCAGCCGGTTTGCGGAAGGCGCAGCCTATGCCGCCTTTGATCGCCACACCTTCGGCGATTTCGAGCCGCATCTGTTCCGCACGACCGACTATGGCAAGACCTGGACCTCGCTGGTCGGGGCGGGCTCTGGCGTGCGCGGTTATGTGCATGTGATCAAGGAAGACCTGAAGGCCCCTAACATTCTCTATATGGGCACAGAGTTCGGCCTGTTCATCAGCGTCGATTCCGGCGCGCACTGGGCGCCGTTCAAGGGGGCGAGCTTCCCGTCCGTGGCGGTGCGCGATCTGGCGATCCAGCCGCGCGACAATGATCTGGTCATGGCCACCCATGGTCGCGGCATCTGGATCATCGACGACCTGACCCCTCTGCGCGCCCTCACGCCCGAAGTCATGTCCAAGCCCCTGGCCATCCTGCCGTCGCGTCCCATTCAGCAGCGCATCAGCGCCTATGGCGGCTGGCCGGGCGGAGACGGGAAATTCGTGGGCGAAAACCCCACGGACGGCGCCGTCATCACCTATTATCAGCCCACCCGCGCCCTGTTCGGCAAGCTGAAGATCGAGGTGCTGGATAGCGCGGGCAAGGTGGTTGACACGCTGGGCGCCAGCAAGAAGCCCGGCCTGAACCGCGTGGCCTGGTCCATGCGCGCGCCTGCGCCAAAGGCCCCTCCGGCGGCTCAGGTCGCCTTCAACGCCAGCCAGGGGCCGCGCCTGATGCCGGGCCTCTATACGGTGCGGATCACCAAGGGTGACAAGGTCTATACCGACAAGCTTGAGGTTTCGCTCGACCGCCGCGTCAGCTTCGGTCTGGAAGACCGCAAGGCCCAGTATGACGCCGCCATCCGCGCGGGCTCTGTGTTCAACCGGATGAGCGCCCTGGTGGAAGGGATCAATGCGGTGCGCGAAGGCGCCGAGCAACAGGCCGAAAAGCTGAAGGGCGAAGGGGCGTTGAAAGACAGGCTCGAAGCCCTGTCCGCCAGGGCCGACGCGCTGCGTAAGGAGATCGTGGCCACCAAGGAGGGCGGCGCCATCACCGGCGAAGAGCGCCTGCGCGAACATCTCGACGGTCTCTATGGCGCCATCAACAGCATTGAGGGCCGTCCCAGCGCCTATCAGATGAAATATCTGGACGTGCTCGACGCTCAGCTTGTCGATCTGGAGGCTCGGTTTTCAGCCTTGGCCAAGGGGGATCTGGCGCGGGTCAACGCCGACCTGATCAAGGCCAAACGTCCCCCCATCGTCTTGCCCGATGCGCCTGCGGCCAACACGTCCGCTGGCGGGGCTGCGGCCATGGGGCAGATGGATGGCTGGCGCTTCTCCCTGCGCAACATCTCCCCTGTCAAGGCGGCGGAAATGGCGGAGCGGGACTGAAATCCCCTCCTTCCGGCGACCAGCGCAGGGTTGACGTGAAATTGGCGGCGCCGGGTCGGATGGATCCGGCGCCGCCTCTTTTACCGGATCAGGTCAGGACGGCGAGCGTGCGGGCGTCGAAGTCGGCCAGTTCGCCAGTGCGGCCTTCCTTGACCTTCTTGGCCCAGAGCGGATCGGCCAGGAGGGCGCGGCCCACGCCCACCAGATC
>CAIOJR010000122.1 GCA_903858685.1 uncultured Caulobacterales bacterium | reverse complement strand
TCGCTGCAGGACACCCTGACCCAGGGCGTCGGCAATCTGGTCGATGCGGACGTGGCCAAGGAAAGCGCCAACCTCACGGCCCTGCAGACCAAGCAGCAGCTTGGCATTCAGGCCCTGTCGATCGCCAACTCCTCCAAGAGCTCGCTGCTGTCGCTGTTCCGCTAAGCGACATCGTTTTCTTCGGCAGACTAAAGGGCGCCCGGATATCGTATCCGGGCGCTTTTCGTGTCTTCAATTGACCGGCTGATCGGCCATGAAGCGCACCAGCGCCTGATAGTCCGCGGGCGTGCAGCTGAAACACTGCCCCCCCGCCGGCATGCCCTTATAGCCGCCCACCACGCTGCCCATCAGACCCGACATGCCCTTGGCGGCGCGGGGCGCCCAGGCGGCGCGATCCCCGGCCAGCGGGGCGCCCGATCCAGCCACCGCGTGGCAGGCCTTGCAGGCGTGAGCATAGAGATCGGCCAGGCGCACATCGCCGGGGGCCAGCGCCACCGCCTTGGCCGCCAATTCCGCCGGGCTGGCCTGAGGGGCCCGCGCCTGACAGCCGGCCAGCGCCACGCCCGCCACCAGGATGATCAGGCGCGTCGCTTTCGCGAATTTGCTCATCATTATCTTCCCCTCCGTAGCGGCGCCGTGGGCCGGCGCTCCTCCATGCCCCGCCCGATCAGCGGCGCTCTGGATGGGTCGTATCGCGCAGGGCGCGGAACTCCGAGGCCGGTTTCCAGTTTGGCCAGGCGCCGCCAGAGGCCAGATCCCGCCCGATCTCATAGAGCAGATCCACATCCTGCGCCGCCCCGGCCAGATTCCAGTCCGGCCGCCATGCATCGCAGGGCTGGTGATAGCACTGGGCGGTGAACTGGCTGATCCACCGATCCCCCGCCGCACGCCCGCCATCGACGAAGTCCGGTCCGCCGCCGAGGCTCATCAGGAGCAGGGTCGGCACGCCCCGTTTGGCCAGCGAGAAATGATCCGCGCGATAGAACAATCCGCGCTCGGGATGGGCGTCCGGCGTCACCGTGCGCCCCTGACCCGCAGCCGCCCTGACCAGCAGGTCCTCCAAATCATTCTGCCCCGCCCCCACCAGCACGACGTCACGGCTCAGCCCCACCGGCTGCAGCGTGTCCATGGTGAAATTGGCCACGGTCCGCGCCGCCGGATGGATCGGGTGGTCAGCGTACCATTCCGAGCCCAGCAGGCCGCGCTCCTCTGCGGTCCAGACGGCGAAGACGGTCGTGCGCGCCAGTCGGGGCTGTGCGGCGAAGGCGCGTGCAAGCTCCAGCACGCCCGCCACGCCGGTTCCATCATCAGCGGCGCCGTGGCGCACGGTTGCGCCGGACGCATCCGCCGGTCCCATGCCAAAGGCGTCCCAGTGGGCGCCGAACATCACCACCTCGTCCGCCCGGCTGGTCCCGGTGCGTTTGGCGATCACATTACGGCTTTCCACCACCTCATGTTTGACGTCATAGGCCGCAGAAAAGCCTGCGCCGCTCAGGGCGACAGGATGGAAATCGGCCCGCCGCGCCCCGATCTTCAGCTGATCGAGGTCCAGCCCCGATGCGGCGAACAAGGCCTGAGCCACCGGGCGCTGGATCCAGCCCTGCAGGAGGGGATGCGCGCTGGACGGATCCGCGCGCACCACGTCATAGCTTTCGGCGTTGGAGGCCCGCACGGTGGACCAGCCATAGCCGGCGCCTGGCGTTTCATGGATGATCAGCGCGCCAAGAGCGCCCTGCCGCGCCGCCTCCTCGAACTTGTAGATCCAGCGGCCGTAATAGGTCTCAGCCTGACCACCGAACAGACCCGCCACCTTCTCGTCCGGTTGCGCTTCGAAATCGGGATCATTGATCAGGATGACGGCGATCTTTCCGTGCAGATCATAGCCCTTGAAGTCGTCCCAATGGCGTTCCGGCGCGGTGACGCCATATCCGACAAACACCAGAGGCGCCTTTTCAATCGCGACGTGATCCAGCGGACGAAGCGTCTGGACCATTACATCCTCGGCCTGCTGCAAACTGCGCTCGCTAGATGGCGAAACAAGGCGGATCACCGGCACGGCGCCAACCTTGTAGTGCACAAGCGGCGTGGTCTGGGTCCAGCCGCCCGCCTCCCCGTCCGGCTCAAGCCCCAGGGCTTTGAACTGGGCGATCAGATAGGCCACGGTCCTGGTCTCGCCCGGCGTCCCCGGCGCGCGGCCCTCATAGGCGTCAGACGCAATCTCCTTGACCACAGCGCTCATGCGGTCCGCGCTGATCGGGCCCGCTGCGCCAGACTGCGCCGCCGCAGCGCCCGCGACCAGCCATAAGGCCGCAGCGCCTGACAGAAGACGCTGCGCCATCGGTCGAGATGAATGTGACGGCCTGATCATATGTGCGTCCTTTACAAAAACGGCGTCGCGACTATTCCCCAGCCTGCTCGCCGGGACAACCGCACAGCCGCGCCTAATCTCTCGCGGTGGGGAGGCGGCCGCAAAATGTCGTCAAAGCCTGTGAAAGTGCGGCAAGGGCGGACGTCCAGTCGCCTCGAACCGGCTGACGCACCAGGGTTGCGGACGGATACCAGGGACTGTCCGACCGGTCGACCATCCAGCGCCAGTCGGCGGGCTGGGGCAACAGGACCCAGAGCGGCTTGCCCATGGCGCCCGCCAGATGCGCCAGACTCGTATCCACTGAGACCACGCCGTCCAGCGCATCGCACAGGGCCGCCGTGTCAGCGAAACTGATCAGGTCGTCGCCATGAAACCGCACATGCGGGGCGCCGTCCAGAACCGCCCTGTCTGCGTCCGAGATGCGGTTCTGCAGGACGTGGTAATCCACCCCATCGGGCAGAGCCGTCATAAGCGCACTGAGGCCGATGCTGCGATTGGCGTCGTTCTTGTGCAGAGGGCTGCCACTCCAGGTCAGGCCGATCCTTGGCCGCCTCGCCTCGCCCGAACGCGCCCCTCCAAGCTTCACCGCCCATGCCCGCCGCGACGCCTCATCCGCGTGGATATAGGGGCCGGACCACGGAATGGCGTCCAGCTTAGTGTCAAACGCCAGGGCAAGGCTCATCAGAGGGCAGTGCAGGTCAAAGGGCGGCAGGTCGGCCAGTTCCTCCGCCACCGCCGCCACCCCTTCAAATCCGCGCAGAAGCGGGTGCAGGCTGGCGGGCGCGCCGACCACGATCCGCGCGCCAAGACCCGCCACCCGCGGGACATAGCGGCAGAATTGCAAGGTGTCGCCCAGACCCTGCTCGGCGTGCAAAAGGATGGTCTTGCCCGTCAGGGGCGTCTGGCCGAGCCAGAGCGGAACCGTAAAGGCCTTTGGCGCCTCTACCTTCCAGCGCCACTCATATTCACGCCATCCCTCGCTCAACCGACCCAGACGCAGATAGCAGAGCGCCAGATCGGCATGAGAGGAAGCATCGTCAGGGTCTGCGGCCAATGCCCGCTCATAGCTGGCCAGCGCCTCCTCAAACCGCCCAAGGGCCTGCAAGACACTGCCCAGATTGCGATGCGGCGCGACGGTCGAGGGACTGAGGCGCGCGGCGCGGCTGAAGGCGTCCACCGCCAGTCCATAGCGATCAAGCTTCTGGAACACCGCCCCCATATTGTTGAGCGGCGCGGCCTGTCTCGGGTTCAGAACGCTGGCCAGACGAAAACTGGCCAGGGCCTCCTCCATCCGGTTCAGCTTGAACTGAAGCTCGCCGACCGAATTGCGGATACTGGCGTCGAGCGGCGCCAGATCGGCCGCCGCAAGCCTGGTTTCCAGCGCCTCGTCCAGGCGCCCCTCCCGCGCCAGATCGTCCGCTACCGCCAGCAACCCCGCGACATCTGCGCTCATCAACCGCCAGCCCCAAGATTGAACTCACAGCGCAGTTATCGGAAGTCGTGACGAGGGGGAAGGCGGGGGATGGCGCCTATTGGACGATCACCACCATCTTCATCCGCGGGTGGATGCTGCACACGACGCGATAAGACCCCTTGGAGGCGAACTGGTAGGAGACCGCTCCGCCCGGCTTTTGCAGGCCCAGATCCACCGCCTCGCCTTCTGCCGTCTTGACCGTGATATTATGGGTCACCGAGTCGTCATTGCGAAAGCTGATCCTGTCTCCCGTATGGAGATTGAGGGCCGTAGATGAAAAGGTCTGGTTCGCCTGGCTGATGGCGATTTCCGCCGCAAAAGCCGGCGCAGCAACGCACAATGCGCCGATCGCAAGGGCCTTGGCCAGCTTCGCCCGGTTTGGCTGATGTCCCATATTGAAGTGTCTCTCGCGTGAATGGGCCCCGCATCAACATTGGATGCGCGCCGTTTCCTTGTTCGTCTTGCGACACATAGTCCGATGGGAGATGTTTTCAACCAGCGTGGGGCAACTCTGCGGCCGCCACCGAAGCGCCTGGTCGACGGATGGCTGCAAATGGCTCAGTACATGTACCGGTGACGGCGAGTCTGCATCCCGACGGCGCCATGTGCGGCCTGTGTTCACCCCGGCCCAACCATGCTAAGGGACGGACATGGACGAGGGCGGATCCGATCAGGAGCGCGCGCTTCGGCGCGAAGAACAAGCCGGTCCGGGTCGCGACGCCCGCGCAGTCGCCGCGGCGCGCCGAAGATTTGGTCGCGGACGGCGCGGAACCGGCTTGGAGCCTGCGCCTGTTTCGCCGCAAGGCGGTGGCGGCCTGGGCGGCGGCGCGGCCGCCCTGATGGACCCCCCCGACGACCGGGCGGGATAGGGCAAGAGGCGACCCCACTGAGATGCTTCATCACGGTTCGTGCCACTGCGGCGCGGTTCGCTTCCATCTCAATTCTGAGATTACCGAACTGACGACCTGCGACTGTTCCCTGTGCCGCAAACGAAACGCGGTGATGGCCAAGGTCCCGCAAGGCGCGCTGACTCTGACGCAAGGCGAGGACGCGCTGTCGCTCTATCAATGGAATACGAGAGTAGCCAAGCACTATTTCTGCAGCATCTGCGGCCTCTATGTCTTTCACCGAAAGCGTTCGGCGCCCGATCATTTCGGCGTCAATGTCTTTAGCCTGGACGATTTTGACAGCACAAAGGTTCCCATTCGACCGGCGGACGGTGCGACCATGACGGTGGAGGATCCCTCTGCCAGACCCGACCTGCCGGGGCCGCGCCGGTTCCCATAGAGCGGCTTGATCTGGACTGACGGCGACAGACGCCTGCCTAGCGGGCAGTGTAGCGGACAGGCCTTCGGTGTTGCGGCATTGTCGCTCTGCTCATCACAGGACCAGCGGGTTTGAGGTCGCGCGTGCTGAGGAGTCTGAGCCGGATCACCAACAGTTTGGACGTCCTGGACAACTCGCCGTTCCAATGAAGCAGAGGCGTCGGATCATCTATTCGCTCGCGATTGATGATCTCCGCGACGAACGCGGCTTCACGATGAAAGGCGGCATGCGCCACAATGCAATCATGGACATGGTCATTCGTCGCCCGGTCAGCAAAACCCAACTGGTATAACCACTTGCCGACGGCGCAGCACGAGTCGGACGAAATGGCGTCGACGTTCAGTTCATCTCCGGTGGAGACTCCCTCGGAGACCACTGTCATTGCGACCGACTGGTTTGATCACGGTAAGACGTACTGTGAAGGTCGCCTCGTTGTTCCTCCCATGGATTGCACTTTCATATTGGACAAGGATTCGCTGGTATGTTGGCACCCAGCCCGTCGTAAGCCACCTGGACGAAGCTGTTGCTATCTCATCGCTTGCTCTCACTTTGTTCCTCGCCGTCGGAGCGGTGGTGTTGAACAAGGGAGCCCGCCTGTATTTCGCCTATTCCGGAGCGCTCAACTGCTACATCGCAGCCATCGGCATGCTGTTGTGCATAATGGCGACGTCGGGGAATTGGATCTGAACGACACCAGCTCACACGCAGCCGTTGCCGGATGAGCACGCCCAGCCGAGCATCAGATACCAAGCCACGAACACGACAACGACTACGGGCGGGAACCACGCGAGGTACCACACCCGTGGACCAGTTCGTCGGCTTACGAAAACCGTGCCGACGCACCAGATGCAAACGAAGATGAGGGCAGCGACGATGATGATCGGAGACGGCATCATCGGACATTGGACTTACCGCATCCGACTTTCAACGGGGCTAAAGGCTCACGGTAACCGCTCCGGTGCCGAACCCCAAAATACCTCCAGCCAAGGCTGACCATCTACAATTCCGGTGATCAGAGGATCTGATTGACAGGTCCGTGTTTCGCGTTAGGGTTCAGCATGAATGCCGTACTCCTCGCCCCCACCGCGCTGCTCATTGCAGCGCTTTCGCAGCCAGCAGCGCGCGCCGAACCAGCACCGCCGATTTCCAATGCGTGTGCAGCCGCAGAAGCGATGCTGGATGCAGCTAGGGTCCAGTTTGGATTCGAGCCAGATCGAACAGTAGCCCCCAGCACAGCTGTTTACGATCGACGTTGGTCGATCGACCAGGACACACTCACTAAGGTTGGAAATCAAACAGATGGCGCTTGGGGTTCAGCGG
>CAIOJR010000121.1 GCA_903858685.1 uncultured Caulobacterales bacterium | reverse complement strand
TGGACTCCGCTTGAAGGTGCGGGCGACGGCTTGCCGAGCGTCTTTCTCAAAGCCCTGAGGGCGGGGATTGGCTATGGAAATGGATGAGGCGGCGCCCGTTCAGCCCTTCGGACCCTAGGGTCTGGCCTCCGTCAACTGCACAAAGTGGTATCCGCGCGCTTCCAGAGCGGTGAGCAGGCGATCCAGCATGGCGATCATGTTGGGATTATAGTCGTGGAGCAGGATGACGCCTTTTTTCCGCTCTTCGGTCAGGGTCAGGGCAAGATCATAAAGGCGATCAGGCGGAATATCGTCCACCCAGTCGTCAAAGCCGTAATCCGCTGACATGGACGCCAGTCCGCGCCTGTCGGTTTCGGCCAGCAGGTCCGGGCTGTCGATCATCGCGGGAAAGCGGAAGAAGTGGGTGAGCCGCGCCTGACTGGCCGGCGGTGCGGTTTGCATAACGCGCTGCAGCGCTTCCTCGCTGCGGTCGATTTCGGCTCTTGCTTCAGCAAGGGGAAGGGCGGCCATGGAGTCGGGGTGGGTATAGCTGTGTGCGCCGATCTGATGACCCCGCAAAGCTATATTGCGAACGGCGGCCGGGTCGGCCTCCACCTCCTGTCCCACCAGGAAGAAGGTCGCCTTGATGCAGTGTCGGTCAAGAATGTCGAGGACCTGGCCGGTATGCTCGCCGTCCGGACCATCGTCAAAGGTCAGGGCCAGTTGATGGTCGGCCAAAGGGACGGATTGCGCATATCTGATGGCGCCCAGATGAACGCCTGGACCCGAACGAACAGCGACAACGGGCGAGACCAGCGGCGCGCTGGGATGGCCTGGGCAGGCAGGCGCAGTCACGGGCGCACTGATCGCGAGCGCCGCCGCCACAATCCAACCAAACACTTTGAACCCTCGATTCAGCAGCTCGGTCCGTGGACTAGCACGGCCGGGATGCTGACGTCATCCCAGGTTGGCGCGAACCTTGGTGCGCAGGACGTCAATGGGGGCAAGGCCGCGATCCGTCTTCACATGCCAGAAGGTCCAGCCATTGCAGGCGGGCGCCTGATCCACCAGGGCGCCCAGCTTGTGGATCGAGCCTGACAGCTCGCCAAGGACCAGACTGCCGTCCGCCCGCACGCGCGCCTTGCGCGACCCCTTGGGGCAGAACAGTTCGTCGCCCGGGTTCAGAAGGCCCGCCTCCAGGATCATGCCGAACGGAATGCGCGGCTCGTCCTTTTTGGAGCCGGTGACCACCATCTGCTCGGGCGAGGAGGGGATGACCTGTTCGATGCGCTTGCGCGCCAGGGCCGCATAGGTCTCGTCGCGCTCAATGCCGATATAGTTGCGGCCCATTCGGGTGCAGGCTGCGCCGGTGGTGCCCACGCCGAAGAACGGATCTAGCACCACGTCGCCCGGCTTGGTCGACGCCATCAGCACCCGGTGCAGCAGGGCTTCGGGCTTTTGCGTCGGATGGGCCTTTTCGCCCGCGTCATTCTTTACACGCTCTTCGCCGGTGCACAGCGGGATCAGCCAGTCAGAGCGCATCTGAAGATCGTCATTGGCTGTCTTCAATGCGTCGTAATTGAAGGTGTAGCGCCGCTGTCCCTTCGACTTGGCGGCCCAGATCAGGGTCTCGGTCGCATTGGAAAAGCGCGTGCCCTTGAAATTCGGCATGGGATTGGTCTTGCGCCAAACCACATCATTCAGGATCCAGTAGCCCAGGTCCTGAAGCGTCGCGCCGACGCGAAAGATGTTGTGATAAGAACCGATGACCCAAAGCGCCCCATCGTCCTTGAGTACGCGCCGGCATTCGCCAAGCCAGGCCTTGGTGAAGGCGTCATAGACCTCGAAGCTGTCGAAGCGGTCCCACTCGTCGTCCACGGCGTCGACCTTGGAATTGTCGGGCCGGTGCAGATCGCCGCCCAGCTGAAGATTATAGGGCGGATCAGCGAATACGAGGTCCACCGACTTGTCCGGCAGGGTGCGCATCATCTCAACGCAGTCGCCAATCAGGATCTGGCCGCTCATCGCAGTCTCCGAACAACGCAAGGGTGGGTCGAACTGACGACCCGGAGGTTGAATCCCACTCCAATGAGGCCGTTACGGTTAAGACTCATTTAAGACTCATGAGAGATTGCGCGGCATGACCGATTCCATTTCGCCCGCCGCAGTGTCCCCCAACCCGTTTGATCCCGTCGACTGGGAGGCCTTCCGCGCGCTTGGGCGTCGGATGGTCGATGATCTGACCGATCAGCTTCAGGGCCTCAGCGCCGGTCCGGTCTGGCGTCCTATGCCGGTCGAGGTGCGCGACGCTTTTCGTAAGCCCGTGCTTCAGGGCGTGGCGTCGCCTGAAGCGATCTATCAGGACTATCTGTCGCTGGTGGAGCCCTATGCCGGAGGCAATCGTCATCCTGGTTTTATGGGCTGGGTGCAGGGCGCCGGCGCACCCATAGGGGCGCTGGCCGAGATGCTGGCGGCGGGCCTCAACATGAATTGCGGCGGGCGCGACCATGTGGGCGTCGCGCTCGAAGGTCAGATCGCGCTGTGGGTCCGCCAGTGGTTCGGGTTTCCGGACACGTCCGCCGGGCTGTTCACCACGGGCGCCTCCGCCGCCAATATGAGCGCCGTGCTGGCGGCGCGGACTACGGCTCTGGGGGAGGCGGCGCGGCGAACGGGCGTTGGGGACGCGAAATTGTGCGCCTATGCCTCCACCGGCGCTCACGCCTGCGTCGTGCGGGCCATGGAGATGGCGGGGCTGGGGCGCGAGGCGCTCCGCCTGATCGCGGTTGACGCCGACTTCCGGATGAACCTGATGGCTCTGCGCGCAGCGATCGCCAAGGACCGGGCGGCGGGGCTGACGCCTTTCCTGATCGTCGGCACAGCCGGCGCCGTCGATGTCGGCGCGATAGACGATCTCGACGCCCTGGCCGACATCGCCAGGTCAGAAGGCCTTTGGCTGCATGTGGACGGGGCCTTTGGCGCCATGGGCGTGCATTCGGATCGGGTCAGACCCCGGCTGAGCGGGCTCGAACGCGCGGATTCGATAGCGTTCGATTTTCATAAGTGGGGACAGGTCCCCTATGACGCCGGCTTCATCATCGTGCGCGACGGCGCGCGTCTGGTCGACACCTACGCCTCCCCCGCCAACTACCTGTCGCGGGAGCCGGAGGGCATGGCGGCGGGACAGGTCTGGCCGACAGATATCGGCGCTGACCTGTCGCGCGGGTGCCGGGCGCTCAAGACCTGGTTCGTTCTGCGGGCCTGCGGGGTCGAGGCCATCTGTCAGTCGATTGATCGCAGTCTGGATCTTGCAAAGGCGCTGGCGCGCCTGATCGAGGCCGCGCCCGAGCTGGAGCAGCTTGGCCCGTCCGATCTGAATATTGTCTGCTTCCGTTATCTCGGCCCTGATGCGGACGAGCTGAACCGGGCGATCGTGCGCAAGATGCAGCTGGGCGGACGGGTCGCTCCGTCCTTGACCCGAATCGGTGGCAAGGTGGCGATCCGGGCGGCGCTGTTCAATCCGCGCACCGGACTGGCCGATATTGAAGCGCTGGTGGAAGCCGTCCGGCTTTTGGGCGGCGAACTGGCGGGAGACCCAGGCTGATGAGCACAACCAGCGAACCGACCGCCCCCGTCGCTTTTCCCGTGATCGGGCTGGCGGCCCTGACCCATGGCGCCTATTCCGGCGTCGATCTTCAGCCGATCTGGCAGGGG
>CAIOJR010000120.1 GCA_903858685.1 uncultured Caulobacterales bacterium | reverse complement strand
TGGGAGGCGTCAGAAGGCTGACGTTCTTGTGGCCCGCCTGCAGGGCCACAATGCCTTCGGTGGCGCGCGGTCCGAACTTCAGGATCTCGGCCGGCGCTACGGCGTAGACACGTCCGGCGGGGCCGACAATGTCGCTGAACAGGATGGTGTAGTAACCGGCGCCCGGCATCAGGTCCGCCACTTTGTCGCCCGGCTTGATCTCGGCGAAGGCCAGGGTTTCGGCGGGCTTGCGGGTGATATCCAGTTCGCGCGCCTTGTCCGGACGGGCGGCGTCGGCGATGGCCCTGGCGATATCGGCGGGCTGGGCCGCCGCCATCTGGACGGTCATCAGGCCAAGGCAGAGGCCCGCGGCCAGGCTTGTCATCAGGCGCATATAATCCCTCGCTATCTTTCCCGTCCCAGATAGGTGTCCAGTGTGTCCTTGGAAAGGCGCATCCGGTCCTTGACCCGCAATCTGTGATGTGTACCAAGGCCGCCGGCAGGCTCGCGGCGTGTAAAGGTTTGAAGGTGAAGCCATGACGGCAGGATCGCTCGGCTCGTCCGCTGGATTGAAGCGCATGTCCTTCTGGCGCGCCTGCGCGGTTTTGTCGCCCCTGGCCCTGGCGCCTCTGGCGTCGGCCCATGCGGATCCGACGGTTGAGGCGCCTTCCCAGACCTTTGGCTGGCATGTCCAGTCGACCCTTGTGGATCAGGCGACCGCCGGATTCGCCTCGCCCTATCGCGGACCCAACAGCCTTGACCCTGCGGCGCGGGGGCGAGAGACCTTCGACCTGACCCTGTTCGCCGGGGCAAGCCCCTGGTCGGGCGCTGAAGTCTGGATCAATCCCGAAATCGACCAGGGCTTTGGCCTGAGCGACACGCTCGGCGCGGCGGGCTTTCCCAGCGGCGAGGCCTATAAGGTCGGCAAGGCTCATCCCTATTACCGCACCCAGCGGCTCTTTTTTCGCCAGACGCTCAATCTGGGCGGCGAGGCGAGCCGGGTGGAGGCTGATCAGAATGTGCTGGCCGCCAGCCAGACCGCCAATCGCCTTGTCCTGACCCTTGGCAAGTTCTCGGTCGGTGATGTGTTTGACACCAACAGATACGCCCATGACCCGCGCGGGGATTTCTTCAACTGGACCGCGATTGACGCCGCCACATTCGATTACGCGGCCGACGCCTGGGGCTATTCGCAAGGGGCTGCGGGCGAGTGGTATCAGGGCGCCTGGACGGCCAGGCTGGGCCTCTTCGCCATGTCCCGCATCCCCAATGGAGAGCATCTGGACTCAAGCTTTGGCCAGTTTCAGACCATTGCCGAGGGCGAGCGCCGCTTTGACCTGTGGGGTCAGCCCGGCGCCCTGAAGCTTACCGGCTATCTCAGCCGCGCGCGCATGGGGACCTATGCGGCGGCGCTCGATCAGGCGGCGCCGACAGGACGGGCGCCGGACGTCCTGGGCGTGAAACGCTACGCCAGCCATGCCGGGATCAGCCTCAATCTGCAACAGCAGGTCAGCCCTGATCTGGGCCTGTTCGCCCGGGCGGGTCTCGCCGACGGCCATCAGCAGGCCTATGAATTCACCGATGTCGACAAGTCCTTGAGCCTTGGCGCCAGTCTCAGCGGCGCCCGCTGGGGACGCGGCGACGACGCGGTGGGCGCTGTCCTTCTGGTCAACGACATTTCGCACGACTTCCGCGCCTATCTGGCGGCGGGCGGACTTGGCATTCTGGTGGGCGACGGCAAGCTGCCCAACAAGGGCGCGGAGACGATCGTCGAGACCTATTACAATCTCGTCGCCTTCAAGGGCGTGCATGTCACGGGCGATTATCAGCTGATCGTCAATCCCGCCTATAATGCCGATCGCGGCCCCGTCTCGGTGCTGGCTCTTCGGCTGCATGCGGGCCTCTGAGGCGCGGCGTCAGGGCTCGCCCATCAGGTCCAGCGAAAAGCGGACAATGATGCACAGGATGAGCCACAGAACGCCCGCGGTCCGCAGAATCGGTGCGGTCAGCGGTGCATAGTGGCTGAGGCCAAACAGGATCAAGGCCCCGACAAGGCCTGCGATCAGCAGGGCAGGGCGCGTTACGCCAAAAGCGGGGCGGCGGTCCGGATCGTGATGCGTCATCAGTTGGGTCATGGCCCTGGTCCAGGTTGGCGCGCGCATTGCGGCGCTTTCGGACTCTAGGGCCAGGGCCGATAAGGGCGCCATTCAGCCTTATGCGGCGCTGCATAAAGCCAACATCAAAGGCGTGCACAAAAACAAACATCCCCGGAGCGGGCCCCGGGGATGTTCGCGCCTTTGCAGACCGTATGACCGGGCTTACTTGCCGATCCTGGCCAGCTCTTCCATCAGTTCCGGCACGGCTGTCTTGTAGTCGGCGACCAGACCATAGTCGGCGACGGCGAAGATGGGCGCGTCGGCGTCCTTGTTCACCGCGACGATGATCTTGGAATCCTTCATCCCGGCCAGATGCTGGATCGCCCCGGAAATGCCGATGGCCACATAGAGGTCAGGGGCGACGACCTTGCCGGTCTGGCCGACCTGATAGTCGTTGGGGGCGTAGCCCGCATCGACGGCCGCGCGGCTGGCGCCGACGGCGGCGCCCAGCTTGTCCGCCAGAGGTTCGATCACCTTGTGGAACTCTTCCGCAGAGCCCAGGGCCCGACCGCCTGAGACCACGATCTTGGCGCCGGCCAGTTCCGGACGGTCCGACTTGACCACTTCTTCCGACACGAAGTCAGCATGGCGGCCAGCCGAGCCCGGCACTGCGGCGGCTTCGATCCCGGCGGACCCGCCCTCGCCGGCCGCTTTGAAGGCGGTGGCGCGAACCGTGCCGACGATCTTGGCGTCCGACGACTTCACGGTTTCCAGCGCATTGCCCGCATAGATGGGGCGCACGAAGGTCTTGGCGTCCACAACTTCGATAATGTCGCTGATCTGCGACACGTCGAGCTTGGCGGCGATGCGCGGAATGAAGTTCTTGCCGGTCGAGGTGGCGGGCGTCAGGATGGCGTCATAGCCGCCCGCCAGAGACACCACCAGATCGGTCACGGCCTCGGCCAGGCCCTGGCCCAGAGCCGCGCTCTCGGCGGTCAGGACCTTGCGAACGCCCGCAATGGCGGCGGCGCCCGCAGCGGCGCCAGATAGGCTGGCGCCCAGCACCAGCACATCCACGTCGCCCGAGATGGCGCAGGCCGCCGTCACGGTCTTGGCCGTGGTGTCACGCACATGTGCGCCGTCGTGATCGGCGATAACGAGAACGGCCATCAGATTACCCCCGCTTCGTTCTTCAGTTTGGAGACCAGTTCAGCCACATCGGCCACCTTGACGCCGCCCTGGCGCTTGGGCGGTTCGGTGACCTTCAGGACGGTCAGGCGATTGGCGACATCGACGCCGTAATCGGCGGTCGACTTGATGTCGATCGGCTTCTTCTTCGCCTTCATGATGTTGGGAAGGCTGGCGTAGCGCGGCTCATTCAGGCGCAAATCGGCGGTGATGACCGCCGGCAGGGCGACGGACAGGACCTGCAGGCCGCCATCGACTTCGCGCGTCACCTTGGCCGTGTCGCCGGAAATCTCGATGCCGGAGGCAAAGGTGGCCTGCGGCCAGTCGAGCAGGGCGGCCAGCATCTGGCCCACGGCGTTATTGTCGCCGTCAATGGCCTGCTTGCCCATCACGACCACGCCCGGCGTTTCCTGCGCGATCACAGCGGCCAGCAGCTTGGCCACGGCCAGAGGCTCCAGGTCCTGATCGGTCTGGATCAGGATGCCTCGGTCGGCGCCCATGGCCAGAGCCGTGCGGATGGTTTCCTGCGCCTGGGCAGGGCCGATGGAGACGACGACGACCTCGGTGGCGGCGCCCTTTTCCTTCAGGCGAACGGCTTCTTCCGTGCCGATTTCGTCGAACGGATTCATCGACATCTTGACGTTGGCGAGGTCCACACCCGTCTGGTCGGGCTTGACCCGGACCTTGACGTTGTAATCGATGACCCGCTTGACCGGGACCAGAACCTTCATGGCTGTCTTCGTCCTTAAGCGACCGGATGGGGCGGGTGCGGCGGGGCGGGCCCCTCCGGTGGCGCGCGATCTTGCGCCCCCGCTGGAAAATCAAAGCGGCGCAGCACGGTCTGCAACGTCGCTTCTGGCCCTCTCAAACGCGACATGAGCCGTGCAGTCAAGAGGTTGCAGGACTTGCCGTAACGTCGCCCGGACGGCATAAGACCGGCCATGAACGGATATCTTACCCGCGTTAAGCTGGCCCTCATCATCGCCTTCTTCGTTTTGGCGGGGCTTTTTGTGGTCTATGACGTCTATTGGGTCGGTCCCGGACGCGCCTGCGAGGCGGCCCACAACTGGTGGGATCCCAAGACCCGCATCTGCGGCCACACCATCTGGATCCCCGACATCACCCACCGGCCGGTTCCGTCCAACCAGCAAAAGCCCTGGGAGCAGATTCCGCAAAAGGTGCGGTGATCCGGGCTCGCCCTTGGCGCCCTTACGTCATCGGCCCTAGAGTGGGGTCAACGACAAGACCTTATAGGGATGCGACCATGGCTGAGCCCACCGCCCAGGAAATCAATTCCGGCACCAAGGAAGTGGAAGCGCGTCATCGCATAGACGAGGCCGCCCTGACCCGCTGGCTGGAAGCCCATGTGGAAGGGTATCAGGGCCCGCTGGAAGTGCGCCAGTTCAAGGGCGGCCAGTCGAACCCGACCTATCAACTCGTCACGCCCGGCCACAAATATGTGCTGCGCCGCAAGCCGCCGGGCAAGCTCCTGCCGTCCGCCCATGCTGTTGACCGGGAGTTCAAGGTCATCTCCGCCCTGAACAAGGTCAACTTCCCCGTCGCCAGGGCCTACGCCCTGTGCACCGACGACAGCATCATCGGCACCATGTTCTATGTGATGGACAATGTGGAGGGGCGCATCCTGTGGGATATCCGCCTGCCGGACTCCAGCCCTGCCGAGCGCCGCGCCATCTTCGAGGCCAAGGTCTCGACCCTCGCCGCCCTTCATAATGTGGATTACAAGGCCATCGGGCTGGAGGATTTCGGCCGTCCGGGCAACTATTTCTCCCGCCAGATCGACCGCTGGTCCAAACAGTATCGCGCGTCCGAGACCGACAAGATCGAAGCTATGGACCGCCTGATGGACTGGCTGCCCAGAACCGCGCCGGACGACGACATGACCACCATCGTCCATGGCGACTACCGGCTGGACAATATGATCCTGCACCCCACGGAGAGCCGGGTCATCGCGGTGCTGGACTGGGAATTGTCCACGCTCGGCAACCCGCTCGCCGACTTCACCTATTTCATGATGCAGTGGGTCATGGGCGGCGGCGAGCGCAGCGGCCTGGCCGATCTCGATCTGGCCGAACTGGGCATCCCGTCCTCCGACGAGATGGTGGCCCTCTATTGCCAGCTGACAAACCGCGACGGCCTGCCCGCCATGGACTGGTATCTGGCCTATAACCAGTTCCGCCTGGCCGCCATCTACCAGGGCATAGTCGGCCGTGTCCGCGACGGCACCGCCAACAGCCCCCAAGCCACCGCCATGGCCGCGCGGGTGGGACCGCTGGCGGAAAATGCTTGGAAGTATGCGGTGAAGGCGGGGGCGTGAGGGGGCTAACGTCCGTGTGAGCCATACAGTCCAGAAGTCTTGGGTGTGCTATATGAAATCATCCAGGGTTGCAAATTTGGCTTGCATTAGACACCATTGACGTTCATTTCAGTGAGCTTGGTGCTACCTCTTGCGTTCTAGGTAGCATGGTGCTAACTGATGCGGGTCGCGATGCCAGAGCACAGCCTTGATCTGGTCAGGAAACTGGCTGCGGATGAGAGTAATTGCAGGTTTTATGACCCGGTTTTGAAGGAACTCAAGGAGCGGGGCTGGGATTCAGATGAGCTTCGCAATGTGCTCGAATGCGAGTTGGGCGAAGCCCACTGGTACAAGTCCGAGCAGACGCGCAAATACTACCCCGGCACTGTGTCGGACTATTATTCGATCTGGATTGATGAGTTCGCGGAGAAAATGTTTCTGAAGCTCATCGTGGCTTCTCGTTCTGGGGCGCCCCTCCTTGTGATCACGTCATTCAAGAAGGACAATCGTCATGTCTGAACACCAGCAAGACGCAACCTCTGTCGATCTGTGCATCGCGTGCGGCGAGGGTGAGCAGCGGACCTGCCGGGCGGAATATCGCGTTGATCACAATGGCCAGACGCGCCTCATCGAGGATGAGCGCTCCGTCTGTGACCATTGCGGCCAGATCAGCTATGTCGGCGACCAGATTTCCCGTCACGAACTGGCTGTCGCCGCCGCTATCCGCGAGATTGACGGCCTGTTGTCGGCAGACGAGCTTCGCGCCTTCCGCACACGCTATTGCCTTAAACAGACCGATCTCGAAGCCATGCTCTCCACCGGCCCCAAGACCTGGACCCGCTGGGAACGCGGCAAGGTCCCGCAAAGCAAGACGGCGGATAAGCTGGTGCGTTTGCTGGCGGCCAATCCGGGGGTTGTGCGGAAGTTGATGTCCGAGGCGAAGGTTAGCAACCCTGAAGCCGAAGCGGCGGTCTCGAAGGCTGAAAGTGAAATGCTCACGGCTGCCGTGGCGGAGGCGGAAAAGGCGCTCGGCGATCGCTCAGCCAATGAATTTCAAAACATTTTCGGGCAGGGCTTTAAGGCCGGTTCGGAAGTGCGAATTTTGGAGCGCGTCGCATGACGGTGACTGTCGCATCGACCTGACCCGCTTTGCGCCTCCCGACGCCGGACCAGATCCGGATCATGGGGCGCTTGGCCGCGATCTGTTCGCCGCCTCACTCCCGCCGCAACAGCTTCTCCGTCAGCAAGGTTCCCCACCAGGTCTCGTGGAAGTCCGCCTTTAGCGCCACCGGGTCATAGTCCGGTTCCTGCACCCATTCGACAAAGCTCAGGCCCTTCGGCTCCCCGTCCTGGAAATAGCGCTCGAAGGTGTAGTCCAGCAGGCCCGTCTTGCCGGCCTTGGCATGGAGGGTGCGGAAGGTCAGTTCGTTTTTCAGGGCGTCGCGGAGCGGCAGGCCCAGATGGATATGGGCGTAGAGCACGCTCATGATGCCCGCCCGGTCCGCGCCGGACTTGCAGTGCATGACGGCGGGATATTGCACGGTCTTGAACAGTTCCACCGCGCCCAGAACCTGCTCCTTCGTGGGGGCTTCGCGCGATGAGACGGCGAAATTGACAAGCGTCAGGCCCAGCTTTTCGCAGGCGTCCTTTTCCAGCAGGTAGAAGCTGGTCGGATAGCCGCCGCCGCGCAGATTGATGATGGTCTTGACGCCGAAATGGTCGCGCCACCATTTCAGCTGGAACGGCCAGGGCTGGTTGGTGCGGATCAGGTCTGGCCCGACCCAGTGGGCGTTCTGGAACCCCACGCGCAAATAGGCGTGGTCCTTCCACAACAGGTCCAGATAGGCTTTCAGGCGCCCCACAGGCGTGGTGAGATCGAAACTGGCCACGGGCGGTCTTTAGTCTCCGAGTGTTCAGCGGTCACAGTTAGGCGATGACGGCGCCGATTGAAAGGCGCCAGAGCGGCGGCGCGCTTGACACCGGCGCTCAATCATTGGACCTCCCTCGGCATGAATAATGGCCAGACCGAGGGCGACAACGCCGCCGCCGGGGGGAGTGAACCCCTCTCCAACGCCGCCGCC
>CAIOJR010000119.1 GCA_903858685.1 uncultured Caulobacterales bacterium | reverse complement strand
GTCGGCTTGTGCGCGAAGACGCCGCAGAACGACGCGGGTACGCGCAGGGAGCCGCCAATGTCGGAGCCCAGCTCCAGCGCCGTAATTCCACTGGCCAGAGCCGCCGCAGCCCCGCCTGACGAGCCGCCGGGCGTGAGCGCCGGATTCCATGGATTGGAGGTCACACCATAGAGGTCGTTAAATGTCTGAAAATCGCTGGACATGACCGGCACATTGGTCTTGCCCCAGATCACGGCGTCAGCATCGCGCAAGCGGACCACTGCGGCGGCTTCGTCGCCCAACCGGTTGCGCAAGGCTCGCACCCCGGCGGAGGCGGGCATGCCCGACACGTCCAGACTGTCCTTGATCGTCATGGGCAGTCCGGCCAGAGGCCCCAGCGCATCCATCGCCGCGCGCCGCTCGTCCACGGCATTGGCGATCCGAAGTGCGCGCTCCACATCGCGGGCCACGACGGCGTTGAGGGCGCCGTTCACACGGTCCGCCCTGCGCATGCACACGGTCAGGAGCTCCACAGCGCTGATCCGGTTCATGGCCATGGCCTGCAGCTGGGCGGTGGCGTCCATCGCCAACAATGGATGCGGCATGAACGTCCTTTAGCCCAGAAAATCCTGATGAAACTCGGGAGCGTCCGTCTCGTCCTCGCCCAAAGGGTCTTCTTCGCCTGTGATGCGGCCAGGATCGGGCACGGTGAAATCAGCCGGAATATTGGCGTCCAGCAAGCCTGCCGCCTTCATTTCCGCAGCCCCCGGCAAATCGGCGATAGAGGCGAGACCGAAATGCTCCAGGAAGGCGTCGGTCGCGCCATAGGTGACGGGACGCCCGGGCGAGCGCCGGCGACCCCGCATCTTCACCCAACCGATCTCAAGCAGCAGGTCAAGCGTCCCGCGTGACAGGCCGACGCCGCGTATCTGTTCGATCTCCGCGCGCGTGACAGGTTGGTGATAGGCGATGATCGCCAGGGTCTCCATCGCCGCCTTGGACAGCCTGCGCCCCTCCTCCCGCTCCGTCGTCATCAGAAAGGCGAGGTCCGGCGCGGTGGAGAACCGCCAGCGATTGGCGACGCAAACCAGTTGCACCCCGCGCGCCGCATAGTGCTGCCGCAGCGTGGCCAGAGCGCGTCCCACATCTGATCCCAGGGGCAGCCGCTCGGCCAGGTCCGCGGCGCTCAAGGGCTCGGCGGCGGCGAACAGCAGAGCCTCGACCTGCCGCTCTGTCTCCGCCGGATCGCGTTCGACCGCCACGGCGTCCATTGCAATGAGTTGGCTGTCTTCGCTCACGCCTCAACCTCCGGCGCACCGGTCCGCGCACGCATATAGAGGTCCGCAAAAGCCTCCAGCTGCCTGACCTCCAGGGTGCCTTCCTTCACCATCTCCAACCCCGCCGACAGGGTTGAAGCCATGAACGATGCGCGCGTCGGTCCGGCCGCTTCGGTCGCTTGCGGCGCGACAATCTCCAAAGCCGACCATTGGTCCAGATCAGGCAGAAGCGCGCGCAGCCTTACCCGCGCCGCTTCCAGAGGATAAGCCTCCACGCGCCCGGACGGGGTGTAGCGCCGTGAAGCGTCGCGGGCGCGCTGGTTCACATAGGCCCGGATCAGCCCGTAGAGATCGTCGTCAAACCGGGTGCGTGATCGGATGACCATGGCCTCCGGATCACCGCGCGCAAAGACGTCCCGCCCCAGCTGCGGGCCGTTCTTCAGGGCGTCGATGGCTGTGCGCATCGCGTCCAGCTTGGCCAGCTGAAAGGCCAGTTGCGCGGCCAGGTCTTCGGGGTCGCCCCCGTCCCCGGACGGTCGTTCCTTCTTGGGCAGAAGCAGACGGGATTTCAGATAGGTCAGCCAAGCGGCCATGACCAGATAGTCCGCCGCCAGCGAGAACCGCCGCCGCCGCGCCTCATGAACAAAGAGCAGGTACTGGTCGGCGAGCTTTGAAATCGAGATCTTGAGCAGATCGACCTTCTGGTTTCGCGCCAGGGCCAGAAGCAGGTGCAGCGGCCCTTCAAACCCGTCGACGTCGATCACCAGGGCGTCGCCGTCCTCGGCGGCGTGGGCTGCGGCATCGAAATCGAGCGAGGGCTGGTAGGCGGTGCTCATCCGGCTTGAGCCACAAGTTCAGCAAAGCGCGCGCGGGCAGCGCCCAGATCCAGAGGCTCGACCCGCCGGGGGATGCGCTTGAGCGCTGCTTGAGCGCGGGCGAGCGCCCGGCCCTTCAGCGGACGGACGGCGTCTGCGATGGCGGTCATCTCAGCCATGTCGCCATTGCAGTGCAGGACGACATCGCATCCTGCAGAGTGCGAGGCCCGCGTACGGGCGGCGAAATCGCCCGACAGCGCCTTCATGGACAGATCATCGCTCATCACCAGACCCTCAAAGCCGATGTCCTGACGGATGACCTGGCTCATCACCCGGCGTGACGTGGTCGCGGGGCGCCGGGCGTCGATCGCCGAATAGATGACATGGGCCGTCATGGCCATGGGCATGTCAGACAGGTTGCGGAAGGGTTCAAAGTCGATCTGCGACAGGGTCTGATGATCGGTCTCGACCACGGGCAGGTGGAGGTGGCTATCGGCCATGGCCCGTCCATGTCCGGGAATATGCTTGATGATGGGCAAGACTCCCCCCGCCAGCAGCCCTTCGGCGGCGGCCCGGCCCAGGGTGGCGATCACATCCGGCGTGCGCCCATAGGCCCTGTCGCCAATCACCTCATGCGCGCCGGGTTGCGGCACATCCAGAACCGGAACAGCGTCGACATTGATCCCGAGCGCCGCCAGATCATGGGCCATGAGCCGCGCGCCAAGGCGGGCGAAGCTCTGGGCCTGCAAGGGATCGTTTGTCCTGAGCGCGCCATAGACCCGCCCCGCCGGATAGACCGGCCAGTGGGGCGGTCCCAGTCGCTGGACCCGGCCGCCTTCCTGATCGATCATGACAGGTGCGTCCGCGCGTCCCACTGTCTCGCGCAGCGCATTGACCAGAGCCCGCACCTGGTCCGGCGTTTCCACATTTCTGCGGAACAGAATGAAGCCCCAGGGCTGGACATCCCGGAAAAAGGCCTGCTCTTCCGATCCGAGAACCGGACCGGCGCATCCAAATATACAGGCCGATGTCACCCGCCGGGCTTCCTAGTTGAGCGCCTTGACCAGACAGTCATGGCCCTTGGCCTTCAGCGCGCTGCAGAAGGCCACAGCATCGGCGTGAGTGGCGAAACCCGTGACCTGGCTGCGGTAGCGGGTCGCGCCGCCCGCATCCACCGGCTCGATGTGGCGCCCCTTGCCATTGATCGCCCCGCCAACGAGGCCAGCCACTCGCTGCCAGCCGCCCTTGGCCAGATCGGGCGAGGTGAAAGCGCCGATCTGCACCACGATGGACCCGGCCTTGAGCGGCGGATCGCCCTCGACAGCCGCGACAGGCGCCGCCTTGGCCGCTGCGACCGGCTTAGGCGCAGGCGGCGCCGCCTTGGCCACGACGGGGGCGGGCTTGGCCGCGACCTGAGGAACAGGCGTCGCCACCGCCTGCTTGATCACGGGCGCTGGCGCAGGCGCAGGCTTCGGCGCGGGCTGAGCCTGAACCGGCGCGGGAGCCGGCTGGGCTGGCGCGGTAATCGCAGGCGGCGGGGCCTGGGTCTGCTGGACGGTCAGTTGAGACGGCTGGGCCGCCGCCTGTTGGCCAGGCGCCGGACGCGCCATGGGTTGCTCGGGCGCGGGAGCGAACGCGGGTTGTCCGGCGCCGGGCGCCGCCACGGCCGTGTTGCCGGCGTCAGCGGCCGGCGGCGCCGTCTTGATCGCTGCAATCGGCTCGCCCACCGGACGCGGGGGCTCGTTCTGGCTGCGCACGCCGCTCCGATACAGCATGAAGGCCACAACCACGAGGGTCGAGAGGATCACGCAAGAGGCGATCAAAGCCAGCGGCAACGGCTTGCGCTCACGTGCGACCCGCACATCGAAGGACAAGGGTGCGTCGGGTTGTGGCGTATAGGCGCCGCGTTCATGATCGCTCATCGAAGCATCTCCAGGGGCCGCAGCGCATACAGGCTGCGTGGCGACGAATCACCATAGTTTAACGCAAACAGGCGGTTGCAGTGAAATCTCGGCGAAAAAGGGGATAATCCCGGCCTAGTGCCACAGATCCAGTGAAAACAGCTTGCGATGCTCCTCTATAGCAAACCTGTCGGTCATGCCCGCAATATAATCACAGACGCGGCGCGCATGGGCGGGCTCATGCCCGGCTTCTCCGTCCACGGACCATTCGGGCGGCAGGGTGTCGGGCTGCTCCATGAAGAGTTTGAACAGCTCCGCAAGCACCCGCCGCGCCTGGGAGCGCGTGCGATTGACGCGAAAATGCCGATACATGCGGGCATGCAGGAAGGCCCGAAGACTGGCCAGATCCTCCGCCATGTCACGGGAAAAGGACACCAGCGGCCGGTCCATGCTCCTCACCGCCTCGGCGCTGTCGACACCGGAAGCGTCAGCCCGGGAGCGCGTCTCGGCCAGAACATCGTCCACCATCTCGCCGATCATGCGGCGCACGGCTTCAAGCCGCAGCATCTGATGGTCCAGCCCCGGCCAGTCGCGTCGCACGCTCTCGATGGCGGGCCCGATCAGGGGCACATCCATCAGATCATCGACACCAAACAGGCCCGCCTGAATACCGTCGTCCACATCGTGATTATTATAGGCGATGTCGTCGGCCAGCGCCGCCACCTGCGCCTCAGCCGACGCAAAGGTGCCTGGGCGCAGATCAAATTCGGCCACAAAGTCCACAATGGTCCTGTAGGCGGGTTCGCCCAGATGGCCGATGATGGGACCATTGTGCTTGGCGATGCCCTCCAGGGTCTCCCAGGTCAGGTTCAGGCCCTGAAAGGCTGGATAGCGACGCTCCAACAGGGTGATGACGCGGAAGGTCTGCACATTGTGATCAAAGCCGCCATAGTCGGCCATGCAGCGATGCAGTTCATCCTCGCCTGCATGACCAAAGGGCGGATGCCCCAGATCATGGGCCAGGGCCACGGTCTCGGCCAGATCTGCGTCCAGCCCCAGCGCCTGAGCCAGAGAGCGCGCCACCTGCGCAACCTCCAGACTATGGGTCAGCCGGGTGCGGAAATAATCGCCCTCATGCGCGACGAAGACCTGGGTTTTTTCCTTCAGCCTGCGAAAGGCGCCTGTGTGGATGATCCGGTCGCGGTCTCGGGCGAAGGGCGTGCGGGTGCGGCTTTCCGCCTCGGGATACAATCTTCCGACCGAGGCCAGCGGATCGCTGGCATAGGGCGCGCGGGTCAGAGGCGGCACGGCGCGGGGCGCGCTCTTGGGGGGCGATTTCGCCAAGCTGGCGGTCTCCGGTCGGCGGGGCTTCCGCAGAATGCGGATCATGCGCATATAGGGGTATTCGGACGCTGTGCGAAGTCGCCCAGGCCATTTGTCATGAAGTCAGACCCCAACGCCATGCGAGACGCCCCGATCACCCTGTCCCCCGCCGCCGCCGCCCGGCTCAAGGCCCTGGCCCCACAGGGCGGCGCGCCGCCGCGCCTGCGCGTGTCGGTCAAGGGCGGCGGTTGCTCCGGCTTTCAGTACGAGTTCGCCCTGATCGAGGGCGGCGAGGTCCCCGCCGCCGATGATCTGGTGGTCGAACTGGACGGCGCCGCGGCGCTGGTCGACGACGTCTCGGTCCCCTTTCTGAAAGGGTCCGTCATAGACTTCATCGACGAACTGGCAGGCGCCGAGTTCCGCATTCGCAATCCCAACGCCCGGTCAAGCTGCGGCTGCGGCGTCAGCTTTTCAATCTGACCCCAACGGGAAGGCCGATCATGCTCCGCCCTGTCATAGCCCTTGCCGGGGCGGCGCTCATGGCGATCGCCGCCGCCCCCCCCTGTCAGGCGGGCGACTCGGCGTTGCGGGTCGGCGAAGGCCAAGCCTCGCTGTTCGCCGTCATCCGCCATCCGGACAGGACTGGCCCTGCCCGCCCCGGCGTGCTGCTGATCGCAGGATCTGGACCGACCGACCATGATGGGGACAGCACCGCGCCCGGCATACGCCCCGGCACCCTTCGCCAACTGGCGGCCGGCCTTGCCGATATCGGCGTCGTCAGCCTGCGCTACGACAAGCGCTTCATCGCCAGGAGCGCGACGCCGGGCCAGACGGAGCGGGATCTGACACTCGACATTGCCGTCGATGATGCGGTGAGGATGGCGCAGAGACTGGCCCGGGAGCCCGGCGTGACCTGCATCGTCATTGCAGGCCATTCCGAAGGCGCCCTGATTGGGGCCTTGGCGGCAGCGCACACGCCGACCTGCGGCCTGATCTCCATTTCCGGCATGGGCCGTCCGTTCGACGAGGTGGTCAATGCGCAGCTGGTCGCCGCCCATGTCCCGGACGCGGTCATGCAATCCGTCGCCCAGGTCTGGGTGGAGCTGAAGGCAGGCCGTCTGGTTCCCTCCGTCCGGGCGACGGACCCGCTGTTTCGCCCCTCGGTCCAGCCCTATCTGATCTCGACCCTGGCCCATCCGCCGACCGAAGCCATTGCCGCCGTGCGCTCCGCCGTTCTTATCCTGCAGGGGACGACCGACCTGCAGGTGTCGCTGGACGATGCGCAAAGGCTGGCCGCCGCCCGTCCCGGCGCGAAGCTGGTGGTGCTGAACGGCGTCAACCACGTGCTGAAGACCGCGCCGCTCGACCGCGCGGCCAATATCGCCACCTATGGCCAGCCCGACGCGCCGCTCGCGCCATCGGTCATGCCCGCCATATCCGCCTTCATCACCGCCGTGCAGCAGCAAGGTTCCGCTGAATGAAAATCGCCACCTGGAATGTGAACTCCGTCAATGCCCGGCTGGAAGGGGTGCTGGCCTGGTTCGGTCAGGTTCAGCCCGATGTCGCGGCCTTGCAGGAAATCAAGTGCATCGACGAAAAATTTCCAACCGAAGCCTTTGAATCCCTTGGCTATAATGTCGCTGTCCACGGGCAGAAGACCTATAATGGCGTGGCGTTGCTGTCCAAATATCCGCTGGAGGACGTGCGACGCGGCCTGCCCGGCGATGAAAGCGATGAACAGGCGCGCTATATCGAGGCTCTGATCGCCTCGCCTCGTCCCGTCCGCGTGGCGGGCATCTATCTGCCCAACGGCAATCCCGTCGGAACTGAAAAGTTCGCCTACAAG
>CAIOJR010000118.1 GCA_903858685.1 uncultured Caulobacterales bacterium | reverse complement strand
CTGATCGGCGAGGCCTTCAGCCATGCCGACCCGGCGTCGCGTCGCAAGCTGCGCTCGCAGATTCAGGCGGTGTTTCAGGACCCGTTCGACAGTCTGGACCCGCGTTGGACGGTGAAAAAAATCGTGGCGGAGCCGCTTGATCTGGCGGCGCCGAATCTGGATGACGTAGCAAGGAGGAATCAGGTTGAAGCGATCCTCATGGAGGTCGGCCTGTCGCCGGAGCACGCCGACCGCTATCCGCACGAATTCTCCGGCGGCCAGCGTCAACGCATCGCCATCGCCCGCGCCCTGATCGCAGAGCCCCGGGTCATTGTGCTGGATGAGGCGACCTCGGCGCTGGATGTCACGACGCGCGCCCAGATCCTGCAATTGATCCACGATCTGGCCCTGCTGCGTCAGGTCGCGTTTCTGCTGGTCACGCACGACCTGACGACCGTGAGGACCCTGGCTGACCGGGTGATTGTGATGCACAAAGGCAAGGTGGTGGAGGTCGGACCGACCGAGCGCGTCTTCAACAATCCGCAGCACGCCCATACGCGCGACCTGATCGCTGCAACACCCGATATTGACCGCGCCCTGGCGGCGCGGCGGCGCGCTCAGACCTGAAGGGAAGCGACATAGACGCCGCGGGCGATCGCGCGCGCCAGCACGTCGGCGGCGGCGGCGCCAAGGCGGGCGATCAGCCTCGGACGCTCTGGCCCCTCCTGAAGCCCGATTCCCTGGGCGACACAAAAGACGATATCGCCGTCATAAGGCGTGTGCGCCGGGCGAATGGCGCGCGCCAGACCGTCATGCGCCATCATGGCGACCCGCTTGCACTCGGGGCCCGTCAGGTCCGCGCTGATCGCAACGACGCACAGGGTCGTAGCTGCGCCCGTGGTCATCCGCCCGAGACTGACCAGACGCGCATGATCCGGGAAGGGCTCGCCCGAAGCTGGCGGGATCACGCTGGCGGCGCGTCCGCCGAATTCCGCATTCAGTTCAAATGGCGCGGCCAGAAAGGTCTGGCCGTCATCCGCATAGACCGACCCCACCGGATTGACGGCGGCGAGCGCGCCCACCACCACGCCGTCGCCCAGATCCAGCGAGGCCGAACCCAGTCCACCGGGAAACGCGCCCGCCATGGCGCCCCTGCCCACTCCCACGGGTCCCAATGCAAAGATCGTGTCAGCGGCCTGAAGGGCCGAAACGCCCAGTTGCCTGTAGGGCGGCTCCAACCCCCAGCCCTTGTCACCGCCATGGCCCAGATCATAGAGGCAGGCGGCGCTGACAATCGGAATGGCGGGCGTCCCCGGCGTCAGGCGCAGCCCCTGGTCGCGGCTCGACAACACAGCCGCCATGCCGTCCGCCGCCGCCAGCCCGAAGACGGAGCCTCCAGACAGACTGATCGCGTGAACCCGACCCACCAGATTCTCCAGACCGAGCACATCAATCTCCCGCGTCGCCGGACCGCCGCCGCGCACATCCGCCGCCGCCGTCCAGCCGCCGGGGCACACCAGAGCTGTCACGCCCGAGCGGGCGCGCTCGTCCGTCGCATGGCCAACCTTGAGACCCGCCACATCGGTGATGAGGTTCAGAGGACCGGGTCGCAGCATGGCGTCATTCCTTCACATGTTTGCGGCCAGCCCATGCCTTGACCGGGCGACACGGTCGGGGGCTGGCGCATTTCCGCGTCAGGCGCCAAAATCGCGGCATGAGCAACCAGACCCCGCCCGAAACCATCCGCCTGTGGCATGACTATATGACCACAGTCGATCCGCAAAAGCTCGAAGCCCTGCTGGCGGATGACGCGGTTTTCGAATCGCCCGTCGTCCATACGCCTCAGGTCGGAAAGGCGGTCACAACCGCCTATCTTCGCGCCGCCGCCGTGGTGCTGGGCAATCCCAGCTTCCGCTATCTCAACGAATGGTTTGCCGACCGCTCCGCCGTGCTGGAGTTCGCCTGCGAGGTGGACGGGATCCGCATCAACGGCGTCGACATGATCCATTGGGACGAAGCGGGCAAGATCACCCATTTCAAGGTGATGGTGCGGCCGCTGAAGGCGGTGAATCATCTGCACCAGTTGATGGCCGCCAGACTGTCCTCGGCGAAATCATAGCCCGATCAGAGGCTGGATTCGTCCAGTCCATGAATCATGCAGGCGGCCTTCACCGTGTTCTGCATCAGGAAAATGACGGTCAACAGCCCGACGCCGCCGGGGACGGGCGTGACCGTGGCGCCCGCCTCCAGAGCGTCCGCAAAGTCCACGTCGCCGACAAGTCGGGTCTTGCCCTGCGCCGCCTTGACCGGGTCCCTGGACGGCACGCGGTTGATGCCGACATCGATCACCACCGCGCCTGGCTTGATCCAGTCGCGCTTGACCATTTCGGGGCGTCCCACGGCCACGACCAGAATATCCGCCTCCCGGCAAACAGCCGGCAGATCGCGCGTGCGGGAATGGGCGATGGTCACGGTGCAGTCCGCCGCCAGAAGCAGTTGGGCCATGGGCTTGCCCATCAGATTGGAGCGTCCGACCATGACGGCGTGTTTTCCGCTCAGATCGCCCACCTCATCGCGCAAAAGCTTCATGCAGCCCGCCGGCGTACAGGAGACGAGCCCTGGCAGCCCGGCGGACAGGCGACCCGCATTGACCACATGAAGCCCGTCCACATCCTTGTTCGGGTCGATCTCGGCGATGATGGCGTCCGCATTCAGTCCCCTGGGCAGGGGAAGCTGCACCAAGATCCCGTGAATGGAGCGATCAGCATTGAGCTGGCGAACCAGCGCTGCGAGGTCCTCCTGCGACGTGTCCGCAGGCAGTCGGTGAGTTACAGAATGCATCCCCACGGCCTCGGCCAGTTCGCCCTTGTTTCGCACATAGACCGAGCTTGCAGCGTCATCACCCACCAGCACCACGGCCAGCCCGGGCGTAACGGCGTGACGGGTCTTCAGCGCCGCCACGCTTGTAGCGACCTCGTCGCGCAGTCGCGCCACAAACGCTTTGCAGTCAATGGCGCGGCCAGAGGTGGTCATCGGCGTTCTCCTTGCAGGCGGCCTCTGCATATAGGGACTGGCCCGCCTCGAAAAGCGCCTATGGCGACAGCGCTGATTCAGTGACGCGCGGCGCGCCTCGCGACGGGGCGGCTTGAATCGTCTATGATGGCGCCATGCAACCGACCCAAGCCCTGCAGCTCACCCCCGCCGACCGGCGCATTCTGGACGCGATTTCCGCGCAAGGTCCGTCCCTGATCGCCCAGACGATCAGATGGTGCGCCATCAATTCCGGCAGCCGCAATCTGGCCGGGCTTGAGGCGCAGCGCGCGGCTCTGACGCCGGTCATGGCCGCCCTGCCCGGCGAACTGGAAAGCGTGGCGCTGGCGCCGTCCATAGAGATCACCGCGGAGGGACGCGAGCAGGCCTTGCCGCACACCGATTCGCTGCGTCTGACCGTTCGCCCGGACGCGCCGCTGCAGATCGCCCTGACCGGACACTATGACACGGTCTATCCCGCCTCCAGCCCATTTCAGAGCGTGGTCACGCGCGCTGACGGCGCCCTGCATGGTCCGGGCGTTGCGGACATGAAAGGCGGCGTCAGCGTCATGCTGGCGGCGTTGACGGCGTTCGAGGCCCACCCCCTCGCCGCCCGCGTGGGCTATCAGGTGCTGTTGTCGCCTGACGAGGAGATCGGATCGGTCGCGTCGGCTCCGCTCCTGGCCGCACTAGGAAGAAAGGCGCAGCTCGGCCTGACCTATGAGCCCGCCATGGGGTCTGGCGCCCTGGCCGCCGCGCGCAAGGGGTCCGGCAACTTCCATGTGGTTCTGCGGGGCCGCGCCGCCCATGCGGGTCGCGACTTCGCCAAGGGCCGCAACGCCGTCGCCGCCGCTGCGCGCCTTGCCGTGTGGCTGGACGCCCTGAACGGCAAGCGCGACGGCGTGACCCTGAACCTCGCCCGGATCGACGGGGGCGCACCGCTGAACATGGTGCCGGACCTGGCCGTGGCGCGGTTCAATGTCCGCCTGCCCGATGCAGAAGCCGGACGCTGGATCGAACAGGAGATCGCTCGGGCCGTGGCAGAGGTCGAATCCGACGGCGTCACCGCCCGCCTGCATGGCGGCTTCACCCGTCCGCCCAAGCCGTTCACACCGGTGCAACAGGCCCTGTTCGCCAAGGCGCGCGAGGTTGGCGCCCTGATCGGCCAGTCGCTGGAATGGGTCTCGTCCGGCGGGGTCTGCGAAGGCAACAACCTTTTCGCGGCGGGGGTTCCCAATATCGACACTCTGGGCGTGCGCGGCGGCGACATCCATTCCGAGGCCGAACACGCCTTTCCAGAAAGCTTCGTGGAACGGACGCAACTCTCCGCCCTCCTGCTGGTCAAGATCGCAGAGGGCGGGATCGACGCGCCGGCGTTGAGGGCGATGATGTCCGCCTGAGGCCGCTAGGGCGAAAGTCCCGCCGCCTCGCGCAGGGGTCTCCACCTGAGCGTCAGTTCAGCCAGCGCAAGACCCGACAGGGTCACGGCGGCCTGCACCGCAAGATCCGCCGCGCTCATCCGCCCGCCAAGATCGGTTACGCGGAAAGGCTCGGAGAACCAGGCCAGCATGAGATTGTTGGCGGCGTGCACGCCGATGCCGAACTCAAGCCCGCCGGTGCGCACCGCAATGAGGCTGAGACTAAGTCCAGACAGGAACAGGGCCGCATTGCGCGCCGGATCAGGGTCCAGATGCACGACCATGAAAGCGAAGGCGTTCACCCCGAGGATCAGGACGAGATTATGCGTGAAGACAGCGGTCTGCTGCATCAGCCAGCCGCGGGTGACCACTTCCTCCGCCGCCGCCGCCGCGGTCAGTGCGCCCAGGGTCACCAGAAAATAGACCATCCTCGCAGCGACCGACTCATCTGCGCGCAACAGGGGCGAGCTTTTGGGAAAGCCGTTGATCAGGCCGTCCAGCACCATGGCCACGCCCGTCGCCAGACAGAACAGGACAAGGCCGGCGGCCAGCATACGCCAGCGAAAGCGCAGCTTCGACGTATACCAGCTTCGCGCGGCGCGACGCATCAGCAGCCAACCGACCAGCGGGACGGCGATGGCGAAGGCGGCGGGCCCGGCGGACAGGGACAGGACGCGGCGTGCCTCGCCCACCAGGCCCAGATCGCCGCTGACCTGTTCGGGGCGAACGCGCGCCAGGGGTGCGGCCACAATGGCGTGGACCGGCGCAGGCGTCAGCTCCACCAGCTTGTCGCCCAGACTGGTGGCGGTGAAAAAGGTCATGAAGCCGATGATCAGGCCAGCGACGATCCACAGGGGTGCGAAAGCGGCCACGCGCCAAAACTCCCGGTCCCTGCCGCCTGTCTGGGCCAGGAAGGGCGGCGCGTCACGAAGGTTGAGCCAAGGATCAATCGACATCTGGGGAATGCGTCACTTACGCGATACAGTGTAGTGGACGAAGCTGAAGACAGTGGAAAGACGGATAAAGCGATAAGATGAGGATTGTGGCCGGAAGGCATCGGGGCCGACAGCTTGTCGCCCCTCTGGGTCGAGATACGCGACCGACGTCGGACCGGGCGCGCCAGGCGGTTTTCAACATTCTGGAACATGGCGCCTTCGCCCCCGAACTGGCGGGCGCACGCGTGATCGACCTGTTTGCGGGGTCTGGCGCGCTGGGCTTTGAAGCGCTCTCGCGCGGAGCGGCCTTTTGCCTGTTTGTGGAGACCGATGAGGACGCCCGCGCAGCGATTCGCGACAATATGGAGGCCATGCACGCCTTTGGCGATGTGCGCATTCACCGGCGTGACGCCACAGATCTGGGCCTTCGCCCGGCCAGCGCTGGCCCGGCCTTCACCCTGGCCTTTCTTGATCCGCCCTATCACAAGGGTCTGGCGCAAAAGGCGCTGGGGGGACTGCTCGCGGGCGGCTGGCTGACGGAAGACGCGGTGTGCGTGGTGGAGCGCGCCGCCGACGAAGGGCCCCTGGCGGTCGAGGGCTATGAAACCCTGGACGAACGCAGCTATGGCGCGGCGCTTGTCAGTTTTCTCAAAAGGACCTGACGCGGCGATCTAGCGACCGGCGGCCCGCTCCAAACCCAGCACGGCCTCGGCCACATCGTCCATCCGCGACAGAACAACCTGATGGGCGTCATAGAGCCCGCGATTGTAGAATTGCGCGCCGATCTTGGTGGCGAAAAAGTCGAGCAGCATTTCAGCCGGCAAGGCGCCGATCTCCTGATCCAGTTCCAGTTGAAAATAGCGCTGGATCTCGCGCACGATCAGGCGTGTTTCTTCCCTGGTGAACTCGATCTTCTTCTCCGGGGGCTTCTTCACGCCGCCCCCTCGACCAGCCGGTCCCGATAGAAGCCGATCAGATCATCCACCGCCTGGCGCGTCGGCTCGCCGGGCGCATCGATCAGGTCGCCGGTGAAGACCGAATGTGGCGCGCGGCCCTGCGCCTTCATGCCATTGGGATTGGCGACCTCATCGGGCAGCACCACCGGCAGGAAGCCGTCGCCCAGAAGGCGGCTGAGGGTTTCGAAACGCGGCGCCCGACACATGGCGTCGCCCGCGAACCGCCAGGCGCGGACCTGAAGGCCTTCCTGAGCGATGCGCGCCTTGACGGCGGCGATTTCCGCAGGGGTTGCGTCAATCCCGTCCGGCTTGCGCGGCGGCATGGAGGGTTGGCTCAGGACAGGCGCCGCGACACTGGGATCGACCGCCATGTTGAGCGCAAACCCGCCGGTCAGGCACATGCCGATCACGCCCACGCCACGACCGCCGCATTCAGCGTGAAGCTGACGCGCCAGGGGTTTCAGCCAGTTCACGATGGGACTGGATCGATTTTCTGCAAAAAGGGTGAACTCGCGGCTGACACACAGGGACAGGATTCGCCCAGGCCGGACCACCTCCTCGTTGGAAGCATCCGCCTTGCCCACCAGGACAGGCGCGAAGACCCGAAAGCCTGCAGCGCTGATCCACCGACAAAGTCTTGCCAGGCTTGGCGTGAAGCCGAATATCTCATGAATGACGACGACCGCGGGGCCATGGTCGCCAATGCACATGACCGGCTTGGTCAAACCATCAAATGTGAAGTCCCTGCGCGTGAAATCGGCGATGTCGCGAGACAGATCGTCAGCCATGGTGTTTCGTCTCCCCCTGATGCGGTCCATACAGAATACTCGACGGACGGCGCCTTTTTCGGCCATAGGACGCTGATGAAGTTTCTGGATCAGTGCAAGATATACATTCGCTCCGGCGACGGCGGCGGCGGCTCGGTGTCTTTTCGACGGGAAAAGTTCATCGAGTATGGCGGCCCCGACGGCGGCGACGGCGGGCGTGGCGGCGATGTCTGGATCGAAGCGGTCGACGGCCTCAACACGCTTATCGACTATCGCTACCAGCAGCATTTCAAGGCCGACACCGGCGTGCATGGCATGGGACGGCAACGCCACGGCCACGCCGGCGCCGACGTCACGCTGAAAGTGCCCGTGGGCACGCAGATCCTGGAAGAGGATCAGGAAACCCTGATCGCGGATCTGGATCAGGTGGGGACGCGGCTGCGCCTGGCCCGCGGCGGCAATGGCGGCCACGGCAATGTGCATTTCAAGGGCCCGATCAACCAGGCGCCCTATTTCGCCATGCCCGGTCAGAAGGGCGAGGAGAAGTGGATCTGGCTGCGCCTGAAGCTGATTGCCGATGCGGGCCTGATCGGCCTGCCCAATGCCGGCAAATCGACCTTCCTGGCGGCCACCTCGGCGGCCAAGCCCAAGATCGCGGACTATCCCTTCACCACGCTGGCGCCCAATCTCGGCGTGGTTGACCTGTCGGCGCAGGAGCGTTTCGTGCTGGCCGATATTCCCGGCCTGATCGAAGGCGCCAGCGAGGGCGCAGGCCTTGGCACCCGGTTTCTGGGCCATGTCGAGCGCTGCGCCGTCGTGATCCATCTCATCGACGCCACGCAGGACGACGTGGCGGGCGCCTATCGCACTGTGCGCGAAGAACTCGCCGCCTATGGCGCGGGGCTGGAGGACAAGGCGGAAATCCTCGCCCTCAACAAGATCGACGCCCTGGATGAGGATGCACGCGACGCCAAGGCCGCTGAACTGGCGCAAGCGGCGGGCAAGGCGCCGATGCGCGTCTCCGGCGTCTCCCGGGAAGGCGTGACCGCGGTGCTGCGCGCCGCCTTCAAGGAGATTCGCAAGCGCCGCGGCGAGGACGCCAGCGGCTCGGAGGGCGAAGGCGGCGGCGCCCCCGCACCCTGGACCCCCTGAGGATGGCCGGCCCGGGGATGACGCCATGAGCGGAACGCGTCTGCGCTGGGGCACGCCTGTGCGCCGGGCGCCCGTCTGCGGTCGTCCCAAGGCCCTGCGACTGGGTTTTGTGCTGGCGCGCGGCATGCGGGTCGGGCTGTTCGGCGGCTCGTTCAACCCTGCCCATCGTGGTCACGGACATGTGGCGGCCACCGCGATGAAGCGCCTCAAGCTCGACCGGCTGATCTGGCTCGTCTCGCCTCAGAACCCCTTGAAGTCGGGTCACCAGACCGCGCCCCTGGCGGAGCGTATGCAGAGCGCCAGCCGGTTCGCCCGCCGACGCCAGATCGTCAGCGACGCCGAGGCCAGACTGGGCGTGCGTTACACCATCGACACACTGCGAATTCTCAAGGCGCGCTTTCCGGGCGTGCATTTTGTCTGGATCATGGGCGCCGACAATCTGGCGGGCTTTCACCGCTGGCTGGGCTGGACCGAGATCATGCGCTCCACCCCCGTGGCCGTGGTCGCCAGACCCGGCGCCTTGCTGACCAGCCGCTTCTCGACCGCCGCCCAGCGCTTTCCTCATGCGCGAAAAGCCTCGCGCCTCGCGCCGCTGCTGGCCCGCACCAAGCCGCCAGCCCTGATCAACCTGCGCGGCCCGCTGGACCCCACATCTTCCACCGCCATTCGGGCGGAACGGGATGGGGCGGGGCAGAAAACCAACTGATACGCGCCCGCTTTCCCAAGGGCTCGCATCAAGCTATAGAGCGCGCCATCCCTCACGCGGGCGCAGGATACGTTTCGACCTGGCGGGCGAGCGCTGCACCACAAAGAAAAGGCTGATCCCAGCATGTCCAAGATCAAAGTCGCCAATCCCGTGGTCGATATCGACGGCGATGAAATGACCCGGATCATCTGGAAGCTGATCAAGGACAAGCTGATCTTCCCCTATCTGGACCTGACGCTCGACTATTACGACCTGAGCGTTGAGCATCGTGACGAAACCGGCGATCAGGTCACCATCGACAGCGCCCACGCCATCCAGAAGTACGGCGTCGGCGTCAAATGCGCCACGATCACGCCCGACGAAGCCCGCGTGGAAGAGTTCAAGCTGAAGAAGATGTGGAAGTCGCCCAACGGCACGATCCGCAACATCCTCGGCGGCGTGGTGTTCCGTGAGCCGATCATCTGCAAGAACGTGCCGCGTCTGGGGCCCGGCTGGACCCAGCCGATCGTGGTGGGCCGCCACGCCTTTGGCG
>CAIOJR010000117.1 GCA_903858685.1 uncultured Caulobacterales bacterium | reverse complement strand
CTGGCGTGGGCCAGAGACGGCGCCATGTCGAGCACAGGGTAAAACAGGCCCAGGAGGTTGGGCCGGATAGGGACCGCGTCAATTGCGTCAGAGCTTGGGTATCGCGCGCTTTCGCCATCGGCCAGAACGCTGGCGGCGACGTGGCCGCCCGCTGAAAAGCCGATCAGGCCCACGCGTTGGGGGTCAATCTGAAAACGCGCGGCGTTGAACCGAACCCAGCGTATCGCCCTTTGCGCATCGGCGACGGCGGCAAAGGCGCCATTCGTCCAGCCATCGCCTGGCAGTCGATAGGTCAGGACAAAGACTGCGACACCGCGTTCCGACAGCCAGCGTCCGAGGTCTGCGCCTTCCTTGTCGAGCGCGATGCGGATATAGCCGCCGCCCGGGGCGACCACGACGGCCGCGCCCGTCGGCTCGGCGGGACGATAATAGTCGAGCCTGGGCCGCGCGACGCCGGTGATGATCCGGTCCGGCGTCATCGGGTCTGAACTGCGATCGCTCAGGTGTTCTTGTGGCAGGATTGCAGGCGCGTCCGGCGGCGGCCCTGGCCACAGATCGAACGCGGCGGGTGGGCTTGCCGCCAAGCCTGGCCCCGCTGCGGCGCCTAAGACAAATGCGCCAATCAGGCTGCGGCGGTCGAGCCCGGAGGGATCGCCCATCAGATCGTGCCTCGCTGGATAAAGGGGTAGGCGGCGAAGAAGCGTCTCTCCTCGGCGCGCGGATCGTTGATCAGGCGGGGCGTCGTTTCCAGCGCAAGGGTGCTCCGGCGGTCCAGCTCATAGGGGGGCCAGTCGGGAAGACCCGGGCCATCGGGATTTCCCGTCCGGGCGAACCGGCCAAGCATGTCCCGCAGGCGCCTAGACAGGCTGCGGGCGTCTTCGCCGTTGCCGCAGAGCGCGCCGGGGGTCGCTGTCGTGCCGAACATCAGCGGGATGTCGATCATGTGGCAGGCCTTGAGGCGCCCCTGGCTGAGCGGCGATTCAAAATTGACCTGATAGACAAAGGCGGGCGCCCCGGCCTGAGCACGGGCCTGCGCCTCCATCACGCCGCCGCGCCAGGACCGGCTGTCGGTGATGGCGGCGTAAAAGACCTCTTCGGGAGTCGCAAAGGGCCTGAGGCGGCGATAGAGGGCTGTGACTTGACGCGGGTCACAGTCGAGCCGCAGCTCACGGGCCAGCCTTGTGGTCATCTGGTCCCAGCCATAGGCGCTGATGCGGTCCCATTCATCGCGGAAAAAGATGCGCACCTCGTCCCGCGTTCCTCCAATGATCATGGGAATGGACAGGCTGGCGGGCGCCGCATCGGGAAAGAAGGGGTGGCGGGGCAGATCCACGCCATCGACGACCGGGCCGAAATAGACGGGTCCGCCAAGGGTCGGGTCGAGCGTAAGGCTGGCCTCGATCAGGGCCTCGACCGGGTGCTGATCCAGGGCGGCCAGATTGTCCGGCGCGATGTTCAGGTGCTCAAGTACGGCCCGCGCGCGGCGCTCCGCCGCCAGCGGTCCTGAGGCTGTGACCTGTTGTCCGCTCATGGTCACAGCGCGATGGAACAGGCCATGCGCCGCAGGCATGGCCATGAGCGAGGCGATCTTGGCGCCGCCGCCTGACTGGCCAAACAGGGTGACGCAAGCAGGGTCGCCGCCAAAGGCTGCGATCTCGTCGCGCACCCAGTTGAGCGCAAGGATCAGGTCCAGAAGCCCCGCATTTCCAGCCCGAGCGCGTTCGCCCATGTCGATCCGGTTCAGGGCGAGATGTCCCAAAATCCCCAGGCGGTGATTGAGGGTCAGGACCACGACATCCTGCTCCTGCGCCAGCAGCGCGCCGTCATAGAGGGGACTGGAGCCAGAGCCGTGGCTGTATTCGCCGCCGTGAATATAGACGAGCACGGGGCGGTGTCCGCCGCGTCTGGCTTCCGGGGTCCAGATATTCAGGAACAGGCAGTCTTCCGATACGGCCTCTTCGGCAAGGGTCTGCGGGCAGGCGGGGCCGAACTGCTGCGCCACAACCGGCGTCGCCAAGACGGGCGCGGGCCGGGGCGCGCGGAAGCGGGTGGCGCGCGTTGTCTGGCCGTAACGAAGACCTTTGAATACACAGACGCCGCCGTCGGACAAACCGACGACGGCGCCTTTTGACGTGTGGACGACGGGCTGGGCAGGATCGGCCAGGGCCGTTCGGGAACGGGCTATAAGCGCCGCCCCCGTCAGTGTCAGGACTGAGCGCCGGGTCAGGTCATTGTTCGACGCGCCAGCGATAAGTCCGTTCATCCGTGCGGCTCCATTTAGAGCTGGTAACGGAAACCTATGAGGAATTCGCGGCCTGTCTTGTGCACATAATAGGGGAGCATGGCGGAGGTGTCGTCGAACTCCTGCTCAGCCTGGTTGGTCAGATTGACGCCCTCGACCGTCAGCTTCAGGTGGCTGGAGAAGGTGTACTGGATCGAGGCGTCCACATTGGTCGTACCGTTGAAGCCGTCCGCATTGGTGCCGACCTCCTGACCGGGCACCTTGGTCAGGTACTTGCTGCGATAGGCCTCGGAGATGCGCACGCTCCACTTGTCGTCTTCATAATAGAGGGTGCCGTTCGCCGCGCCGCGCGACAGGCCCAGCAGTTGGTTGGAGACCAGTCCACTCGACCCGTTGGGATAGTTGACGCGCGAATTGACGGCCGTGAAATTGGCCAGAAGGCCAGTGTGACGCAGGATGCCCGGCAGGAAGCTGAAGGGCTGCTGATAGTTCAGCTCCATCCCGATCACGTGGCCGCCATGGGTGTTCTGCGGCGCGGAGAAGGACCAGGTGGCCGCAGGGCTGCATCCCGGCGTGGCGCCGCAGGCGGCGACAGCGGCGCTGTCAGGAATGCCGAACGGGTTGCCGGAAAAGGCGATGTTCTGGGTACTGCTGGTCACCAGGCTGATAATGTCCTTGCGGAACACAGCCACAGACGCGATGGCGCCGCGCATCGGATAGAATTCGTAGGCCAGATCATAGCTGTTGGCCAGGAATGGCTTCAGATTGGGATTGCCTGTCTTGACGGTGTAGGAGGTGCCCGACACCGTGACAGAGGTGCTCCCCACCAGCGAGGTCAGGTCCGGACGCGTCATGACCCGCGCCGCCGAGAAGCGCAGCACGCTCTTGTCGGTCGCATCCCAGGCCAGGTTCAGGGACGGCAGGCCTTCGGTATAGTCATGATTGGCCACAACCGGGGACAGTACCCCGCCGACATATTCAAAGCCATTGGAATGCTGCTCGGTCTGGACGCCGCGCATGCCGATATTGCCGCGCAGGTCCTTGCCCAGCACCGGATAGACGAAGTCCGCCTGAACAAAGACGCCCGTGTCCTTTTCCTTGATGCTGAAATTGTTGCCAAGGTCGCCCAGGGTGTTGAGCGTGAACAGGGACGAACTCGACAGATTGAGCGCATTGGCGGCTAGGGCCACGCTCGGCGCGTACCAGGAGACTCCATTGGCGGACTCGGCGACGCCATAGCTGGTCAGGGGAACGGTGCGCAGGGACGAATAGGCGTTGGTCGCCGTTACCGACTCGCCATTGGCCAGACGCAGGGACGAGGTCTTGAACGCATATTGCTTGAAGCTGGCGCCCGCCATGAGCTTAAGATGGTCATCCCAGTCATAATGGGCGGTTGTGGCGGCGGTGGCGAAACCGCTGTCGGCGGTCTGGGGACGCTCGCGCACCCCGGTCAGAACCCAGGGGCCGGTCGAGGACAGGTTGCCAGAGCCGAAGTTAAGCGTGGGGGTGGACAGGCCGTTAAAGGCGTAGCTGAAGCCCTGAACATTGTAATTGTCCCAGCCCAGAGTCGTCTGAACGGGGTTGGAGAAGTCCGAAACGTTGGCCCCGATCAGGGTCTCGGTCCACAGCTTCGGGGTCCAGTGATCGATTGCGCTGAGCGTGGCCTGATCGAACTCGGTGTGCATTTTGTCGAAGCGCTGTTCGGTGCGCACGTCCACGCCATTGAAGGTTCCCGCCGTCAGGACGCCTGCGCTGTTGATCGTGTCGGACAGGACCGAGATATTGGCGACGCTGGTGCAGGTGGCCGCAGACGCGCACTTGCCGGTGCCGCTGAAGCCGGGCGCCTCGATATAGTTTTCCTGCCGGGTTGCGTTCCAGCGCGAGTGCAAGAGATCAGCGCTGAAATGGTGCTGATCACTGGGGCGCCATTGCAGTGACAGGCTGGCGCCGAGCCGGTCCTGATCGTCCTGATAGAGATCATAGCGCGGGAAGCGCGGATGCAGGGCGGAGTCGACAGCGACGCAGGCGGCGGGCAGGGGATTGACCTGACAGTTTGTGCCGGCGACCGATCCGAAACCGACCAGAGGCTTGGCCGTCGTGCCGCCGGTCGACAGCACATTGGCCTCGTCCCAGCGAACGGTCGAGAAGCCGTTGTCGTCCAGCTTCCTGTGGCTGTAGGAGATCGAGGCCAGGACGCCGAACTTCCCGTCATTGCTGGTGTCGGCCAGAATGGCGGACAGGCGCGGTCCAGTGGTCGAGGACATGTCGTTATAATCGGCCTTGGCCGCAAGGATCAGGGTCCGGGGCTTGAAGTCGAACGGCTGGGCCGAATGCAGGTCGACCGTGGCGCCGAGCGAGCCTTCGTCCAGACTGCCCTCGGCGGTCTTGTGCACTTCCAGCTTTGAAAACAGGTCGGAGGCGAAGACTGT
>CAIOJR010000116.1 GCA_903858685.1 uncultured Caulobacterales bacterium | reverse complement strand
GATGATAGTCGGACGCTACCGCCCTTAAAGTCCATGCCGACTTCATTTGGAGTGGAGAGGCATGATCACCCTTCGGCTTGTGTGTGGTCGTGAAGAAGTCTCCCTCCCGCATCGTCCTCTGAACGGTCAAGACACTCTTAGCTGCTTCGACATATGCACTTTCGATCCTCTGGTAATCGAATGAGCCGGGAGCCGCATTCAGCTTGCTGGCTGCTGATTTAATATCAGATTCCACTTCATTTCGTAGCTGCGTTAACTCTCGCCTTCTGGACTTTGCTTCGAGATCAGCCCTGTTGGGACTGTGGCTGTGGTCCACCTGCGCCCAATGATCATCCTCCTGGTCTAACCAGTCCTGAAGTTCCGGATCAGATTTAGCGCGCAGGCGACGCTCCCTGTCCAGCTTCATGGACTGCTCAAAGTACCGTTCTTGAAGGTGGATAAGGAGTTGGTCAGTAACAACTGCCTTAACTTCCAGCTCCACGCGAGCAGTTGGGTTAAGAGCGGAGGGAACATATTTGGCGCATTCGGCTTCGAAGGCAGAGTCAAGCTCGACAGCCTTCTTGCGTGCAGTTGCCGGATCAGAAGTGCGAAGGGATTTTTGGAAGTGTTCAGCTCCGGCAAAGCCACCGGCAAGTCGCACTTCATCCGGCACCCGACGTTTGTAGGTCAGAACCCTATTGCGGACGAAGATGTGCGAAGCGACTTTGGACATTGATTGTGTGACAGTTTGTGTGACGTTTTGCGTGACAGATGAGCCGCTATATCATTGATTTTAAAGAACGCATAGGAATTCAATGCACCAGTCACAATTCGACGGAGAGTCCCACCCTCTCCGCCAAGAACCTGATATCGTTACTGTTTTTATTCAGGTATTGAGGACACGTAGAAGTTACTGACCTCTCATATGTGCCCTTTTGTACACAGTGATGGTCCACAGCCGTGTCTCCGAGGCGAAATATCGGCAGATTGCAACAGACACAGGTCTGAAATTTCGGGGTTCGCCGCCGTGAGCGGAGTTCGTCCCCAACACCTACAGCGTCGTCACGGCACGTATCATCTGCGCGTGCGTGTGCCGGACGATCTGAAGGCGCGGGTCGGATCTCAACGGAAATCAACACGGACTGTTTGCTACGTAGGGAAAAGTGCATTTCGACCCGGTATGATGGGGCTTACCCGAAAACATTTAAAGTGGATTCCAAATCCCAAAATGCCCCTTAAGGTATATTTTCATCACTCGTCACCCTCTTTTAGGGAGTGGCTATAAGCGACAAAGATCGCCTCCTCGCTTCTACTGATCTGGAAGAGGCCCTGTCCAAAACATACGTCCGCGCCGTATCCGCCGCCGCTGGCTACGAGTGCGACTGCGGCGGGGAGGTTGCGGGCGAGCTTTTCGAAACGGGTCGCGATGCGTCGGAACTGCTTGAGATTGCAAAGGCAATGGATGCGTTCAGCGCTGGCAGCGGGGGCAGAAGAAGGTGGACCGGCCACCCTGCACGATGCGCTGGATCACGCCCGAACAGCCTTGCCGAGGGCACGGCGCCTCTTCACGGCCATAGACGCGAAAACGGTGCTGGAAGTAGCCGAGCGCGCCGTCAGCGCTGCGATAGTCGCGCAGGGTAGAGCCGCCCGCCTCGACCGCTTCCGCCAGAACCTCGCGGATCACGTCCACCAGGACGGCCAGCCGGGCCCGGCTGATCTGCCCGCCCTCCTTGCGCGGGTCCACGCCCGCCCGGTTGAGCGCCTCGCAGACATAGATGTTGCCAAGCCCCGCCACGGTCCGCTGGTCCAGCAAAAGGACCTTGATGGATTGTTTGCGGCCCTTGAGCGCCCCAGCCAGCTGGGCGGTGTTGAAGCCCGGACCCAAAGGCTCGGGCCCCATGCTGGCGAACCATGGATGGCCGGTCAGGGCGGTGGTGGCGATCAGGTCCATGAAGCCAAAACGCCGCGCGTCATTATAGGAGACGGTCGTCCCGGATTCGGTATGCAGCACCACATGGGTATGTTTCGGATCGGCCCCCGCGGCATGGTGAAAGTCGCCCGGCATTTGGCTTTCAATCGTAAAGCGCCCGGTCATGCCCAGATGGGCGACCAGGGTCTCGCCCGTATCCAGCGGCGCGAGCAGATATTTCGCGCGGCGGTCCAGCCGCTCAACGCGCGCGCCAGTCAAGCGCTCGATAAAGTGGGTCGGCAGGGGAAAGCGCAGATCAGGCCGGTTCTGAACCACCCGCACCAGCCGCGCGCCGGTCAGGTGCGGCTCAAGGCCCCGTCGGACCGTTTCAACCTCGGGAAGTTCAGGCATAGTCCCCCCTTAGGGGGGAATGGCCGCGCGGTCCAGTATGGAGCTAGACGGCGTGCAATCGGTTAAATCGGCCTCATTCATCGAGACAATCGGATATCTCTTGCTGATTAAATGAAAAAGAACGAAGCAGATTTCCAACATGACCCAGAAATCACCGACTTCCGACCCGATGGACTGGCGCGCGCTCGACGCGCTGAAATACCGCGATGAGGCGGAGGCGCTCCGCGATCTCTTGGCCGCCCAGCCCCTGAGCCCGGCGGCCCGCGAGACGGTCGCCCACGATGCGATCGACCTTGTGCGCGGCGCGCGCAAGGTTCGAGCCGATGCGCCGGGCGGGGGCGGGGTGGTGGAGAGCTTCCTGCAGGAGTTTTCGCTGGGCACGCGCGAGGGTCTGGCGCTGATGTGTCTGGCCGAAGCCCTGCTGCGCACACCCGATGACGAGACGCGAGACCGGCTGATTGCCGAAAAGATCGGTTCCGCCGACTGGGCGTCGCATCTGGGCCAGTCCGACAGCATCTTTGTCAACGCCTCCACCTGGGGCCTGATGCTGACGGGCAAGCTGGTGGATGTGGATGACGAAGCGCGGCGCGACCTGACCGGATTTCTGCGCCGCCTGGCCGGGCGGATGGGCGAACCGGTGATTCGCCGTGCGGTGGCTGCGGCCGTTCGCATCATGGGCGAGCAGTTCGTCCTGGGCCGCACCATCGAGACCGCCCTGGCGCGCGCCAGACACGAAGGCTTCCTGTGCTCATTCGACATGTTGGGCGAGGGGGCGCGCACCGCCCATGACGCCCAACGCTACGAGGGCGTCTATGCTCGCGCCATAGAGACGGTTGGTCGGAACAAGGGCGGCGACGGGCCGGAACAGGGGCACGGCGTCTCGGTCAAGCTGTCCGCCCTGTCGCCGCGCTACGAAGCCATGCAGACCAGCCGCGTCATGGCTGAGCTTTATCCCCGCGTCCTGCGGCTGGCCCAGATCGCGCGCCGCCACAACCTGAATTTCGCCATTGACGCCGAAGAAGCCGACCGGCTCGTCCTGTCTCTGGAACTGGTCGAGCGCCTGGCCAAAGCCCCGGAACTGTCAGACTGGACAGGATTGGGCGTGGTCGTTCAGGCCTATCAGAAGCGCAGCCCGGAGGTGATTGCGGCCCTGGCGAAACTGGCCCGACAGACCGGGCGCCGCCTGATGGTGCGCCTGGTCAAGGGCGCCTATTGGGATGCGGAGATCAAGCGGGCCCAGGTCATGGGTCGCTGCGACTATCCCGTCTGGACGACCAAACCCGCCACGGATCTGGCCTATCTTGTCTGTGCAAAGGCGCTGATCGCCGCCGCGCCCGACCTCTACCCCCAGTTCGCAACCCATAATGCTCACACCCTGGCGGCGGTGCGGCATCTGGCTGAGACCGCAGGCGTGGCGATCGAGCACCAGCGTCTGCATGGCATGGGCGAGACGCTCTATGCTGCGGCCAGGGCGCGATATGGCGATATCGTGGTGCGCGCCTATGCGCCGGTCGGCGGGCATGAGGACCTGTTGCCCTATCTGGTGCGCCGTCTGCTGGAGAACGGCGCCAATACGTCCTTCGTTCATGCCCTGACAGACGAACGGGTTCCGGCCGAACAGGTGGCCGCCGATCCGATCTGCGCTGTCGAAACCCATCCTGACCGTCACCCCCGCCTGCCGACTCCTCGCGACATCTACGGCCTGGATCGACCAAACGCCCTGGGAGCCGATATGAGCATTGCAAATGTGCGCCAAGACCTGAGCGCCGCACTGGAGACGCTGAGAACAGAGCATCTGTCCGCAGCGCCTCTGGTGAACGGCCTTGCATCCGGAGCGGGGCAAGCCACGGCCGTGCGCTCGCCCAGCGACAGGGGCCGGATGATCGGCTCGGTCCGGGAGGCGACGGGCGAGGATATCGATGCGGCTTTCCACACAGCTCACAAGGCCCAGCCTGCCTGGAACCGTCTGGGCGGAGCCGGCCGGGCCAAGGTCCTGCGCGCCATGGGCGATGCGCTGGAGACCCAGTCGGCGCGGCTGTGCGCCATCGCCGTGCTCGAAGCCGGCAAGACCTGGCCCGACGCCATAGCCGAAGTGCGCGAGGCGGTGGACTTCTGCCGATACTATGCCTGTGAAGCCGAGCGGCTGTTCGGCCCCCCTGCCGTTCTGTCCGGCCCGGTCGGAGAGGTCAACACCCATGAGTTGCATGGTCGCGGCGTCTTTGTCTGCATCAGCCCATGGAACTTCCCCCTGGCCATCTTCACCGGCCAGATCGCGGCGGCGCTTGCGGCGGGGAATGGGGTGGTGGCCAAACCGGCTGAACAGACCCCGCTCATCGCCATGGAGGCCGTGAAGCTGTTCCATGCCGCAGGCCTGCCCGTGGGATTGCTGGCGCTTGTCCCCGGACGCGGCGAGACCGTGGGCGCCGCCCTGACGGCGCACCCCGCCCTGTCCGGCGTTGCGTTCACCGGCGGCACGGAAACGGCCTGGACCATCAATCGCAAGCTCGCCGACCGACGCGGACCTATCGTGCCCTTCATCGCCGAAACCGGCGGCCTGAACGGCATGTTTGTCGATACGTCGGCCCTGCGCGAGCAGGTGATTGATGATGTGATCGTCTCCGCCTTTGGATCGGCGGGCCAACGCTGTTCCGCGCTTCGCCTGCTGTTCCTGCCGCGCGAGACTGCTGACCTGGTGATTGCTGGCCTGAAGGGGGCCATGGACGCTCTGGTCATTGGCGATCCGGCGGACCCGGCCACCGACATTGGCCCGGTCATTGACGAAGACGCCCGCGACGCGCTGGAGGCCCATCTGACGCGTCTGCAGGGCGCATCGACCAAGCTGCACCGCTGCAAGGTCCACAGCGACACGGCGGGACTCTATTTTGCGCCGACCTTGGCGGAATTGCCGTCCATCGATCTTCTGGAGCGCGAGGTCTTTGGACCTGTCCTGCACATCATCCGTTATGACACGGACAAGCTGGACGCGACCGCGGGCGCGCTGGCGGCGAAGGGCTATGGCCTGACCCTGGGCGTCCATTCGCGGCTGGAAGGATTTGCCGAGCGGGTGAAGGCGCTGGTTCCGGCGGGCAATGTCTATGTCAACCGCTCGATCATCGGCGCGGTGGTGGGCGTGCAGCCTTTCGGCGGAGAGGGCCTGTCCGGCACGGGCCCCAAGGCGGGCGGACCCTTTTCCCTGATCCGCTACGCCAGCGAGCGTGCGGTCAGCGTCAATATTGCGGCCCAGGGCGGCGACCCCGCCCTGCTCAATCTCTAGGGCTGCGAAAATGCCCGCGCGATTCACCATCCGTCAGCTCAGCGGTTCGGACGCCTGGATCTACCGCGATCTGCGGCTTGAAGCGCTAAAGCAGGAGCCGCGCGCCTTTACCGCAGCCTATGAGGACGAAGCGTCCTGCGGACTGGATGCATATGCCCGTCGTGTCACCGACAATGTCGTGCTGGGCGGTTTCCTGACGGATGGGCGCCTTGCCGGAATGGCGGGGCTGGTGGTTCCGGACGGGGCGAAGCTCAGACACCGCGGGACATTGTGGGGCGTCTATGTTCGGCCGGAAGCGCGCGGTCTGGGCATGGCGAAGGCTTTGGTGGCTGGCGTGGTCGCCCGGGCGCGCACGGTGGTGGAAGTGATCACGCTCGGCGTCGGCGCCTATAATGCGCCCGCCCTGAAAGTCTATGAATCTCAAGGGTTCATCGAATATGCGCGCGATAGTGGACTGATCAAGATCGGAGACGACTATGTCGACGAGATCCTCATGACCCGACGGCTAAACCCGCCGACCTGACGCCAATGGATCAGACGGCGATGCGGAGCGCGCGCTTGCGCTCGACCGAGGAGGGGATGCGCAGCGCCTCGCGGTATTTGGCCACGGTGCGGCGCGCAATATCGATGCCCGATGATTTCAGGATTTCGACAATCCGGTCGTCCGACAGAACGCCTTCCGAACCGTAACGCCCTTCGGATTCGGCGTCGATCAGTTGTTTGATCCGGTGGCGCACGGCTTCGGCGGAATGGGCCTCTCCGCCGTCGGATGAAGCGATGGACGAGGTGAAGAAGAACTTCAGTTCAAACAGGCCGCGCGGCGTGGAGATGTACTTGTTCGAGGTCACCCGGCTGACCGTGGACTCGTGCATGCCGATGGCGTCAGCGACGGTCTTCAGATTCAGCGGACGCAAATGCTCCACGCCAAAGGCCAGAAAGGCGTCCTGCTGGCGCACGATCTCGGTGGAGACCTTCAGAATGGTCCGCGCCCTCTGGTCCAGGCTCTTCACCAGCCAGTTCGCCGTCGCCAGACAGTCGGACACGAAATTTCGCTCCGCATCCGTGCGCGACGCCCGCGCCACTTCGGCATGATAGCGCTGATCCACCAGAAGCCGGGGAAGCGTGTCGCTGTTCAGATCGATGCGCCAGCCGCCATAGCCGTCTTCACGCACAAACACATCCGGGGTCACCGCCTGAATCGGATCGGAGCCGAAGGCGGCGCCGGGGCGCGGCGTCAGACCGCGGATCTCGGCGGCCATGTCGCGGATGTCTTCATCATCCACGCCGCAGATCCGGCGCAGGCTGGTGAAGTCGCGACGGGCCAGAAGGTCCAGATTGTCCAGCAGCGCCTGCATGGCCGGGTCCAGACGATTCTGGTCGCGCAGTTGCAAGGCCAGGCACTCACGCACATCTCGTGCGAAAACGCCAACAGGATCAAAGCCCTGCAGGTGAACCAGCACGCCCTGGGCGCGCTCCAGCGTACATCCCAGCTGCGCGGCCAGTTCATCGAGGTTCAAGCGGAGATAGCCGCCCTCATCCACCGCATCAATCAGCATCACGGCGATGGCGTGGTCGGCGCCTTCGAGTTTCAGAATAGCCAGCTGGTCGGTCAGGTGGTCGCGCAGGGTCTTTTCGCGACTGATGGCGCCTTCCATGCCCTCGCCGTCGAGGTCGAAACCGCCGCCCGCGCCGGCGCGCGACCAGTCGACACTGCCCCCGACATCCGCCGGCGCATAGGAGGGGTCTGAAGGCGGTGCATCGCCCATCGCCATGTCGCCGGGCGAGGCGTCATAAAGATCGTCATGACGCGCATCCAGATCGGCTGACGCCTGACCCGGTATTTCAGATATGTTCAGTCCGTCATCGGCGCCTGCGCTGCGCTCATCACGATCCGGCGCCTCCAACTCCGCTTCCTCGCGGGAGAGCAGTGGATTCTTCTCCATCTCCATCTCGACATAGGCTTCGAGTTCGAGATTGGACAGCTGGAGCAGCTTGATCGCCTGCTGCAACTGCGGGGTTATGACGAGGCCCTGGCCCTGCCTTAGCTCTAGACGCGCACCAAGCGCCATGTCGGACGCGCCTCCTTTTGCTGGCCAGCCGAATCAACTTCGGCCCAGTTAAGAGGCAAAGGCATTAAGGTTCAGTTGAACCGGTCGCCAAGATAGACGCGGCGAACCTCGGGATCGGCCAGTACGGCCTCGGGCGAGCCTTCGAACAGCACCTCTCCGCCATGGATAATGGCGGCGCGGTCCGTGATTTCCAGCGTTTCGCGCACATTGTGGTCAGTGATCAGCACGCCAATGCCCTGGCTTTTCAGATAACTGATCACATCACGAATATCATTGATCGCCAGGGGGTCGATCCCGGCGAACGGCTCGTCCAGCAGCATGAAGGCGGGTTCGGAAGCCAGGGCGCGCGCGATTTCACACCGCCGCCGCTCTCCACCCGACAGGGCGGTGGCGGGCGATTTGCGTAGATGGGATATCCGAAGCTCATCCAGCAACTTGGTCACGGTGCGTCGGGCGATGGCGGGGTCCGGCTCGTGCAGTTCGACCACGGCCATGACGTTGTCCTCCACGCTCATGCCCCGAAAGATCGAGGCCTCCTGCGGCAGGTAACCGACGCCCATACGGGCGCGCTGGTACATGGGAAGCGCGGTGATGTCCTCGCCATCCAGATAGATGGAGCCATAGTCCGCAGCGATGAGGCCCGTGATCATATAGAAGCAGGTCGTCTTGCCCGCGCCGTTGGGGCCCAGAAGACCGGCGACTTCCCCGCGGCCAAGGCTCAGGGTGACGCTGCGCACGACGCTGCGCGCCCCAAACGACTTTCCGACGCCGTCCACAAACAGACCCTGCTTCGGAGCCGCAGCGCGGTCTGCGATCGCGCCAGAAGGCCGCCTTGACGCCGTTTTGGAGGGATCGAGCGTGGGCAGGTCGGGCATGAGGATCAGGGCTTCTTCGGAGCCGGGGCGGCAGGTTTGGCCGCAGCCGGAGTCTGGGCATTCTGGCTGGACGGATAAAAGACGCCGCGCACTCGGCCCTTGTCCACCTTGGGGCTGGCATAGAGGGTGGAGTGGCCGGATTTCTGTTCAATCACCAGCTTTTCGCCCTTCACGACATTCTTGTCCTGCAGAAGAATGACATTCCCGGTCAGAGTGATGGTGTCGGCGGTGGCGTCATAGGTGGCGTGGTCGCCCTTGGCCTGCTGGGTGGGCGTGACGAAATAGACCGGGCCTTCAGCCTCCATCCGCTCGATCCGCCCCATATCGGGCCCGGCGGCGGACGCGGCTTGGGCGGGATGGGCGCCGGACTCTGCGAAAAAGACTTCCAGATGCGGGGTCTGGAGCTTGTCGGTCCCTTGCACGGCGATCACATTGCCTTCCCAGACCGAGCGACGCTGAGGCTGGAAGGATTCGGAGCGATCGGCGGTGATGTCTATCGGCCCGCCTGTGCTGGAAAAGCCGATGCCGCCGCCCTGCTGAGCCGCAGGGGCGGCCTTGGCGGGCGCAGACGGCGCGCCGGATTGGGCGAGCGCGGTCGATTGTGTGGCCAGGGCGACGCCCAGGAGGGTCAGGCCAAGGGCGCGGGCTAGGTTCTTCATTGTCCCCGTTCCTGATCGGTCACGAAATGACCGTGTACATTGCCGACGAAAACCACATGATCGCCATGTTGGTCCACCGAATAGGACGAAGCGTCGATATGTCCAAGCGGACTATCGCCTGAGACGCCGGAATTACCCGTCACGGACCCTTCATCCAGTTTCAAAGTTGCGTGCTCGCTTGTGAAACGTGCGCCCTTGCCGTCTTGAAACGTCACATGGCCGTCCATGTATAACAGCTTGCGGTCGTCGAAATAGACGCCATGGTCGCCCCGCATCTGCCGCGGCGCGAATCCCGGCTCGGAGGCAAGCTCGAAATTCGGCGCCGTCAGGGTGATCTTGTTCACATCCAGCCCATCGCGCACCGCCTCGGTGGAGGCGATCACAAAGGGCTTTCCCTGACCATCCCGGCCGTGAAAGCGTGCATTCGTCATGTGTATCGCGGCGCCAGCGCCGCTCGCGGCGTTTATGGCCGACAGGACCGCCCGCGTCGCCACCCAACCCGCCATCATCAGGAGCAACAGCCCCATGGTCGCCGGCAGGGCCTTGCGCATGAAGCGAATGCGCCGTGACTGTCGCCGCCAGCCCGCCAGAACGGCCGCGCGGCGCGCCGCCTCGCGGTCCTGATCATGCTGGAGTTCAACCTTGCTGGCGATGACGCTCATGGCCAGGCTCAGGCGTGGGCGAAGATGTCGACATCTTCCCAACCCGCCAGATCCAGTTGGGCGCGGCGGGGCAGGAACTCGAAACAGGCCCGCGCCAGATCCATCCGCCCCTCGCGCTCCAGCATGACGTCCAGCCGCTTCTTCAGCGCGTGCAGGTTCAGAACATCAGAAGCGGCATAGGCCTGCTGTTCAGGGGTCAGATGGGTCTGTCCCCAGTCGGAGCTCTGCTGCGCCTTGGAGATGTCGATACCCAGAAGCTCGCGCGTCACATCCTTCAGTCCATGGCGGTCCGTGTAGGTCCGGGCCAGCTTGGAGGCGATCTTGGTGCAATAGACCGGCGCGGCCACCACCTTCAGATGCAGGGCGAACATGGCGATGTCGAAACGGCCGAAGTGGAAGATCTTCAGAACATCCGGATTGGTCATCAAGGCTTTCAGGTTCGGCGCCTCATAGCTTGATCGGTCCAGCTGAACCAGATGGGCGTGGCCGTCTCCTGACGACAGCTGGACAACGCAGAGCGGGTCTCGCCCCAGGCGCAGGCCCATGGTTTCTGAATCCACCGCCACAGAGGCGCCAAGGTCAAGCCCGTCAGGCAGATCGCCCCGATGCAGATATATGGTCATGAACTTTAAGGTCCTCCAACAGAAGGGATTAATCGTTTCAGGACGACGGAGCAACCAAACAGCGCGCCGCCGGCGGCTCGTCGTCTCGACGCCCTCATGGCGACAGGCCGAAAGGATGCGCCCCTCGCGCTTGCGGACAGGGCTGGTATGGTGTCGTCCGAGGCGCGCGAGCCGCGCCAGTGCGTGTGCGAGGATGCGTCCATGAGGTTTGGCTTTCCGTTTCGACCTGCAGTCCTGTTGACGTCCATTCTGGTCGCCGCAACGGCTCTGGCCCACCCGGTCCTGGCGCAGGCCCCGGTCTTCAAGGACGCAGACAGCCGGGCCTGGTGGCGGCTGACAAGTCAGCTCGCCGGCGATTCGATGGAGGGACGCGACACGGGCTCCCCAGCCTATGCCCGCGCCGCCAGGATCGTCGCGGACCGGTTCAAAAAGGCGGGACTGAAACCTGCCGGCGACAATGGAAGCTTCTTCCAGTCGGTTCCCTTGCACGAGGTGCGCATAGACGCCGCCGCCGCGCGCCTGTCCATCGCGCGAGACGACGGCACGAACCTTCCTCTGCAGTTCCTGCATCAGATCACGGTTCGTCCGACCGACCAGTTGACGCCGACCCTGGACCAGCCCCTCGTCTTCCGCGGCTATTGCGGCGCAAACGAGGTCGGCGATGTCAGGGGCAAGGTGGTCGTGTGTTTCGGCACGCGCCGGTCCGGCCTGCCGTCCGCCGCAGAGCGTTTGCGAGCCGTCGCCGCGTCCGGAGGCGCAGGGCTGATCAATATCGACGACCCCGGCTTCACCATCGAGCCGCCGCGCTGGCCCTACGCCTATGCCCGAACCGTCAGCCTCAGAGACGCACCGCCGCCGACCGCAGCCGCCCTGCCCGTCATGACCCTGAACGCCGACGCCTTCGCCAGCCTGATCGCGGGTTCAGGGCAGGACGCCGCCAGGATTCTCGCCGACGGCGGCGCCAAGCGCGCCCTGGCCGGATTCGACATTCCCGCAAGGCTCAAGGCGAGTTTTCCGACGACCACGGCGGATTACGCGTCGGACAATGTACTGGGCCTGCTGCCCGGCCGCCATCCGCGCTTATCGGCTGAAGTGGTGGTGATTTCCGCCCATCTCGACGGCTATGGGCATGGCGAGCCGGTAGGAGGCGACAGCATTTATCACGGCGCGTTTGACGATGCGGCCTATGTCGCCACCCTGGTGCGCTTTGCAGAGCGCCGTCATGGTCGCGGGCTGAAGCGCTCAGTTCTCGTCGCCGCCTTTACGGGCGAGGAAAAGGGCCTGCTCGGCGCAAGCTGGTTCACACGCCACCCCACCGTGGCAAAGGCCGATCTTGTCGCCGACATCAATCTGGACCAGCTGAGGCCGCTGTTTTCGCTCAAGATCCTGACGGTTGAGGCGCTCGGCGAAACCAGTCTGGGCGATACAGCCCGATCGGTCGCCAACCGGATGGGCGTAAGCGTCCGGCCGGATCTGGAGCCGGAACGCAATCTGGTGAGACGCGCCGATCACTGGCCTTTCATGCAGATCGACGTCCCCGCCATCGGCTTTGTGTTCGGCTATGATCCGGGCACGGAAGCGGAGCGCCTCTATCGGGACTGGTACACCTTGCGCTATCACCGGCCACAGGACAGTCTGACCACGCCCATCGACCCCAAGGCGGCCGCCGACTTCAACCATTTCTTCTATCGGCTGACCGCGGTCGTGGCGGATGCGTCGCAGCGCCCGGTCTGGTCGCCTGCCGCCACATTGCGACCGTCGCCGGCTCAATAGGCGTCTCGACCGCAACAGGATGCGCCGCCCGGGACGCCGGAGCGCCCTGATGCTCGGACCTCATAAATAGGACGCCGCCGAAAAACCTGAGCTGGGCGCCAGGGCCCATGCAAATTCAGGACTGACAGCGGTAAATCTGAATGTGTCAGGAAGAATTGGGGCGCCAAGGCGCGTGGCGCTGAAAAGTGTTGACCGTCTGGACGTCTGGGCGCCGACAAGGCGTGGCTTTCTGATTGTTGACCTCAGCCGACGCCTCAACAACATCTTGCGCTTGGCGACTGAGGCCGTCTCGGCTGTTTTCTCTCACAGGGCCTATAAGCGGGTTGGCGCCTCGTTCGGCGCATGTAACCTTCCGGACGCAGCCAGCGTAACGCCGACAGAGAGACCTTTTCGTTGAGCGACCAGACGGTGACGGAAGATGTGCTTCGCGGCTGGATGCTCGCTGGACTGGCCGGCGACGCCCGAGCCCATGCAAAATTGTTGGCCGCCCTGGCCCCGCGCCTGAGACTCTATTTTCGCCGCCGCCTAGGAGATCACGCTGCCGAGGCTGAAGATCTGATGCAAGAGACCCTGATGGTGATCCACGCCAAGCGCGCCACCTATGATCCTGCGCGGCCTTTGACCCCATGGGTATTGGCGATGGCGCGTTATAAGCTGATCGACAGTTGGCGGCGTCGAAAATCAAGACCGACGTCTCCTCTGCCCGAGGATGACATCCTGCCCGATGACGACCGGACAGACAGTCTCACCGCCGCGCGTGATCTCGATGTACTCTTGTCTCAACTCACTGAACGGCAGCGCGTCGTGATGCGAGACGTCAAGTTGGAAGGCTTGTCCTTGCAGGAGGTTGCGGGTCGACGCGGCATGACCCTCGCAGCCGTGAAAGTCACGGTCCACCGTGCATTGAAGGCCATGCAGAACAAGGTCTCGGCCTCAACGGAGGGGCGCGAATGACCCGCGACATCGATGACCTCATCCTAAGGCTCAGCCGCGATGTACAGCCCGTCGCGCCGGGCGGGGTGCAGCGCCGGTTGGCGAGTTTCGCCGCCGCCGGCCTGGTGATGTCAGCGGCCTTGATGCTGCTGTGGCTGGGACTTCGTCCCGACCTGGGCCGTGCCGTCCTCGGCACGATGTTGTGGGAAAAGGGCGCCTATACGCTCGCGCTTGCGGCCTCCGGCGTCTTGATGACGGAAAGCCTGGCGCGGCCGGATGGGAGGACGCCGCGGGTTGCGGTTGCCATCGCCCTTGTCGCATTCGGCTCAATCGGGTTTCACGGGCTCGTCCAGATGGTCGGCGCGGGCGACGCCGGCGCTCGACACCTGTTATTGATGGGCGCCAGCGCGCGCGTCTGCGCCTTGTATGTGTTCCTGATCTCCGCGCCGATGCTCGTCCTGCTTTTAGCGGGGATGCGGACACTGGCCCCGACCCGGCTTCGGCTCGCGGGTTTCGCAGCAGGTCTTGGGGCCGGCGGCGTCGGCGCCTTTGTCTATTCACTCCACTGTCCGGAGACGGCCGCACCCTTTGTGGCGATCTGGTACAGCCTCGGTGTCGCCGCGACGGCAGGCCTGGGCTGGCTCACGGGACCGATTGCGCTTCGGTGGCGCTAGGAAGAGGTTCCATCCCGCCTAGGCCCAGGATCAGATCGTCAAGCTCTGAGCCAGCCTGGCCGGGGCGCGGTGCGTGACCAAAGGCCTGCGCCAGGTTTGACGAACAGTCAGCGGGGAAAATGTTCTACCCAGTGTTCTCCCCGCACGATTCAAACACTCTGCTCACTATGGAAATAGCGTTGCAGAACAGCGTGTTGGGCACGGTTTTAAGAGAGTGTATTGGCGCGCCCGGAACGAAACGATAATTTAATTCTTTAGGCGTTGATTTTATTCGAGTTTTTAGGCATTTTGAGTCCGAAAACTCATCCCTCTGCACCCCCATTTTGCACACCTTTAGGCACCCATCAAGACCACCTTTGGGAGCGGCGATGATCGGTCATTGTGAACCGCCCCGGGTTTGCCGGAGGCTCGTTGGGTTAAATCAGGCGGCTTGGTCCTGATCAGCGAGTTGGGCGTAATATCGTTCTTCAGCTTCGGCTGGCGGGATGTTGCCGATGGGTTCCAGCAGCCGACGATGATTGAACCAGTCTACCCATTCGAGCGTGGCGAACTCAACGGCCTCGAATGTGTGCAGCGGCGTGCAACAGGGACCCCTTTAGAGGGGTGATCGGCGCCTAAAAGGGACCCCTCATTCTGATGGTTTAGTTGTGACGGCTTTGGTGGCG
>CAIOJR010000115.1 GCA_903858685.1 uncultured Caulobacterales bacterium | reverse complement strand
CGGATTGTGACCGGCGGTGGGCGCCTCCCGGCCGAACAGATGCCGCGCATAGGCGATGACGGCGCGGGGGCCTCGGACAAATTGCGAAAAACGCGCGGTCGAGCCGCCAAAGACGCCCCACCAGAGGCGAAACACCAACAGGCCCGCCACGGCGGAGCCCGCCATTCGATGCCAGTCAATATGGCGCGCCGATGCGCTCCACCAGGCGAACAGCACCAGCGCCGCCAACAGCCAGTGAAACAGCCGGGTTGGGAGATCCCAGACCCGGACACGCTTCAGATCGTCGGATTCTGACGACATTGACTAGTGGTGCTCTTCTTCCCGGAAGCCGTCGTGGCAGGACTTGCAGGTTCCGCCCAAGGCGCCGAAAGCCTGCTTGATCGCCGCGACATCACCCTTTTGCGTGGTCACATTGAGCGCGTGAGCCGCCGTCGCGAAATTGTCCGCGGCCTTCTTGAACTCGGCTGGCTTGGCCCAGATATCCGCCTTGGCGCCGGTCTTCACGCCGCTCTCGGGGCCGCTGCCCGTGGGAAATTGTGCTGGAAGCTGAGGCGCTGCGGCATCGATGGCGGCGGCGTATTTCTGGATGTCGGCCACGGCGGGCTCAGACTTGCCCAGCTCTTCCTTGATCGCCTTGGCCGGGCGGCCAATGCCGTGGAAAAAGTCGTGACGGGCCTTCACCACTGCGGCCGCATCCAGCGCAAAGGCCGCCCCTGCGGTCGAGACCAAGACCAGCGCCGCGCCCGCGGCTGCAACGAAACGAAGTCCCATGGTTCACGTCCCCGATCTAAATGACGCTGCTGAATCAGCGCTGAAATGACAACAGGCCGAAGCATGGCTTCGGCCTGTCCAATTGGCTAGTGCGTCTTTGATGCAGTTTTATGTCCTGAGCCGGAATATTCCGGCCAAAGTCCGCCGTCCGGCTATTTGGCCAGCCGCTCCAGAAGCGCCTTGTGCTGGTTCCACAGCGCCGCGGGCAAACGCGCGCCGAACTTCTCATAGGACGGGGGGATGGTGGCGGCCTCTTCGGCCCAGACTTCCCGATCAACGGACAACAGCGTGTCGATCTGCTTATCCGTCAGGCCAAGACCCGCCACATCCAGCGACGCCTTGGTCGGCAGGAGCCCGATGGGGGTGCGCTGAGCGTCTGCAACGCCTTCCAGGCGCTCCACGATCCACTTCAGCACGCGGCTGTTTTCGCCAAATCCGGGCCAGATGAACTTGCCCTTTTCGTCCTTGCGGAACCAGTTGACGAAATAGATCCTGGGCAGCTTGGCGGCGTCGTGCGCCTTGCCGATCTTGAGCCAGTGGTCGAAATAGTCGGCCATGTTGTAACCGCAGAAGGGCAGCATGGCGAACGGATCGCGACGCAGTTCGCCCACCTTGTTCTCCGCCGCCGCCGTACCTTCCGACGCGACATTGGAGGCCAGGAACACGCCGTGCTCCCAGTCGAACGCTTCGGTCACCAGCGGCACTGCGGAGGCGCGACGACCGCCGAACAGGATGGCCGAGATCGGCACGCCCCTGGGATCTTCCCATTCCGTCGCAATGATCGGACACTGCCCGGCGGGCACCGCAAAACGCGAATTGGGGTGGGCTGCGGGTTCGCTGGAGGCCGGCGTCCAGTCGCGGCCGCGCCAATCGATCAGGTGGGCCGGCGGTTCTGAGGTCAGCCCCTCCCACCACACGTCGCCATCATCGGTCAGGGCCACATTGGTGTAGACCGTGTTGGAGTGCAGGGTGTCGATGGCGTTTTTGTTGGTGGCGACGCCCGTACCCGGCGCCACGCCGAAGAATCCGGATTCGGGGTTGATGGCGTAAAGCCGCCCATCCTCGCCGAAGCGCATCCAGCAGATATCGTCTCCGATCGTCTCGGCCTTCCAGCCCGGCAGAGTGGGTTGCAGCATGGCCATATTGGTCTTGCCACAGGCCGACGGAAAGGCCGCCGCCACATAGTGCGAGGCGCCTTGCGGCGAGGTCAGCTTCAGGATGAGCATGTGCTCCGCCAGCCAGCCCTCGTCTCGCGCCATGACCGAGGCGATCCGCAGCGCATAGCACTTCTTGCCCAGAAGCGCGTTGCCGCCATAGCCGGAGCCATAGGACCAGATTTCACGGGTTTCCGGGAAGTGGACAATGTATTTTTCTTCATTGCACGGCCAGGCCACATCCTCCTGCCCCGCCTCCAAAGGCGCGCCGACGGTGTGGACAGCCGGGACAAAGAAGCCGTCCTCGCCCATCTCCTCAAGCGCCGCGCGCCCCATGCGCGTCATGACACGCATGGAAATGGCCACATAGGCGCTGTCCGTAATCTCCACGCCAAGGGCCGAGATCTTGGAGCCGAGGGGCCCCATGCAGAAGGGAATGACATACATGGTGCGGCCACGCATGGCGCCGCGGAACAGACCCTTGAGCTTGCCGCGCATCTCTTCGGGCTCGACCCAGTTATTGGTCGGGCCCGCGTCGTCCTTGTCTTCAGAGCAGATGAAGGTGCGGCTCTCCACCCGCGCCACATCGCGCGGATCGGAGGCGGCGTAAAAGCTGTTGGGACGCTTTTCCGGGTTAAGGCGTTTCAGGGTGCCCGCTTCGATCAGTTCGGAGGTCAGGCTCTCCCACTCTTCGTCAGAGCCGTCGCACCAATGCACCCGATCCGGTTCCGTCAGGGCGGCCACTTCAGCAACCCAGGCGACGAGTCGCTTGTGCTTGGTGGGGGCGTTCTCAAGTCCTCGAGTCAGAGTGGTTGCGTTCACGAGCACGTTCTCACCTTGATCGCACGCAGCCACAGCCCGCGTGCAGTTGATGTAAGCTCTACTGCCCACGCGTAAGGTCAGGCAACAGAATGGTCCCACCGCCAAGCAATGCTATCGTTTGCACCTGCCACGCGGCTTCGAAACTGGTCCGTAACGGGACGAAGGCCGGTCCGTGAGCCATCACGTGCAAGTTCGACACCCGCGCCATCAGACCTTGGTCGGGGGCTTGGACTTGCGCGCCCGCAGGCCTATTTCTGGGGCCTGAGATTCGCAGGAGCGCTGAAATTGTCGACCAAGTCCCCCAGTCTGTCGCCATCAGGCTTCGATCTGAGTCCGCCGTCTGACCAGGAGCGTGCAGATCTGGAACGCGCGCTGACGCCGGAAGAAGCCGATGTCCTGCTGCGCCATGGGACGGAAGCGCCGTTTTGCGGCGGACTGCTGAACAACAAGCACGACGGGGTCTATTGCTGTCGCCTGTGCGGCCTGCCCCTTTTTCAGGCGCACGCCAAGTTCGAGAGTGGCACAGGATGGCCTTCCTTCTTCGCGCCGATAGACGAGGCCCATGTGGTCGCCATTGTCGATCGCAGCTATGGCATGGTCCGCACCGAGACCCGCTGCGCGCGATGCGACAGCCATCAGGGTCATGTCTTCCCCGACGGCCCGCCGCCGACCCGGCTGCGCTATTGCATCAATTCGGTGTCGCTGGCGTTCGTGATGAACGGCGAGCCCCTGCCCGACCCATTGGGTCGCGGCGACAAGCAGAGCTAGCCAAGGCCTCGGACCGCCGCGCGCTCCGCCACCCGCACCAGATCCGCCATGATGGCGGTCAGGTCGAAATCCTTGGGCGTATAGACCGCCGCCACGCCTGCGGCGGTCAGCTTGGCGGCGTCCTCCGGCGGAATGATTCCGCCAACGATCAGCGGAATATCCGCCACGCCCTGGTGGCGCATGGCGCTCAGCACGTCTTCCACCAGCGCCAGATGCGAGCCGGACAGGATCGACAGTCCGATCAGGTGAACGCCTTCCTCCAGCGCGGCGTTGACGATCTGGTCAGGCGTCAGCCGGATGCCCTCATAGACCACTTCGAAGCCGCAATCGCGGGCTCGCACGGCGATCTGTTCAGCCCCGTTGGAATGGCCATCCAGGCCCGGCTTGCCAACCAATAATTTCAGCCGACGGCCAAGACGGGCGGAGACCCGCTCCACCTCCGTCCGAACCTTTTCGATTTCGGCCAGAGCATTGTCGCCCACGGGCGCACGCGCGCCTTCGCCGACGCCTGTCGGAGCCCGATATTCGCCAAAGACCTCGCGCAGGGTTTGGGCCCACTCGCCCGTGGTCACACCCGCCCTGGCGCAATCGATGGACGGCGGCATAATGTTGGCGCCGTCCTGGGCGGCCCGCTTCAGCGCGGCGAGAGCTTCTGTCGCCGCCTTGTCATCGCGCTCGGAGCGCCATGCCCGGATCCGCTCAATCGCGTCGGCCTCGACCGCAGGATCGACCGTCTGGATCGCCCCCTCGCCCGCCGTCAGGGGCGAAGTCTCGGTCGTGAGGAAGCGATTGACGCCCACCACAACCTGATCGCCGCTCTCGATCGCCTGAAGACGGGTCGTGTTCGACTCCACCAGTCGCGCCTTCATATAGCCGGTCTCAACGGCGGCCACGGCGCCGCCCATGGCGTCAATCGCCGTCAACTCTGCGCGCGCCGCCGCTTTGAGCGCTTCGACCTTTGCCGTCACCACCGGCGAGCCGTCGAACAGGTCGCCATATTCCAGAAGGTCGGTCTCATAGGCCAGGATCTGCTGCATCCGCAAAGACCACTGCTGGTCCCAGGGGCGCGGCAGGCCCAGCGCCTCATTCCAGGCCGGCAATTGCACAGCCCGCGCACGCGCCGACCTGGACAGGGTGACCGCCAGCATCTCGATCAGGATGCGATAGACGTTGTTCTCAGGCTGCTGCTCGGTGAGGCCGAGCGAATTGACCTGCACCCCATAGCGAAAGCGCCGCTGGGTCGGCTCTGTCACGCCATATCGGTCGCGCAGGATCTCGTCCCAAAGCTCGGTGAACGCGCGCATCTTGCAAAGCTCGGTGACGAACCGCACGCCCGCATTGACAAAGAAGGAGATGCGCGAGGCGATCTTGCCAAACTCGTCCCTATGTTCCGGCGCAGCGTCACGCGCCGAATCCAGCACCGCGACAGCGGTCGCCAGAGCAAAGGCCAGTTCCTGCTCCGGCGTCGCACCCGCCTCCTGCAGATGATAGGAGCAGACATTCATCGGATTGAATTTGGGAACGGCGTCATAGCACCAGACGATCATGTCCGTGATCAGCCTCAGGCTGGGCCTGGGCGGATAGATGTAGGTGCCGCGCGACAGATATTCCTTGATCAGATCGTTCTGGGTCGTGCCCTGCAAGGCCTTGACCGAGGCGCCCTGCTCCTGAGCCAGGGCCACATAGAGCGCCAGCATCCACGGCGCCGTGGCGTTGATGGTCATGGAGGTGTTCATCTTCTCGACCGGAATCTGGTCGAACAGGGCGCGCATATCCCCCAGATGGCTGACCGGCACGCCGACTTTGCCCACCTCGCCCCGCGCGAGCGGATGGTCCGGGTCGTAGCCCGTTTGGGTCGGCAGATCGAAGGCGATGGACAGGCCCGTCTGACCTTTTTCCAGATTTGACCGATAAAGCGCATTGGACATGCTGGCCGTGGAATGTCCGGCATAGGTGCGGAAGATCCAGGGCGGGTCTTTCTTGGCGGTCGTCTGGTCGGTCATCGGATTTTTCCTCTTGAGCCAGCTTAGGCGAGGTTGGCCCGCCGGCGCCAGAGCGACCAATGGCAGGTGATGCTGCGGTGCAAAATGTACTTGCCAATGCGGCAGGCTTGCCACAGGGTCCGGGTCATGGATCGACGGTCAGGGGCGTCGCAGCAGCGGATATTCTCCAGGGTTGGCCGTGTAAACGCCGTTCATTCGGTAAAGTTTACCTGACCTTACGTCCGCGCATGCCCCTGTCGCCACGATCATCGCAATACCAGATCGGGACAAGGGCCTATGTCATCCGCTGCTGAATCAAAGCTCGTCGTGAAATCGCTTTACGAGATCGGCGAGGTGCCGCCGCCCTATCATGTGCCTGAGAAGATGTACGCCTGGGCGATCCGCAAGGAGCGCCACGGACGCCCCGCCACCGCCATGCAGGTCGAGGTGGTCGACACCCCGCCCATCGGCGATGACGAGGTGCTGGTTCTGGTCATGTCGGCGGGCGTGAACTTCAATGGTGTCTGGGCCGCGCTTGGCGAGCCGATGAGCGTGCTGGACGTGCACAAGCAGCCCTATCACGTCGCCGGTTCCGACGCGGCGGGCATCGTCTGGGCCGTGGGCGACAAGGTGCGTCGCTGGAAGCCGGGCGACGAGGTGGTCGTGCACTGCAATCAGGACGATGGCGACGACGAGGAATGCAATGGCGGCGACCCGATGCTGTCGCCCTCGCAACGCATCTGGGGTTATGAAACGCCCGACGGCGCCTTCGCCCAGTTCTGCCGGGTGCAGTCGCGCCAGCTCATGCCGCGCCCGCGTCACCTCACCTGGGAGGAAAGCGGCTGCTATGTGCTGACCCTTGCCACCGCCTATCGCATGTTGTTCGGCCATGAGCCCCACGTCCTGCGCCCGGGCGACAATGTGCTGGTCTGGGGCGCATCGGGTGGTCTGGGGGTGTTTGCAAGCCAGCTCTGCGCGGTGTCGGGCGCCAACGCCATTGGCGTGGTGTCGGACGAGAGCAAGGCCGAATTCGTCCTGTCCATGGGCGCCAAGGCCGTCATGAACCGCAAGGAATTCGACTGCTGGGGCCAGCTTCCCAAGGTCAATGGCGACGCCTTTTCCGCCTACATGAAAGAGACCCGCAAGTTCGGCAAGGCGCTGTGGGCCCATACCGGCGGCAAGGATGTCGACATGGTGTTCGAACATCCGGGCGAGGCCACCTTCCCCGTCTCGGTCTTCGTCGTGAAGCGCGGCGGCATGGTGGTGATCTGCGCCGGCACCTCAGGCTTCAACCTGACTATGGACGCCCGTTTCCTGTGGATGCGGCAAAAGCGCGTGCAGGGCAGCCACTTCGCCAATCTCAAACAGGCCGCCGCCGCCAACCAGCTGGTGATCGAGCGCCGCATCGACCCCTGTCTGTCGGAAGTCTTCTCCTGGGAGCAGATCCCGGACGCCCACGAAAAGATGCTCGATAACCGCCACCCGCCCGGCAATATGGGCGTGCTGGTCACCGCCCAGCGCCCCGGCCTGCGCACCTTTGAAGAGGTGATGGAGCTGTCAGGAGAGCGGTAGGGCCTGAACCGGCTGACAGGCCCTAGAATTTCAGCTCATTGAACGCAGGCGGTTCTTCGCCGAAGACCTGCAGGGCCAGCTGGATCGTGCGCTGGCACGCGGTTTCTGAATCGGCGTTGCAGACGGCGATCACGGCCAGATCGCGCGCGGGCGCCAGGACCAGATGCGCGCGCCAAAGCGTGTTGGAGCCCTGATGCATCAGCACCGGCCCCTTGGCCCAGCCCATCTCGTCCACATAGCGCCAGCCCAGGGCATAGCCGCTGGTCGCATGATCATAGGGTCTGGCCAGCCGGGCGAGAGAATCGGGCTTCAGCCAGCCGCCTCCGTTCGACAGGAACAGCTGGGCGAAACGGGAATATTCGGCCAGCGACATATGCGCGCCTGTCGCGGGCGTCATGGCGCGGGGATTGTCGGCGAACTCGCCCGGCTCGACTGGCTGCAGCGCACCCGTGGCCGACCTCGTATGACCCCAGGGCGCATCCGACAGGGGCGATCCGAAACCCGCATTGACCGCGCCCCACCAGTCAAAAGCCTCAGCCTTGGCCAGTTCTTCAAAGCTTGAGCCGGACAGAACTTCCAACGCCGCGCCCGCCGCCACGTAGTTGGCGCGCGCCAGGATGAAATCGCCGGGCTTTCCTGTCGGCGGCGCACTCAGGATCGCAGCGGCCATCTCCTTGCGCTCCACTTTGGCGGGGCGGGTGTCGGCATGACCGCGCGCCAGCCAGTCCGCCGTGGTGATCGCGGCATCATCGAGCCCTGATCTATGCGCCAGCAGGGTCTCGACCGTTGCGTCCGCAAAGGCAGGGTCGAGCCGGATGTCGGGGAAGACGACCGACAGCTTTCGACCCCAGTCCGACCGGCCCTGCTCCACCAGCCGGGCATAGAGGGCCGAGGTCAGGCCCATCGTATTGTCGCCAATGTGCCAGGCGTCGTCCGGCTTGACCGGCTCTGCGCGATCCAGCCGACGACGGCCCGCCACATCGATCTTCTTCACCCCCGCAGAGCTGACCACCGCATAGCCCAGCGCAGGCACGCGCTCTTCGGCCACAAGGTTGCTCAGATCCACGCCCCTCTTGGCCCAGGCGACGGCGGGCAGGGCCAGTGAGACGGCGGCGGAGGCGATGATGGATCGACGGTTCAGCATCTGGCTGGCTTGCACGACCCAGAGGGCGAGAACAAGGCGGTTTTTGGCCTCTATTCCGCCAGAAGCCGGTCGACAGTGGCGCGCGCCGCCGGTCCGGTCCAGTCAGCGTCGCTATTGACCTGTGCGCGGATCCGGCCTGTCCGGTCGATAAACAGGCTGGTGGGGAAGCCCGCCACGGGCGGCGTGATCATGGGGGGAAGGGCGAAATCCTTGTCCTGATAATAGGTCAGCGGCGCATTCTGGGCGATGAAGGCCCTGGCCTTGTCCGCCGCCTTGGGGCTGTCGATGCTGAGCGCGAGCACGACCAGATCCTTGCCCGCATAGGCCTTTTGCAGGGCCGCCAGATTGGGCATCTCCGCACGGCAGGGCGCGCACCAAGTGGCCCACAGGTTCAACAGAACCACCTTGCCCCTGAAATCGGCCAGACCGACCGCAGATCCGTCAGCGCCCACGAATTTCACATCGGGCGCCAGTTGCCCCACGCCCTTGGCGCTGAGCGGCGGGATCACGTGCATCGAGCCGGGATCCGCCTCGGACACGGTGGCGGGGCCGGTGGACACGGCTTCTCCCGCCCAACCCCTGGCAAAGTGCGCATTCGGTTTGAAGTCCACCGCAAGGATGATGTAGAGCAGCCCGGCGGCGACCACGCCGCCCGCCGCGAGCCAGACCGCCACACGTCTGCGCACGGTCGGCTTCATTCCTGTCTTCGAAGGCGCCTCTCCGCTCATGGCCGATCAGTCCTCTCATCCGTCCAAATCATCCAAGGGTCAGGATATATGGGGCGGACGCTTCGAACGCGAGCCCGCAGAATTGATGCAGGCTATCAATGTGTCGATCGGTTTCGACAAACGCCTCTGGGCGGAGGATATTGCGGGCTCCAAGGCCCATGCCGCCATGCTGAAGACGCAGGGCGTCATCACTGCGCAGGACGAGGCCGCCATACAGGGCGGGCTGGATCAGATCCACAGCGAGATCGAGGGGGGAACCTTCCCCTTCCGCGACCAGTATGAAGACATCCACATGAATGTGGAGGCGCGGTTGGCCGAATTGATCGGACCCGCATCCGGTCGCCTGCACACGGCGCGCTCGCGCAATGATCAGGTCGCGCTGGACTTTCGCATGTGGGTGCGCAGCGCGGTGGATCGCACGCGTCGCCAGATCGTCGGCCTTCAGTCCGCTCTGCTGGAGCGGGCCGAGGCGGAAGCCGAGACCATGATGCCCGGCTTCACCCACCTGCAACCCGCCCAGCCCGTCACCTTTGGTCACCACCTCATGGCCTATGTAGAGATGTTCGGACGCGACGCCTCCCGCTTCGCCGACGCCCGGAGGCGAATGAACGAGTGCCCGCTGGGCGCGGCCGCGCTGGCCGGCTCGCCCTTCCCGATTGACCGCTTCGCCACGGCCGCGGCTCTGGGCTTTGATCGCCCGACCGGGAATTCGCTGGACAGCGTGTCAGACCGTGACTTCGCCATGGAGGCCCTGTCCGCCGCCTCCATCACCGCCATCCACCTGTCGCGCATGGCCGAAGAGATCGTGATCTGGGTCACGCCGCAATTCGGCTTCATCAGCCTGACCGACGCCTTCACCACCGGCTCGTCGATCATGCCGCAAAAGCGCAACCCCGACGCCGCAGAGCTGACCCGCGCCAAGACCGGCCGCATCCTGGGCGCCCTGACAAGCCTGACCATGGTGATGAAGGGCCTGCCCCTGGCCTATTCCAAGGACATGCAGGAGGACAAGGTTCCTGTGTTCGAGGCGTTCGATGCACTGGATCTGGCCCTGGCCGCCATGACCGGCATGGTTCGCGACCTGACGCCCAATCGCGCGCGCATGGCCGCTGCCGCGGGCTCCGGCTTCTCCACAGCCACAGATCTGGCCGACTGGCTGGTCCGGACTTTGAACATCCCGTTCCGTCAGGCGCACCATGTCACTGGCGCTGCGGTCAAGCGCGCCGAGCAGCTTGGCGTCGACCTGCCGGAACTGCCGCTGTCGGAGCTTCAGGCGATCG
>CAIOJR010000114.1 GCA_903858685.1 uncultured Caulobacterales bacterium | reverse complement strand
TGTGGTGTTGCACACACTCCTCGACATCCAACTGTCCTATGTCTTGAGCCCCCTTGCCGACGACGGCGCGGCTGACAAGTCGCCTTGATAGGCCTCGCGCCCCTGAGCTGCCGTCGCCAACGACCGCCCAGGTCGACATTGCGCCTTGGCTCATCGCCGGAAATAGGACGCTCCCAGCGCACCACGCTCACGTTAAACAACCGGACACTCCGGACGGCAGCTTAGAGCCCAATCTGGACGCCCACTGAAGGCAAAGATGCGCCAATTGCAGACGTTGGCTCTATGTCAGCAACTTGCCGCTCCATCCGTCTCGGTTTCCCGAAATCTGTCGCAGTGGCAGTCGCCCGCCCCCTCTTTTCCACAAGCTTTCCCTTGGGCTTAGGGGCCTGAACCATTTTCGCTGAGGCGGAGGCGCCCATGAACCATTGTCTCGGGAGGAAAGCAGGCTCTTGCGTATCACATTAAACCGACTACACTCATATATGACTTTTGTCAGGTATGAGCCACGCATGCTCCTCTGACATCCGAAGTCAGACGGCACATCGACCCGCAAAGATCGGGCAAGGGAGGAAGTCATGACGGCGCGCACTGGGCGGCAGTATCTGGAAGGCTTGAAGGACGACCGGACGGTCTGGCTCGGCAATGAGAAGGTCAATGTTCTCGAGAACCCGGTCTTCGCGGGATCGCTCAAGGGCATGGCCGGATATTTCGACTGGCAGAACGCCCATGCCGACGACTGCCTTGTGGAGGATCCCGAGACCGGCAAGCCGATGAGCGCCAGCCTCATCGTGCCAAGATCAGCCGACGACCTGCAGCGGCGCCATCGGGCGTTCGACCGCTTCGCCAGATACTCGAACGGTATGCTGGGACGCACGCCGGACTATGTGAATGTGACCCTCGCCGGCTTTGTCGGGCGCAGCGACATCTTCACCGCCAAGGGTGATACCGTCTATGCCGACCGTCTGAAGTGCTTCTACCGCGAAGTCGTCGAGAAGGACCTGTCGCTCACCCATACCATCATCCATCCCGTCGTCGACAAGGCGATGCCTGATACGGAAGGCGTCAATGGCCAGCTCGCCCTGAAGGTCGTGCGCCGGACAAAGGACAGCATCATCGTCCGGGGCGCTAAGATCCTGGCGACCCTGGGACCGTTCGCCGACGAGCTGTTCGTCTATCCGGGCCAACCGCAGCCGCCCAATGTGGACCCGGCGACTTTGCTCGCCTTTTCGATCCCGATGGGAACAAAGGGCCTGATCACCCTTTGTCGCGACCACTATGGCGTTGCCACAAGCCCCGGCGACCAGCCTTTCTCGAGCCGGTTCGACGAGCAGGACGCCTTCATGATCTTCGACGACGTCGAAATCCCCCTGGACCGGGTGTTCATTGACGGCGATCTGGACGTCTATAATGGCCTGATGCGGCACGGCTGGGCGGCCAATATCATGCAGCAGACCTGCATCCGCGCCGCTGTGAAGCTCGAGTTCGCCTATGAGCTCTGCGCCCGCATGGCCCAGGCGACCAATTCCGACAGGCGTCCGGATACGGCGGCGTTGCTGGGCGAGCTATGGGGCTATGGCTGTCTGACCCGCTCCGCCATCAAGGCAGCCGAAGCAGACGCCAGAGACTGGGGGAACGGCGCCTTCTTCTGCAGTGATGAACCTCTCAGGGCGTTACGCGCCCAGATGCCGGGCTGGATGGTGCGCGCCAACGAGATCATCAAGGCCATCGGGTCCCACAACCTGCTGGCTACGGCTTCCATTGAAGCCATCGACAATCCGGAAATCGGTCCGCTCATCAACGCCTTTATGCCTGGCGCCAATGGCATGAGCGCCCGCGAACGCGCCAAGCTGTTCCGCACAGCGTGGGATTTCGCCGGCTCTGCTCTGGGCGGACGGGTCGAGCTCTATGAGCGGTTCTATCTGGCGAGCGCTCCGCGCAACTTCGCCCTGGATCACATGTTCGCCCAGATGAGCGGCCAGTGGACCCAGTTCCCTGAACTGATGGCGGAGCTGGGCGTCGTCTGAACGCCAACGCCAGAAAGGAGACGCGACATGTCCAGAACTATTGCGATGATCACTGCAACCTTGCTCTCGACTTTGGCCACCGGGTTCGGATCGCGGCGACTGACGCCCTGGTTCAGCGGCATATGGAGGCCTTCCTCAGCCGCGACTGGGACAAGGCCATGGTCGACTATGCGGATGATGCGGTGTTTGTGCTGCCCAGTGGTCCGATAGAGGGAAAGGCTGCGATCCTGGCCTTCTTCCACTCACTGGACGCACAAAAGCCGGCGCAAATTTTCACGGCAACCAAAGTCCCGGGCACTGAAGATGTCGGACTTGAAGACTGGGTGATGAATCCGGGGCGTCCCGGGTCGCTGAAGGGCCGGGACGTGTTCGTGATCCGGAACGGAAAGATCAGCGTCCAGACGACCATCGGACTGGGTCCGGCTGCACCTTAGAGGCAGTGGGCCGGCAGCCGCTCCTCAGCGGCAGTCGGCCCCAAAGTCTCAGGCCGCCGAAGCGGTATAGCAGATCGGCAGGTTGGTGATTGCATTGAACCAGATCGAGCGAAGCCATGTGGGCTCGCCCACCAGCTGGAAATCCGGAATCCGTGTGACAATCTGCTTGAGCAGGACGTGCAGTTCCATCCGCGCCAGCCGAGCACCGATGCAGACATGTGGTCCTGTGCCGAAGGCGAGATGCTTGCGGGCGTTTTCCCGGGTGATGTCGAACCTGTGGGGGTCTGCGAACACGGACGGATCGCGGTTGGCGGCCGCATAGGACAGATAGACCTTGTCGCCTTTGCGCACCGGCGTCCCACCGATTTCGGTATCAGCCATCACCGTGCGGCGGAAGTTGGTGGTGGTGGAGGTATAGCGGAGCACCTCCTCGATCGCGTTTTCGAGATGCCCGTCGACGTCGCTGCGAAGCAGGGCGTACTGGTCCGGGTGGGCGGCCATAAGCTGTATGAAATGCGCAGCGGTGCTGCGGGTGGTCTCATGACCGGCGATTGCGAAGACGACGAAGAACATGTTCACCGCCATCTCGCTGAGGCCGAGTGCTGCGTCATTGACCAGAAGGCTCATGAGCGACCCGTCTGGCGTTTGCCGCTTCTGCTCCGCGATTTCCTGGGCAAGGCCAAAGAGCTGGAAGGTCGGATCGACCTCATGGGCGCCGCGGGTTTCCACATCAGCAACGGCGTTGCCCAGCTCAACGACCCGCTCCCGCATCTGCTCCGGAATGCCCATCAGCTCGCAAAATGTGTAGACCGGCAACCGGGATGCGACATCGAACACGAATTCACAGCGCTCGCGGACTGCGATTTGATCAACGATCTCCTTGGCGAGCTTGTCGATCTGGGGACTGAGCGCCTGCAAGGCTCTCGCAGAGAAGGCCGGCATCAGAAATTGCTTCACCGCCTGATGGTCGGCGGGCAGCATGCCCATGAAATTGGCCCGCTGGCGCTGAAGCTCCTCCTCCTCCAGGTCCCAGATGACGAAGCCGTCCTCGTGGGAGCTGAACAGGTCCTGATCCCGGGATACGTCAAAGACGTCCTGGTAGCGGGTCAACACCCAGAACCCCTTGGTCATGGATGACCCCGGAATGTCCGGCGTGTATGTCGGGGTAACGGGATTCCAGTGAACGGGATCAGCTGTTCGCCAAGCGTCGAACAGCCGGTGCGGCGCACCCCGCTGTGCCGGGAAGATGTCCGGATCCAGGATATTGGCGCTAAGAAGGTCGGCCGAATGGGCGGACTGGATCATGGGGGTGGCCTACTCTTCTTTTAGGCGGGAGACGGCGCGCGGCCCCCGATTGTGAGTGGCGCCGACCAAAATCGGAGCCAGCTGTCCAGACGGTCAGTCCTCGGGAATGATCCGGGCTTCGATCGCCCCTATCTCGTCGATTTCGATCCGAGAGACGTCGCCGGCCTTGAGGAAGCGGGGCGGCTTCATCGCCGCGCCAATGCCGCCTGGCGTTCCGGTGAAGATCAGGTCGCCGGGCTCCAGCGTCACAGCCTGGCTCAGGCAAGCGATCTGATCGTAGATATTGAAGATGAGGTTCGCCGTATTGGACTCCTGCCTCGTCTCACCATTCACAAAGGCGCGGATGCCGAGGGCATGAGGGTTTGGAATCGCATCCGCCGTCACGATCCAGGGGCCGAACGGGGCATGAGTGTCAAAGCTCTTTCCCAGCAGCCATTGCGACGTCCGCATCTGCCAGTCGCGCACCGACACGTCGTTCCCAACGCAATAGCCGAACACAACCTCGTGGGCCTTCTCCACTGGCACATGCTTGCAGCGCTGCCCGATCACCACGACGAGCTCGGCTTCGTAGTCGAGCCGGGTCGAAGCCCGTGGCAGTTGGACCGGGTCAAACGGAGCATTCACAGCCGTCGGCAACTTGTTGAACCAGACCTGCTGCTTTGGCGTCTCCGCTCCGCTTTCGATAACGTGGTCAGCATAGTTCAGTCCGATCGCCAGGATTTTTCCAGGGCGGGCGATCGGGGCCTCGAGCTTCACCTGTTCGAGGGCCAGGTCGGCCGGTCGGCCAGACGCGCCTTCGACGGCGTCGGCGAACCGGGCCCAGCCAGAGATCAGTCCGATCATATCCGATGGCAAACCCGGAACGGCCTTCTTCAGGTCGACGACGCCGTCGTCCCTGACAAGACCGAGCCGGGCGCCGCCGCTATCCGAGAACGTGACAAGTCTCATGGTCGTCTTCCCATTCCCGAATTCGTTTGCGGTCAGGCTGGAGCGCGAGGCGGAAACTGCCCCAGCGCCACGGCGCGAACCTGTTGAGAATCTGTGGGTTGATGCCCAACCTTGTGGGTCGGCGCCGGCGTTTCCTGAACGGTGTTGGTGACACGACCGACGCCGGTGACCTCAACCTCGACCACATCGCCCGGCTGCATCGGCCGCGAATTGGCCGGCGTGCCCGTCAGGACCACGTCGCCAGGCAGGAGTGTGATGTGGCGGCAGAGATCGGCCATGATGTAGGGGATGTCGAAGGTCATCTCCGATACGGGGCCGTCCTGGACCACCTTGCCATTGATGTAGGTCCGCACCTGCGACTGGCGAATATCGACACCGCGAACGATGCCCGGGCCAATCGGGCAGAACCCGTCCTGCCCTTTCACACGAAGCATCGAGCCTGCGTCAGTGTCGCGGAAATCCTGAGCGCCCACGTCATTGGCGGCGGCGAAGCCGGCCAGATAGTTCCAGACGTCGTCCGGCGCGACATTGCGCATGGGCTTGCCCACGATGGCGGCGATCTCGCCCTCATAGTTGAGGTACTGACAGTCGGCCGGGCGGTTGAGCTTGCCACGGTGCGCGTTCAGCGTTGTCAGCGGCTTCTGGAAATAGGTCGGCGTGGTGAGCGGCGGCGCGTGAAATTCGACGCGGCGGGACTCATAGTTCAGGTGGATACAGATGATCTTGGTCGGATCACAAGGCGGCAGATAGATCGCATCGGCCTCGGACGTCGTGCGACCGTCCCCCAGACGCAAGAGCTCGCCTTCCGGCCGGACCCAGACGGGCGTTCCCTCGAACAGGATGCGGCGCCATTCCTCGCGCGGGCCTTCAAGCACGGATGTCATTCTTGTCTCCCTTGGACAGGTTGGTGTGGACGATGAGTCCGCTGATGGTCAGGCGGCGATCTGGACGCGGCCATACTGGCCGGCCAGGTAGGCAAGCGGAGCGTTGTCTCCGCGCGAGAAGTGTTCGACATGGCCGAGATAGACTTCGTGGTCGCCAGCCAGCGTCACCGTCGCCACTGAGCACTCAAAGACCGCCGCCGCATTCTCGATGACCGGCGCCCCACCCCAGCCGTCGCGGATCGGCACGCCGTTCAGCCGCTGTTCGAGCGGGCGTGACAGATCGTTGAGAAGTGACTTCTGGTCCTGCGACAGGATGCTGACCGCAAAGGACGTCGCCCTGGCGAAGACGGGCCGGCTGCTGGCCTTCAACCCGAGGCACCACAGCACCATGGGCGGCGACAGCGAAACCGAGGTGAAGGAGTTGATCAATAGGCCGGCAGCTTCTCCGTCAGGCGCGCGCGCCGCCACAAAAGCAACGCCGGTAGGAAAGCGTCCCAGCGCGTGGCGATATTCTCGCGCCTGATCTTCCGCCACGGATGAACGGGCGTCAGTTGGTGTCATGGTTGCAGCCCCTCCCTGGTGCCGACGACGTTCAGGCCGGAACCATGAAGTCCTTCATGGACCCCGGGACCGGCGTGTGACCAAAGGCGTCCCGCTGGTAATATTCGGACTGGTGCACAGCAGAGCGGCCACCCCAGCCGATCTCGCTCATGAATCCTGATGGGTTCTTGAAGTAGAACGAGAACATCTGGTCGTTGGCATGGCTGCCAGGCTCGATGATGATCGGGAGGCCGGCTTCCTTGACCATGTCATAGGCCAAGCCCACATCATCGATCCGGTCCACTTCCATCATGATGTGGTTGGCCCGCTTCTCGCCCGGGCCAGCGAAGGCAAAGGTGTGCTGGCGGTCGTTACAGGACATGAACATCAGGGGAATGGGTCCCGGCGCACCGGGCACTTCCAGCTTGTATTGAATGCCGCCGCGCATGCCCAGCAGGCTATAGAAGGCGTAATTCTCCTGAAGACTTGCTGTGGTCGACTGCATCACGTGACCCAGCCCGCCCGAGCCAGTCTTGAATCCGCCATGCATGCGACGCCCCGGGTGGAACGGCTTGTCAAACTGCACCAGCGGCCCGTGGAAGATTTCCACGGCGTGGCCGTTGGGATCTTTCAGCATCATGACTTCGAGAACCGATCTGGCTTCAGCCTCAGCCTCGGAGCACAAGGTCACCGCGACACCGGCGGCCCGCAGTTGAGCGGCCATTTCATGAAACTCGTCATGGCCAGCCACCCTCAGACCGGTGACCTTCAGATCATCGGATCCGTCCTCGATCAGAGTGACCCGGTGGTGCCAATAGTCCATGCGCAGTTCGCAGGTCGTCGGCTTGACGCCCTCAACGACCTCAAGACCCAGGACATTGGCGGCAAAGCCCTTCCAAGCCGCCAGGTTGCTGACGCCAAGGGTCAGATACCCAAGTTCGGTTACGGATGCCATGTCACGCGACCTTTCCAGTGAAGGAGCCCTTGCGGACCGAGATGTTCTTGATGTCGCTGTAGAAATCGAAGCTCCAGGTTCCGCCCTCGCGGCCAATGCCGGAATTGCGGCTACCGCCGAACGGGGCGGCGAGGTCGCGGACGAAGAAGCAGTTGACCCAGAGCGTACCGGCCACGACCTGCGAGGCGATCCGCATGGCGCGGGCTTCGTTCCCGCTGAAGAGCACGCCAGCCAGGCCGTATTTTGTGCCATTCGCCACCGCGATAACTTCGTCGTCGGACTCAAAGGTCGACCAGGTCAGGACCGGACCGAAGACCTCCTGTTGGGCCAGTTCGGAAGCCGGGGCCACATGGGTGAACAGAGTGGGCTGGAAGTAGAGGTCGCCGAAATTGGCCGGCGAACCACCCCACAGAGCTTCCGCGCCGTCCGCCTTGGCCCGCGCGACGAAACCCGCGACCCTATCGAAGTGCTCTTTGGTGATCAGGGGGCCGACACGGGTGGACACATCGCGCGGATCACCGACGGTCATGTGACCGGCAGCCTCGCGGACCTTGGCAAGGAAGACCTGCTCGATCGACTTCTCCACCAGCACACGGGTGCCAGCGAGGCAGACCTGCCCGGCATTGAGATACTGACCGGCCACGGTCTGGGCGGCGGCGTCCAGATCGGCGTCGGCGCAGACAATGAAGGGAGACTTTCCGCCCAGCTCGGAGCTCATGGCCGTGATCGAGCGCGCAGCCGCCTGACCAATAATCTTGGCGGTACCGGTGGAACCCGTGAAGCTAATGCGGTCGAGATCATTATTATTGACGAGGGCGTCGCCCGCGATCTCCCCGATCCCTTGCAGCACATTGAGGACCCCGGCGGGGATGCCTGCTGCATGAGCGATGTCGGCCATCAGCGAGCAGGTCAGAGGCGCCCATTCCGGCGGCTTGACCACAACGGTATTGCCCGCGGCAAGCGCCGGGCCGACCTTCCAGGTGGTCAACATCAAAGGCGCGTTCCACGGCGTGATCAGCGCCGAGACCCCTGAAGGATCGTAGTGCAAGTGATTGACCACCTCCGGTGAGTCGATGACGTGCCCCTGCAGCGTCATTGCCCAGTCGGCGAAGAACTCGATGTTCTGAGCGGCGCGGGGGATAACCCGGTGCATGTTGCCAGCAAGCAACGACCCGTTGTCCATGGTCTCGACAGCGGCAAGATCCTTGGCCCGCGCACGGATGCCCTCGGCGAACCGCTTGAGATAGGGCAGACGCCCTTCGGGGCCAAGCGCGGCCCAGGCCGGAAAGGCGCGGCGCGCGGCATCCACCGCTTGATCGGCTTCGGCCTTGCCGCCCGAAGCGACGGCTGCCAGATGCGAGCCATCTACGGGAGAAAGATTGTCAAACCGGTCCGCTGAAGCGACGCGTCTGCCGTCAATCCAGTGGTCCGTCGAAATCTCAACGCCCGCGACTGTCGCCTTATTGCTCGCCATTTTGTCTCCTCCCGTCGTACCCGGCTCTGCGGCCGCTAGGGCAGCCAGAGCAAGTTTTCACTGACGGCCTTCATTTATGACTGTATTCAGTTTATAGACGAGATCGGCGGCGTCAACCCCGCTTTGAGCGGCGGAGGTGGGTCTTCCGGTCCCAAGTATTGACATCAGTCGATCAAGCCCGAATGGGATGGGTTGAAACGCGAGAAGTGGAGGCGGCGGAATCGTGACCGGACAGCGAAAAGTGCAGATCCTCGAGAACACTTTGACGCCCGGTCCGGACCAACCGCGCCCCGGACGGCGCGAGCGCAACAAACAGGAAAAGCTGGCGCGTATCGTCGGCGCGGCGCGCCAACTGTTCCGGGAACGGGGCTTTGCCGAGACAACCACCCTGCAAATTGCTGAAGCCGCGGATATCGGCACAGGGACGCTGTTTCTCTATGCCCGCTCCAAGGAGGACCTGCTGGTCTTGGTGTTTCGGGACGAGATGCTGCAAACGGCAAGGGCGGCCTTCGCAACCGTCAATTCCGACGAATCTCTTCTCGACCAGCTGATGCATGTCTTCACGACCATGCTCGACTATCATGAGCAGGATCCGGGCATCGCCCGCATTCTGCTGAGGGAACTGGCGATCCCGAATGCCGTTGGGCATCCAGCTGATATTTCAGAGCTGCTGAATGTCATATATTCCGGACTGGCAGACCTGGTGATTGCTGCGCGCAGGGCCGATCCGTACTCACAGCCAGAGCCTGCCCTGCTGGTCGCGGAGAACCTGTTTGCCAACTATTATCTTGGCCTGTTGGGACGGGTCGGAGGCAGATCTTCAAGGCAACAGTTTCTCGATCGGCTGAGGAAACTTCTCGCAATCACCATTGGCGACGCCGGCTAATCCTGAAGTGACGGTAAGGGACAGCTCCGCCACTAATTGACTACGGTCAGTTTTGATGGCACTCACTTGTCGGGCTCGCCGCGCAATGAGCGGGCCAATAGACTGTGGAGGTGCGACCTTGACCCTCAAGACCCGATGGGCGGCTGGAGAGACGACGCTGGGCGCGTGGTGCATGATCCCGGGCGCCCTCACAGCAGAGGCGTTGGCCACCTCTGGCTTCGACTGGGTGCTGATCGACATGCAGCATGGCTGCATCGACTATGACACGGCTCTTTCGATGATCCGCGCGGTGGATCTGGGCAAGGCGGAACCCATTGTCAGGGTTCCCTGGAATGATCCGGGCATCATTGGTAAAGTCCTCGACGCTGGGGCTCTTGGCGTAGTGATCCCCATGATCCAGTCGGCGGAAGACGCCCGTCGCGCGGTCAACGCCTGCCTCTATCCTCCCCTTGGAAGCCGCAGCTTTGGCCCGGTCCGGGTCGGCCTGCGAGACGGCCCGAAGTACTTCACCAACGCCAATGCAAGAGTTGCAGTCGTTCCCATGATTGAGACCGCGCAAGCGCTGGCGGAAGTGGATGAGATCGCCGCCACTCCGGGCGTTGACGCCCTGTTCGTCGGCCCTTTCGATCTGTCGATCGCCCTTGGACTGCCGCCAGGTGACAATGACGGCAACCCGGTCTTCGATGCGGCGATCGCCCGCATATCCGCCGCCGCGCGCCGCAATGGCATCGCCACTGCCGTCCTGTCGAACGCCAAGGTGGCGCCCATCCGGATCGCCCAGGGGTTCCAGATGGTTTCGGTGGCGACTGACATCAACGTCCTGACCGCCGCCGCTCGCGCCGATCTGGAAACCGTACGCGCCGCGTCCGCCCCCGGAGATACCCATGCTTGACCAATCCACCCGCGCGAAGATCGTCGACGACCTGGTCGGGGCCTATGAAACCCGCAAGGGCCTACCGTTGCTATCCAAGGCCTATCCCGGGATCGAGGTGGAAGACGCCTACCGGATTCAGGAAGCGTTTGTCG
>CAIOJR010000113.1 GCA_903858685.1 uncultured Caulobacterales bacterium | reverse complement strand
GGTAACGGAAGTTCAGCGCATCGATATCGACGCCGGAGGCGATCGGTGCCGCCGCATCGGCGGCCGCGTTCCGCTGGCGCAGCGCGATCAACTGGTCCTGAGCATAGGCCCAGGAGACCGACGCCATGTAGGTCTTGTCGGCCGAGCGCAGCTCCAGATGATAGGTGCGTCGATCGGTGTTGATGACGAGATTGGTAACAAGGTCCGGCCGGGTCGGCTTGATCAGGATATGGACACGTTTGGTCGGGCCCGTGCCGCTTTCGGTGTCGCCGACGATCCAGCGCACGGTGTCGCCAGCGGCGACGGGGCCCGAGCCGACAAGCTGCTCACCCGCTTCGAGGGCGATATCGGTGATCTCGCCGGGCGCTGAATAGACCTGATAGAGCGCCCCCTCGGCGAAGGGGTAGACCTGGATGGCGTTGAGATATCCGGCCTGGGTCGGCTGAACGCGGGCGGCTCCATTGGCCTGCTCGACGCGCGTGTGCGGGTCAGGGGCCTCCGGCGGCGCTGTCTTGGCGCCGGGGATCGGCTTGAGCTGGCCAGGCAGCGGCAGGAGCTTCGGAAGCTCGACGATCTGCACCGGCTTGGGTGGATCGGGCTGCAGCACGGCTTGCCGCGGCGTGTCGTCGTAGCTGATCTCGGGCGGCTTCCAGACTGTCGAGCAGGCGCCCAGCGAGATCGAGGCGAGCAATAGGGTTGCGAGGGGCAGCTTGCGCATCAGCCGAGCTCCTTGGACCAGTTGAGGGCGTGGATGTAGACGCCGAGGGGATTTTTCTTGAGCCGATCGGCGTCGGTCGGCGTCTGCACGACGATGGTGAGGATGGCGCTCCAGCGCTCGGTGGCGGCCAGCGCGTTATCGACGTAGCGCCGCTCGACCCATTCGACGCGGAAGCTGTCGTCGGAGGCGCGGATCACGCTCGCCACGTCGATCGAGATTTGCGTCTTGCCGACCTTGGAGAAGGGATCGTTGGTGCGCGCGTAGTCGTTCAGCACCAACGCGCCTTTGTCGGTGACGTAGTCATAGGCTTCGAGCCAGTTCTGCCGCAGCACGACCGGATCGGCCGGAATGCTCCGCACCTCCCCGATGAAACGGGCGAGGTGCCAGGCGATCTGCGGGTCGCTCGGGCGATAGTCGGCGACGGCCGGCGCCACCGCTTGGGCCTGACCAAGCCGGTCGACCTGCACGACCCATGGCGTGATCGTGCCACGCGCCGATTGCCAGACGAGGCCGGCGGCCAGACCGCCGCTGAGCGCCAGCATGCCGAAGAAGGCGAGCCGCCAGTTCTTCGCCTGGACGCGGGCCGATCCGATCCGGTCGTCCCAAACCTGGCCGGCTCTCTGGTAAGGCGTTTCGGAATCTGGTGTCGCGCCGTAGCGGACGGTCGGTCGCCGGAACATGGACTATTCCCCTTCGGAGAGATCGACGCCGCCACCGCCGCTGGGATGATCCCCTGAACGGATGGCGTGGTCGGCGGCGGAGACGCCTTGATTGATGGTTTGATTGCGCTTCATGCGGCTCGCCCAGGCCGGCGGACCCGAGGCTCCGCCCTGGGCCGCCGCACCCGCATCGCCAGTGCTCGCTCCTCCCGTCGCGGCCTGGCCTCCTGCCGCGAAACTCTCGCGCAGGCTGGCGGCCGCGCGGCGAAGCGGGCTGGTGGCGGCTGAGGCCCCGGCTTGGGCGACACCGGAGAGGCCGCCCGCCCGGTAGGCGGCGGTGGCTCCACCCGCGACGCTGGCGCCGGCGCGGGCGGTCCCGGCGAT
>CAIOJR010000112.1 GCA_903858685.1 uncultured Caulobacterales bacterium | reverse complement strand
AGGACGGCGGCCGTGGTCGCCGTCCTTCTGTCTGTCGTAAAACCCATATGATTGCGGATTATGGCCCTGCCTGATCTGCTGCATTTTCAAACCGGAGGATTTTATCATGGCCGAGATCACGGCTGCGCTCGTGAAAGAGCTGCGTGAAAAGTCTGGCGTAGGCATGATGGACTGCAAGAAGGCCCTGTCCGAGAACGACGGCGATATGGAAGCTGCGTTGGACTGGCTGCGCGCCAAGGGCCTGTCCAAGGCTGCCAAGAAGGCTGACCGCGTCGCGGCGGAAGGTCTGGTCGCCGTGGCTCAGGTCCGCAATGGCGCCGCCCATGTGGGCGCCCTGGTGGAACTGAACGCCGAGACCGATTTCGTGGCCCGCAATGATTTGTTCCAGAAGACCGCTCGCGCCATCGCCGCCACGGCGACAGGCGTTGAAGGGGATGTGGAAGCCGTATCTGCGGCCAAGACCAGCGACGGCGACGTGGTGGCTGAGACCATCACCAATCTGATCGCCACCATTGGCGAAAACATGGTTCTGCGCCGCTCGGCCCGCTTTGCGGTGACCGAAGGCGTCGTGGCCGCCTATGTGCATAACGCGGTGGCGCCGGATCTCGGCCGCATGGGCGTGCTGGTGGCTCTGGAGTCCAGCGCCGATCCGGAAGCCCTGAACGACCTGGGCCGCAAGATCGGGATGCATGTCGCTGCGACTGCGCCCCTGGCCTTGACGACGGAAGAACTGGACCCGGCGGCGGTCGAGCGTGAACGCGCCATCTTCATCGAGCAGGCCGCCCAGTCGGGCAAGCCGGCCAATGTGGTGGAGAAGATGGTCGAGGGCCGGATCCGCAAGTTCTATGAAGAAGTCGTGCTGCTCAAGCAGGCCTTCGTCATGAACCCGGACCAGACCATCGAGCAATTGATCGCCGAGCAGTCCAAGGCTCTGGGCGCTCCCATCGCCATCAAGGGCTTCGCCCGTCTGGCTCTGGGCGAGGGCGTGGAAAAGAAGACTGACGATTTCGCCAGCGAAGTCGCCGCCCTGACCGGTCAGGCCTGATAAAAGCGAAGGGCGGTGCTGCAATGCACCGCCCTTTTTCTATGTGCGTCGCTCTTAGGGTTTGGCGTCGCCACGGGCGCATCATTGGCTATGCTGTTCCCGCTGATTCTTTAGCATACGGGACTGAACGCTCATGACCTTCGACACATCCCGCCCTGCTGAAGCGCTCGCCATGCCTGTTTATAAACGCGTCCTGTTGAAGGTGTCGGGTGAAGTGCTGATGGGCGATACGCCCTATGGCATCGACATGAAGACCGTGGACGCCGTGGCCGCCAGCGTGGCCGAAATGGCCCGACAGGGCGTGCAGCTTTGCCTGGTCATCGGCGGCGGCAATATCTTCCGCGGGCTGTCGACAGCGGCCAAGGGCATGGAGCGCGCCGGGGCTGACTATATGGGCATGCTGGCGACCGTCATGAACGCGCTGGCCATGCAGAATGCTCTGGAACGGATGGGCGTCGATACGCGCGTTCAGTCCGCCATACCGATGCAGACCGTGTGCGAGCCCTATATTCGCCGCCGCGCCCAGCGCCACCTGGAAAAGGGAAGGGTGGTGATTTTCGCCGCCGGAACCGGCAATCCATTTTTCACGACCGACACCGCCGCCGCCCTGCGTGCGGCTGAGATGGGCTGCGACGCCCTCTTGAAGGGCACGAGCGTGGATGGCGTCTATACCGCTGATCCCAAGCGCGATCCTGAGGCCATTCGCTATGACCGTCTGACCTATCTCGATGTCCTGGCCAAGGACCTGAAGGTGATGGACGCCTCCGCCATCAGCCTCATGCGTGAGAACGCCATTCCGATCGTTGTTTTTTCAATCCGTGCGCCGGGTGCGCTGCGCGATGTGCTCGCAGGGCAGGGTGTTTTCACGGTGATCACCGAGACGGTGGACGCAAACGGCTGATCTCGGCCGCCCCCTCTCATATTTTGCGGGAAGACCTACCTCATGAGCAATATCAAGCCTGACCTGAACAAGTTTCGCGATCGCATGGACAAGGCTGTGCTGGCCCTGAAGGAAGAGTTCGCCGGACTTCGGACCGGCCGCGCCAATTCCGGCCTGATCGAACATATCACTGTGGAGGCCTATGGCTCCACCATGCCCCTGTCGTCAGTCGGCGCGATCAGCGTGCCTGAGGCGCGCATGATTTCGGTCAGCGTATGGGACAAGGCCATGGTGATCCCCGTGGAGAAGGCTATTCGTAACGCCGGAATTGGCCTCAATCCGATCACGGACGGAATGACGCTGCGCATTCCCGTGCCCGCCCTGACCGAGGAGCGACGCAAGGAACTGGTCAAGCTCGCGGGAAAATATGCCGAACAGCAGAAAATCGCTGTCCGAAACGTCCGTCGCGACGCTATGGAAGATCTTAAAAAGGCGGAGAAGGACGGGTCCATCTCCAAGGATGACCTGAAGCGTTACGAAACTGAGATACAAGGCTTTACCGACGCGGCTGTGAAACGTGTCGACGAAACCTTGAAAATCAAGGAACAAGAGATCATGCAGGTTTAGACACCCTGCGGTCACCCGCCGGGCGCGGCGGATTTGGGAGCCTGATGATGTCGCCGACGCCTGCGCATGAATCCAACCCGTCCCGTGACGCAACGGAGAACGGGTCTGCGCGTCATGTCGCCATCATCATGGACGGCAATGGCCGATGGGCGAAGAAGCGCGCTATGCCGCGAACCCTGGGGCATCGTGCGGGCGTGAACGCCTTGAAGCGCACAGTGGAGGCGGCGCCCAAGCTGGGCGTCGAATGGCTGACCGTATTCGGTTTCTCCACCGAAAACTGGAGCCGACCCGCCAGCGAGGTGTCCGAACTGATGGGTCTGCTGAAAAGCTATGTCCAGTCAGATCTTGCGCGGCTGGAGCGGGAGGGGGTGCGCGTCCATATCATCGGCCGACGCGAAGGTCTTTCCGAGGATATCCGCGACATCATCGCCAATGCCGAGGCGCGCACAGCCCACAATGACCGTTTCCATCTCCAGGTGGCGTTCAATTACGGTGGACGGGCCGACATTGCCGACGCCGCTGCCCGCTATGCGCGCGATGTCGCGGCGGGTCTGGCCCGTGCGGAGGTGGGCGATGAGGCGGTCTTTGGTCAATACCTCTCAACGGCGGCCGGCCCGGCGCCTGACCTGATTATTCGCACATCGGGAGAGCGCCGACTTTCCAACTTCCTCCTGTGGGAGGCCGCCTATGCCGAACTGGTGTTTCAGGACGTCATGTGGCCGGACTACGGCATGGAGCCCCTGCGGGAGGCTCTGAATGAGTACAAGACGCGAGAGCGCAGATTTGGCGGAGCAGACGTGGATGACGTCCTCGCCGCCGGTTAGGCGTTTTGATTGGGGCAATCTGAGGCTGAGGGTGCTGTCCACGGCGGTGCTGGCGCCATCAGCCTTTGCCGTGCTGTGGATCGGCGGCGTCCCCTTCCTGATCCTGATCTCTGTGGCCTGTGCGCTTCTGGCGATCGAGTGGGGCATGATGAGCACGCCGGAGGCGCCGGCGCGGACGGCCGGTCTGGTGATGATCGCAATTCTGGCGCCCATGTTCCTGACCTATCGGGAGCATATGTCCTGGGCCTTGCTGGCCCTGCCCCTGACGGCGGCGCTGGCGGCGCTGATCGCCCGTTTTGCTGGATGGTCCCGGCGCAGTCTCGATATAGCCTTTGGTGTTCTCTATCTCGGCGGTCCGGCGGTGACCTTGCTGTGGTTGCGTGATGATTCCGGCGGTCGGGGCTGGGTGACGACGCTGTTCGCCGCCACCTGGTCGGCGGATATCTGCGCCTATGCGGCCGGTAATGTGTTCAAGGGGCCAAAATTGTGGCCCAGCTTTTCACCCAACAAGACATGGTCGGGCTTCGGCTTCGGCCTGGCTGGCGCCATGGGGGCGGCAGTCATCATCGCGTGGCTGTTGCCGTCAGAGGGCGGACCCAGCCTGCTGGCGGCGGCGCCGGTGGGCCTGGCCGGCGGTCTGGCCACCATGGCCGGGGACCTTTGGGAATCCATGCTGAAGCGCAGGTTTGGCGTGAAGGATTCCGGCGATATCATCCCCGGCCACGGCGGCCTGCTGGATCGGGTCGATGGTTTGATGTTTTCTATT
>CAIOJR010000111.1 GCA_903858685.1 uncultured Caulobacterales bacterium | reverse complement strand
CTCAAACACCGCGCCAGCGCCACCATCATCGAAAGCCCCGACCGCGCAGCGCCTGCGGGTCGGATGGATCGGGCGCTGATCCGGGCTGTCGCTCTGGCGACGAGCTGGGCCGATCGACTGGCATCTGGAGATGCTCCCGCCCTCAGCCCGATGGCCAAGGCCGAAGGCTATTGCGATCGGCATGCGGGCAAGATCCTGCCTCTGGCCTGGCTTGCGCCGGATCTGTTGCAGATTATTCTGGAAGGACGTCAGCCGAGGGCGCTCAATGTCGCGGCCCTCACAAAATCACCGTTACCGATCGGCTGGGACGATCAGCGGCGATTATTCCAGTCGGCGGGGATGGGCTTCGCCCGCTAACAAGAATCAGGTCTCCGAGTCTCATCCATCGCCCGCAGGCGCCTCTGCGGGCGATTGTCGTTCGGGGGTGTCGCTGCGACTGGCGGAGCGTCGCCGCTATTGGGTCTGAGTTCGGGGTGCAAATGTTCCGATGCAAACAGGCAAACCCGAAGTCTTGAATGAGCCCAAGAGAGAGGGGCGGTCCGGGGGCTCTATATTGGCCAGATCCGCGGCCAAACAGGTCGGCGAGAGCCGCCACGTGATGCGGCGAAGCGTGCTAACCCACGGTAATGGCGGGAGAATTAACGCCACCCTAGCAAAGCCCGGGTTCGCGCATGTCCGCGTGGTGGCGGTGTGGGTCTGGAGGATAGATGTCTGTCGCCGTCGCGAGCTTTGGTCCAGAGCCTGTTTTTTCCTGTTTTTCCGAAAAGAACAGGTCAAATACAGCAAAACCGCTCTCACCGGGAGGGATTCTGTCAATAAAAATAGTCACTTAGAAAAGCTGGGGCATTGCGCGGTTAACAGGCTGAGGATTCCAACTATCAGGGCCATAACAGGTGAATATCAGGTGGATTCGTATCTGTTAGCGGGGAAGCCCATGACTGATGAACAAGATCTGGCCAAGGGCTTCTTGTTGGCAGCCTTTGGCGACACCGTCAAAGACCCGGATGGGAAGGTGGTGGGTAGCGGGATATCGGAGACAACCCGCATTTCAATAAGAGGCGTTGAAGCTGTCGCCCGACTGACAAATCCACCTCCGCCCTGGTTTGAGAACCGCCAAATGGTGGTTGCACTTTTCTCGCCGATTTTCGATCGAAGCCATCAATGCCCGGGCCGGGAAATGCCGCAATGCTGCCAGGCTGACACGGGGCAGTCATGCTTCCCAAACTGGCGGGAACGAGAAGATCCTGAGTGGTACGCGCAGCAAATCAATATCTACCTCAGCAGGGTCAATGATCGCACTGGGCAGCAAGGGCTGTTGGCCGCGGGACTGGCCGCGGATGAAGCCTTTGAACTGGGCTGCCTGTTTACTGAAGCCCGATTGAAGTTCCAATGGGACGTCCATGCCAAACGCGGAGAGAAAATTGCCAGAGCGGCTAAATTGGGTGGCGACAGTCGGCGCAGTTCCAACCCAGCGCGGCGTAGCACTGAAGAAACTGTAATCGCAGTGGATGCGTTGATTGAGCAAGGCATTGCGCCGATGACAGCTTACAGACGGATCGCCAAATCTCAGGGCGTCGGAACAGAGACCATCCGCAAAGAATACAAGGCTGCAAATAAATCGCGGTAGACCGGGGCAAATGCCACTTCGACAGGTCTAATTGGATAGGCTCCGGCTAACTTGGAGCTGACCCATGCCTCCCAATTCACTCGCAAGGCGCAACGCGCCGCTTCAAATTGAATACATCTCGCTTGACCGTCTCAAGCCCATGCCAGATGCGCCGCGGGCGCATCCGAAGTCTCAGATCGCCAGCCTGGTCAAATCAATTGCGGCCTTTGGCTTCAACGTGCCCGTGCTGGTTGATAGCGCTGACCGCATTGTCGCGGGCCAGGCGCGCGTGACTGCGGCGACCAAGCTTGGCCTCGCTGAGGCGCCCGCGATCCGCATCGACCATCTCCATGAGACGCAGATCAAGGCGTTCCTGGTTGCGGATAATCGGCTGGCTGAGCTTGGCAAATGGGATGACCGCAAGCTCGGCTCGATCCTTATGGAGCTGAGCCAGGTCGAGATTGATTTTGACCTTGAGGCGACCGGCTTTGCTCTGGCTGAAATTGAACTGCGTATAGCTGGCCTGGATGACGAAGACGACGCAGGGGAAAAACACGATGCCTTGAGCGGTCCGCCCGTGGTTATGGCGGGTGAGCTTTGGCAGCTGGGCGAGCACCGACTGATCTGTGGATCCGCACTCGAAGACCAGACCTGGCAGACTTTGATGGGAGAAGATCGTGCGGCCCTGGTTGTCACAGATCCACCGTTCAACGTGCCGATCAACGGCCATGTGAGCGGACTTGGACGCCACCAACATCGTGAATTCGTCATGGCTGCGGGCGAGATGACGCCGGTGGAATTCACCAAGTTCCTGACGAGCGCCATGCGCCAAGCCCATACGTGGTCGACGCCGGGTTCAGTCCACTATTGGGCGATGGACTGGCGCCATGTTCTGGAGATCGGGCTTGCAGGTCAGGCGGTCTACCAGACATTCCTCAACATCTGCGTCTGGTCGAAGAACCAGCCCGGGATGGGGTCGTTCTACCGCTCTCAGCATGAGTTCTTCTTCGTCTACGCCAAAGGCGGCGCACGCCCCCGAAACAATGTCCAGCTCGGCAAATATGGTCGGTCCCGCAGCAACATCTGGAGCTACCCCGGCGCCGCAAGTCTCGCTCGCACCAGTGAAGAGGGTAATCCGCTGGCCATGCACCCTACGGTCAAGCCGCTCGCCTTGATCAGCGACGCGTTCCTTGACGCCAGCGTCCGGGGCGATGTGGTCGTCGATCCCTTTGCTGGTTCTGGCACGACCCTGATCGCGGCCGAGAAGCTGGGCCGCAAGGCGCGGGTGATAGAACTCGATCCACTCTACTGCGACACGATCATTCGCAGGTGGAGCCGCTGGACCGGCGATGACGCCATCCGGATTGCGGACGGGCAGAGCTTCAAGGCCCTTTCTGAAGAACGGGGTCAGTCATGAGCGGTGCGAGAGACACTGCCGGGCGGTTCCGCGCTGGCCAGACCGGGAACGCGAATGGGCGCCCGAAAAAGGAGACCTCGCTCGACACCATCCTGGAGCGGGCGGCGAACGAAAAGGTCGCAGTCACGGAAAAGGGTCAGCGCAAGAAGAAGACCAAGCTCGAAGTCGCCGCTACGCAACTCATGAATCAGGGCGCTGGTGGCGACCAGCGCGCCATCAAGATGACGTTTGATCATGTCCGCAAGATGGAAGAGCGCAACGCCTCGGCCGTAGCCCGGGCGCCCGTCATGACCAGGTCTGACCACGAGATCGCCGCACTGTTGGTCGAGCGCATCCGTCGCGCGCTGATGAGGGGAGGTTCGCATGGAAAGGCTTGATCCAGAAGAATACGACGCGCTCACCCGGATTGATTTCTGGGTCTTTGTGCAGCGCGTTTTTGCGGAATTGACCGGTGATGTGTTCGACAACAATTTCCACATCGAACGGCTTTGCGGCGAGGTCGATCGTGTGAGGACGGGGACTAACATCCGTCTGGCGATCGCGTTGCCGCCGAGGAGCCTGAAGTCGATCATCGCGTCGGTGGCGCTGCCAGCCTGGTTATTGGGACACGACCCGTCGATCGAGATCGTCTGTGTAAGCTATGGCCAGGAGCTGTCGGACAAGCTGGCCGCCGATTGCCGGCGCATCATGCTCAGCCCTTGGTATCGGCGCCTGTTTCCTGCAGCAGACCTCGACCGCCAGGCGATCAACCTTCTTGCGACTGCTGCAGGTGGGAAGCGCTACTCAACCTCGGTCGGCGGCGCTTTGACGGGTATGGGCGCAGATGTGATCATCGTCGATGACCCCATGAAACCGGGGGAAACGGCATCAGACGCCGAACGCAAACGAGCGAACGACTGGGCACGGCATACTCTTTTCACGCGCCTCAACAACAAGGCCAATGACCGCATTCTGATCGTGATGCAGCGCCTCCACGAGGACGACATGATCGGACATGTCACGGATTATGCAGACTTTCAGCTCCTCTCTTTCCCGGCAATTGCGCCCATGGATGAGTTGCACATCATCCCCACGCCCTATGGAGACTGGACACACAAAAGGCTTGCCGGTGAGGCTCTCCACCCTTCGCGCGAACCTCTGGCTGTCCTTGAAAAGCAGCGTACGCTGATGGGGCTGGAGTTCTTCGCCGCCCAGTATTTGCAGTCTCCGACACCGCCGGGCGGCGGAATGGTCAAGGCGGCCTGGTTTGGCTTCTATGACCCGGGCGCGACGCCAGCCTTCACAAGGATCGTGCAAAGCTGGGACTGCGCTTCCAAGGCGACCCAGGTCGCCGACTACAGCGTCTGCATGACCTTCGGCGTCACGCACCGCAAGGAAATCTATCTGCTCCATGTCTTTCGGGCGCGGATCGAATATCCGGAACTGAAACGCAAGATCCGTGAGCTGGCCGATGCGCATAGTGCGGGGATTGTTCTAATCGAAGACGCTGCGGCCGGAATTCAGCTGCTTCAAGAACTCAAGCACGAGGGGCTATACCGCCTGACCGCCGTCAAGCCGCGAGGTGACAAGGTGATGCGCCTGGCCGCCCAGACGCCGACGATCGAAGCCGGGCGTGTATTCTTACCCAGGGGCGCGCCTTGGTTGGACGACTTCCTCCATGAACTGATGCTGTTTCCGAAAGGTCGCCATGATGATCAGGTCGATAGCCTGTCCCAAGCTTTGGCCTATATCGGAACTCCGACAAGTTTCGATTCATGGATGGAGTACATGCGCATCGACGCCCTCAGGTCCCACGGCCTTGAGCCAGAGGATCTCACGGTCACATTTGATTCAGCCGGAGATGACGCGGGTTTTCATGCGGGACCGACAGGCCGACCTATTCGTCGCGAGCCCGACGGGTTCTTTCACGCTACGCCACAGGAATGGGAAAGCATCAGAAGCATTCAGGGAGTTCGGTTGGTCGGGCGAGCGGCTTGATCTACAGACGTCCTGACTGCTGACCGCGTGACGGCAACTAAACCGTCAGAGGCGCACCGGTCTGCGAAGCCACGTGCTGTGCTGTGCTTCGATGCGTCACTTCACGCTACTACGTCCTGCCCCAGGTGTGCAGCGGCGTGCAACAGGGACCCCTTTAGAGGGGTGATCGGCGCCTAAAAGGGACCCCTCATTCTGATGGTTTAGTTGTGACGGCTTTGGTGGCGCCAGAGCGGTCGAGATCGGGATGTTGGTTG
>CAIOJR010000110.1 GCA_903858685.1 uncultured Caulobacterales bacterium | reverse complement strand
TCGCAGATGCTGCAAAACACGGTGCCCTAACTGGGGGAGTTCTCGGTGGCAGCGCTGGATTCTTAGCTGCTGGCGGTATGGCATTGGCCGGCGAGTTGGTAACTGTTCCCGTTGCTACGGGTCTGGGAGCGCTCACCGGTGCTATAGGTGGTGCCGCTGAGGGCATTAGAGAAGGCAAGTCACTGCCAGAAATTGGTTTTTTGTCGGCTGAACGTGCCACAGAAGTTGGATTAGCAGCTGGAGCGACCACTGCCGTTGTCACGGCAGGAACGGGCGCGTTGGCGGGGGCTCTTGCTGGTGGCGCTACAGGAGCCGTGGTCGGCGTAGTCTGGGAGGGCGGCGCCTACCTAGCTGACCAAGCTACTGGGCATGGTCTTGGGCAAGTGGCAAAAAATCCAGGCAACAGCCGAGGGGGCCGCACCGGGGGCCGCACCTAATTTGGCGCCTTAACTACCAGTAACACAGGTAAAAGCGGGGGCGACTCGACTCACCCCCGCGTCGCTCGCCTCAGTATTCCGAGGCGAGCATGATGGTCAGGACGCGGCGTGTGAGCGCCGGATCGGACGGATCGTCTGACCCGTAGGTCAGCGTCTGATCGTAATAGTCGATCTTCCAGAACAGGGTTTCGCCTGCGAGATTGAACGAGCCAAAATCATGCTCCCCGTAGGGATCGTTGGACTCTGAGAAGCCATCGAAGCCCCGCACCGCCCGGATCGCCAGGACCATGAATTCCGGGCCGAGGTCGGCAACGCCGCTGGTGAGCATCCACTGACCGGATGCAAAGCCATTCCTGCGGAAGGCGTCATTGAGATCGCGGATCGTTCTGGCTGAAGCGAGGGTGGAGGTCATTGCTGACCTCCTTCGACGCCGGTGCGCTCGGTGATGGCTCGCAGGACTAACCGCCCGCCGAGCGGCACGGCGTCGCACGAGAGATTGAAGCCCATGCCGTCCTTGTTCGGCCAGGCGGCCCCGATGGGGGTCCAGCTAGCGGATTGCCCATCGCCCAGGACACGGTAGAGCCGGTGGGTTGGTTTAGCGCCCAGCAGCTTGGGTTGGGGTTGTTGTTTGGCCATGATGGTTCTCCTTCCAAGTTTGCCGCGGACCATTCCGCGGCTTCATGGGGAGCCAAGGCAGCAGGCCATCGAGCTGGCGGTCACACCCCGCGCGTCAGCGCGCCCGCAGGGAGCGGAGCTGCACGGAGCCGAAGGCGAAGGAAGCGAGCTGGGTTGATCGGCTGCGGGCCTGATGCAGAACGCTCACCGATCAGAAGCCGTGATGGTCAGTGCTAATGACTGATGGGTCCGCTGTGGCCACGAACGGCCTCAGAATGCTGGAATGACTATGTTCTTACGGCACCGTAACCGCTGATTACGCGGCGGCCCTACCCCGAACATCGTGCAACACCTCCACGATGCGTTGCACGTCCGCTTGAGGGAAAACACCGCTGACGCCCTGGTCATCAAAATCAGTGAAGGGGCTTTCGTAGAGACGACGCGGGTCCATCGCGCCACGCTCGGTGAGGTGGTCGATGATCAGATTGATGAACTCGATCTGGTTCCCTCGCAGATTCTTGTCAGCCATGAAGCCCGCGAAAGCCTGCTTCGCCGCATCCCTCTCAAGGCCGACTAGCGAGCGCACGAAGAGCCCAAGGCCTCCTTGGGATTTCGCTTCTTGGATGTCGGCTTCTGAAGCGCCAGCTTCCGCAACCATCATCCGCTCCAGCTCTGCCAAATCCTGTGGCGTAAGCTGCTCGTTGCGACGCAGCTTCTGGATGGCGATGTGATCGGCGTGTTGCTTCAGGAAATGGCGCACCTTCATCTGGAAGCGCGCCTTGTCGGTGCCGACTCCGGCATCCGGTAGGTCGATAGTCCGACCTTCACCAATCTCGTCCTCGAAATCGGTGTAAACGATGACGCGCGCATCACCCTCGATGAGCTTGACCAACGACCGTAACCGGCGGCGCATCAGCTCCAGCGCCCAAGCGTCAATGTCCTGCCAATACTCGTCGGTCTGAAGCTCAAGGATCAACGCCATTTCCGCCGCGACCATGGGGATGTTCCCAAGCGCTTCGAGGCGTGCCGCAATGGAGATGACCTTCTCTTTGCAGCGAGAAAAGCTGGCCTGATTTTGGAGCAAGGCCAGTTGCCCGGACAGGACGATGTAATCGAACTGTTTGGCTATCAGATCATTGTCTTCGAGTGCGGTCGGCAGACCGGCCACCTCGTGCACAAGCGTTTCACGATCTTCGCCGGATAGGAGTTCCCACGTGTCTGCTTGCTGGAAGTGCTCCACGGCCTTGCGCTTTGCACGCACCAAGAAATTATCGAGTGTCATACCGCTGACTTCATCAAACAGCCGCGCCCGCACGTCGTTGTCGAGCCGTGTCAAATCGTCAGAGGTCTCATCCTCGGTAAGGTCTTGAAGGACGCCAGCCAGCGCCACCCGCGCGGCGAATAGGCGCTGCCCCAGCGACACGCCAATGGCGCCGTCGGTGAGTTTCGGGTTCTGATTGAAGAACTCGAAATTCTGGCAGAAGTCGAAAATCAGGAACTGATCCTTGTGCCGCCCTGGGCCGAACAGGTCCGGGCAAAGGCGCGTACCGCGCCCGATCATTTGCCAGAACTTGGTCTTTGACCGAACGATCTTGAAGAACACCAGATTGACGACCTCCGGGACGTCGATGCCGGTGTCGAGCATATCGACCGATATGGCGATGTGCGGCGCTTTGTCAGGAATCGAAAAGTCATCGATCAGCGACTGCGCATATTCTGTCTTGAAGTCGATCACCCGCGCGAACTGGCCAGCCAGGTGTGGGTAGTTAGCGTCGAAGCGGCTAGCTATGAACATCGCATGGTCGTGGTTCTTGGCGAACACGATGGTCTTGCCGAGCCGGTCACCCTCGGCAACCTTCAGCCCATGGGTCATGAGGTGTTCGAGCACCTTGTCCACGGTATCGGTGTTGAAAAGCCACTTGTTGACTGCGTTCGCGTC
>CAIOJR010000109.1 GCA_903858685.1 uncultured Caulobacterales bacterium | reverse complement strand
CTGGCCGTGGTGGCCTGCACCATGTCCATCGTGGTGGTCTTTACGCCAGTATCGTTCATGCCCGGCATATCCGGGCAGTTCTTCAAGGAATTCGGCCTGACGGTCGCCGTCGCGGTATTGTTCTCGCTGGTGGTGGCGCGGTTCCTGACGCCCCTTCTGGCGGCCTATTTCCTCAAGCCCACGGCTCATCCGAAGCCGCCGGCCCAGATGCCGGCCTTCTACAGGCGCAGTCTGCACTGGGCGCTGGAGCATATGTGGGCCAGTGCGGGCATTGCCGGGCTCATGGTGCTGGCGACCATCGTGCTCGTGGGCGTGGGCGCCCTGCCGGTCGGGTTCCAGCCCGTCGGCGATCCGGGCTATCTCTATATCGACATGCAGGGGCCGCCGGGTGCGACCCAACTGGACATGGAGACCTCTGTTCAGCGCGTGACCCGCGAACTTTTGAACCATTCCGAGGTGAAGACGGTTTTCGCCCAGATCGGGTCTGGCGGCGGCGACACCAGCGAACCCAACCGCGGCACGCTGACCATCATCCTCAATGACAAGCGTGAGCACACGACCGAGCAGTTCAAGTCCATGATCTGGCCGGCGCTGCGCAAGATTCCCGATGTGCGGCTGACGGCGGCCGTGGACTGGGGCTCCGCCGATATCGACGTTGTTCTGTCCAGTGAAAACGCAGCCGCGCTTGATGCGACCCAGCTTGAGCTGGAGCACGAGATGCGCACCGTCAAGGGGCTGGCCAATCTGCGTCCCTATCCGGCCGCGCCCGGGCCTGAACTGGTTGTGCGGCCAAAGCCGGACGAGGCCGCGCGGCTTGGCGTGGGCTCGGACTCCATAGCCAGCGTGCTGCGGGTGGCGACGCTGGGCGATATTGATCCCGCCGTGGCCAAGTTCTCCGAAGGCAAGCGTCGCCTGCCGATCCGGGTGCGCCTGCCCGAATATGCGCGGCGAGATCTGGCGGTCCTGTCCCAGCTCCGTGTCCCGACAGGGTCGGATGGTTCGACCACGCTGGCCTCTGTGGCCGACCTGACCTTCGCCTCCGGTCCCAGCCGAATTTCGCGCTACGGGCGGGAGCGGCGGGCCTCGGTCCAGGCTGACCTGAATGGAGCGCTTCTGGGCACGGCGACAGCGGAGGTCAATCGCCTGCCGATCATGAAGAAGATCATCGCTGGCGAGATTCCAGGTGTTCGTCGGTCCAATGTGGGGCAGGCCGAAGCTCTGGCCGAGCTGATCCCCGCCTTCCTGGGCGCCATCGTCACCGGTATCGCCCTGATCTATTCGGTCCTGGTGCTCTTGTTTGGGAGCTTCTTCAAGCCGATCACCATCCTGGCGGCTCTGCCCCTGTCGATCATTGGCGCTATTCTGGCGCTGATTGCGACACAGCAGGCGATCACCATGCCCGTCTTTATCGGCATCCTGATGCTGTTCGGTATTACGGCAAAGAACTCGATCCTGCTGGTGGAGTTCGCCATCGAGGATGAGCGGTCCGGCACGCCGCGCGTCCAGGCCCTGATGAATGCCTGTCGCGAACGGGCGCGCCCGATTGTGATGACGACGGTCGCCATGGCGGCGGGCATGCTGCCCACGGCCCTGGGGCTGGGGCAGGGCTCTGAGTTCCGCAAGCCGATGGCGATCGCGGTGATCGGCGGCCTGCTCAGCTCCACCGTCCTGTCGCTGGTGCTGATCCCGGTCGTTTATGAGTTTGTCGACAGCTTCGAGCATTGGATCACGCCCTTCTTCGGCCGCCTGATCACCAAGCGGTCTGCGGAAGACGATCTGCCGATCCGAGAGGATGAAGATGTGGCGGCGGAAGCGCCCTAGCGTCTTTTCCGACGACGCGGACACCGGTTCGTCGCAGAAAATACCCTAATTATACAAGACCATGAGCAAAATCCGATCCAATCAGATCGGATTTTGCTCCAGGGCGCTCAGCCGCTGTTGCGCAGGCCTGCGGCGATGCCGTTGACCGTCAGATGGATGGCGTCGCGGATGGCGGGGTCGGTCTCGCCGCTGCGGTGACGGCGGATCAATTCGATCTGCAGGTGGTTCAGCGGGTCGATATAAGGCATCCGCACGCGCAGCACGGCGGCCAGTTCCTTGTTGGTCTCAAGCAGTTCCGACTGGCCAGTGATGGTGAGCACGGCGTCGCGCGTGCGCTTCCACTCGTCATGTATGGCGGTGAAAATGGTCTCGCCCAGATGGCGGTCCGGACAGAGTCCCGCATAGCGGTGGGCTATGGCCATGTCCGACTTGGCCATGACCATTTCCATATTGGCCAGCGTCGTGGCCAGGAACGGCCATGTCTGGGTCAGGTCCTTCAGCCGCGCCATGTCCGTTGACGGACTGGCCGCGGCAGAGCCGAACCCGTACCAGCCGGGCAGCATGACCCGCGACTGGGACCACGAAAAAACCCATGGAATGGCGCGCAGATCCTGAATGCGCCCAGACTGCGTGCGTGAGGCGGGCCGACTGCCGATCTTGAGGGTCGCGATTTCTGAAATCGGCGTCGCGGCCCGGAAATAGTCCACAAAGGCCGGAGTCTCATAGACCAGGGCGCGATAGGCGCAAAAGGCGGACTGGGACAGGGTGGCGAGCGCATCCCGGTCCGCCGGCGCTGGCTCCTGCTGCGCCGCCCCGCCCATGGTCGCCAGAACCGTGGCGGCGGCCAGACTGTCCAGATTGCGTCTGGCGATCAGGGGGTCCGAATATTTGTTGGCGGCGACTTCGCCCTGTTCGGTGATGCGGATGCGACCGCCTGCTGCAGCCTCTGGCTGGGCCACAATCGCGTCGAAACTCGAGCCCCCGCCGCGTCCGACCGCGCCGCCGCGACCGTGGAAGAAGCTGATCTCCACGCCTGTCTCGCGCGCGAGGGATTGCAGACCGTGAATGGCCTCGCGCACTTCCCAGATCGAGGTGAGGTAGGAGCCGTCCTTGTTGCTGTCGGAATAGCCGATCATGATGTCCTGCGGACGGGACAGTCCAATGGCGCGTCGGACCATGTCGATCGACAGATAGGCGCGCATGGTGGCCGGCGCCTCGCGCAGATCGGCTATGGTCTCGAACAGGGGCGAGGGCAGGATGGTGGCCGGACGCGCCGCCCCGCCGGCGAACAGGCCCGCCTCCTTCAACAGAAGATGGGTCTCCAGCAGGTCCGAGACCGCATTGCAGTTGGAGATGATATAGGAGGAGAAGGACGCCGCGCCAAAGGTCTCGACCATCTCGGCGGCCTTGCGGATGATGGCGATCTCGCCCTGGGTCTCGTCGGTATAGGCGGCGAAGGCGGAGTGAAGGGGGCGATCATGCGCCAGTTCCTTCAGCAGCAGATCAATCTTGCGCCCTTCGTCGAGTTCTGCGTAGTCCGCGCAAACCCCAGCCACTCGCAACAGATCGGCCACCACCCGCTCATGGACATTGGAGTTCTGCCGCAGGTCCAGCCGACACAGGTTGAAGCCGAAGACGTCAACCGCGCGGATGAGACGCGACAGGCGGCCGGTCGCAAAGGCGGCGCCGTGGTGAGAGACCAGCGAATCCTGCACCGTGGCCAGATCCGCCTTCAGTTCCGATGCATTGAGGTAGGGCGTCGCCACGACGCGGGGCGGCCGCGCTGGTTCGCGGCCCGTCAGGGCGCGCAACGCGCCCGCCGTGCGGGCATAGATCAGGGACAGGGCTTGCCGATAGGGTTCGTCCTGACGCTGGGACGAAGGGTCATGGGCGCTCCGGGCCAGCTCCGCCAGCCCGGCCGAGATGCGGGCGGGTGGCGAGGCGATGGACAGTTCCGAGCCCAGAAGATCGATCTGGGCCAGATAATGGGTCAGGGCCGCCCGGGCATTGCGCTGGAAGGCGGCGTGCAGCACATCGGCCGTCACATTGGGATTGCCGTCGCGGTCGCCGCCCACCCAGGAACCAACCCGTAAAAAGCTGGGCAGGGGCTCGGTCGTGGCCAGCGCGTCTTCCCATTCGGCATAGAGGCGCGGAATCTGGTCAAGGAAGGTGCGCTCGAAAAACGAGGCGGCGTTGTCGATTTCATCCAGCACAGCCAGACCCGCCTGACGCAACAGGCGCGTGTTCCACAAAATGGCGAGTTCGGTTTCCATCGACTGCTCGATGTCGCGCCGCTCGTCCGAAGGACCGCTGTGGTGGCGGTCGAGATATTCAGCAATGGCTGAGAGCCGGTCCAGCACGCTCTTGCGGCGGATCTCGGTCGGATGCGCGGTGATGACCGGCGCCACGGCGGCGTGGTCGGTCATGGCCAGAATGGCGCTGCGGGACACGCCGCCTTCTTCGAGGGCCTGAACGGCGGAGGCCAGGGTGTTGGGCCGATCGGAAGAGGGGCGGCTGAGCGCGCGCAAACGCTCGCGCACGGACTGGTCTTCCGCCAGATTGGTCACCTGCAGAAACAGGGCGAAGCTGTGCGCAAACTTCACTGCTTCCGGCGGTGCGAGGCGGGCGAGGTTCTGCTTGAGCCGTTCCGCCGCCGCATCGCCGCCGTCGCGATGCCAGCCCACAGAGGCCTTGCGGATATCCTCGATCTGGTTGAAGGCGCGTTCGCCCGCCTGGCTGCGGATCACGTCGCCCAGTATCCGGCCGAGCATGCGAATATCTTCGCGCAGGGATTGGGCGCGGGGCGTGCGTGGGGTCATGATAGGCTCGACGGTTATGACAGCGTTAGACAATTGCACCTGTCATTTACCCCAATCCCACGCCTCTGGCGAGGCATGACCGGGCAGGACAGGGTGGAAACCCGTCAAGGGCGCTGAAATCGTGGGCGATTCAGCGCGCCAGCAGGTCTTCTGCGAGCAGCAAGGCCCCCAAGGCGCCCGCCCGGTCGCCGAGGCCCGGCGGCACAATGAAGGTGTCGGACCCGATAGCGGCGCTCTGCACATAGCCGTTCAGCGCTTCGGCGCAGGCCGCGCGTATATGCGGAAAGATGGACAGGTTGGACATGACGCCGCCGCCCAGAATGATCTGGCGCGGCGAGGCGACCAGACACAGGGTCGCGCAGAGCTGGCCCAGATAATAGCCGATCAGGGACCAGACCGGATGATCCAGCGGCGCGTCATTCAGGGGGTGGCCCAGGCGCGCCTGAGCCGCGGGGCCGCTGACCAACCCTTCCAGACAATCGCCGTGGAAGGGGCAGACGCCCTTGAAATCCAGATCATCCGGGTGGCGGCGCACGCGCACATGGCCCATTTCCGGGTGGGTCAGGCCCTGAACCGGCTTGCCATTGACGATCAGGCCGCCGCCCAGACCTGTCCCGACCGTGATATAGATCACCACGTCAAGCCCCTGACCGGCGCCCAGACGGGTTTCGGCCAGACCCGCGCCATTGACGTCGGTGTCCAGCGCGACCGGGCAATCCAGCGCTTTGGCCAGCAGGCCGGACAGGTCCGCGCCCGTCCAGCCCGGCTTTGGGGTGGCCGCGACCTGTCCATAGTCGGGGCTGGCCCGATCCAGCACCAGCGGTCCGAAGCTCGCTACGCCCAATGCCTCGATCGGGCCGTGCTCGCGGAAAAAGGCGATGGCCGCGCCCAGGGTCTCCTGCGGCGTGGTGGTGGGGATCACCTTGCGCTGGGCGATGACGCCCGGTTGGCTGGAGGTGACGCAGACGAACTTGGTGCCGCCCGCTTCTATACCGCCCAGAAGTTGTCCCATTACAGAGCCTCCACCGTCAGCCACGCCATTCCGAGGGGGGCGAGGTCAATTGTCGCGCCATGGTCTGCGCCTGTCAGAAGATCACGCCATCGGCCCGCGCCCGGCAAGTCGGCTGTGACGGCCGCCTCGGAAAAATTGAACAGGCACAACACGCCCTTGCCACGCCCAAAGCCCAGCACGGCGTCCGGCAATCCATCGCGCACGCGCGGCGCGGTCTGGGGCGCCAGGGCCGGAAGCCGGCGGCGGGCCGCAACCAGTTGCGCCATGGCGCCGCTCACCGCCGTCGCGCGATCATCGCCCCCGTTTGCCGCCGCCTCGTCAAACATCGGACGATGCAGCCAGCGGCCTTCATGCGCCCGCACGGGGTCCGCGCGCCAGCTGGTGTCGTTGGACTGACCCAGTTCATCGCCCATGAAGATCAGTGGCATGCCGCCCGCTGCAAAGGCGAGGCCATAGAGCAGGCTCAACCGATCCAGCGCGCGGGCGTCGCCGGCGTCGAATCCCAGGAGCGAGGCCGCCATCCCGTTCAGGCCATGCACGCCGGGGCCGGACCCGGTCTGGAAGCTTTCGCCGCGCGCATAGGTCAGACCTGACGAAAAATGGGTCGAAATCGCTTCCAGACGACCCTGAGCACGCTGGGGCGACTGATCGATCTGCGGCTTGAGCGTCATCCAGCCAATATCGTCGTGACAGCGCACATAGGTGACCCATCCCGCGCCAGACGGCGGCGGCGGCGCATCGTTCAGCACTCGGCGCGCAAGGTCGGCGTCGCCTTCCGCCAGCGACGCCCACCCCGCCGTCATCAGGCCCGCATGATAGGCCAGATGACATTCGGGCGCCTGTTCGCCGCCCAGAAAGGCCACGGTTTCGCAGACAGGGGCGATCACCTCAGCCTTCAGCCGGATCGCCGGAGCAACGATGTCGCAAACCGCGCGCAGGGCCTGAAGCAGCAGGTGCGATTCAGGCTCGCCCTTGCACGCGGCGCCCAGTCGCTTCCAGAGATAGGCGGCGGAGTCGAGGCGGAAAACCTCCACACCCATATTGGCCAGTTCCAGAACGATCCGGGCCATCTGCAGGAAAACGTCGGGGTTTGACCAGTTCAGATCCCACTGAAACGGGTAGAAGGTCGTCCAGACATGGGCGCCGATCTGGTCGTTCCAGGTAAAGTTGCCGGGGGCGGTCTCTGGGAAGACCTCGATCAGACCGGCCTCCCAGGCGGCGACCTGATCGTTGTCCGCCACCAGATGATAATAGCCCTGTGCTGTCCTGTCGCCCGCCTTCGCCGCCAGGGCCCAGGGGTGGTCGTCAGCTGTGTGATTCAGGACGAGATCGCCGCACAGGGCGATGCCCGCCTCTGACAGGGCCTTGGTCAGGGCGACCAGATCCTGGATATCGCCGACATCTTCGCGAACGGCCAGAAAATCACTGACGGCGAAACCGCCGTCATTGTCGCCCGCGCGCGCCTTCCAGAAGGGCAGTAGGTGCAGGTAACGCACGCCGAGCCGTTTCAGATAAGGGATGCGTCCGATCAGTCCTTTCAGGTTGGCGCCGAAGCGCTCCACATAGGCGCTGTAACCGATCGTGTCCGATTGCAGGAGCCAGTCGGGCGCGGCCAGACGCTTTGCATCCAGCGCGACCAGGTGGGCCGGGCGGGCGAGGGCCGCAGCGGCCATCATGGCGTGAAGCCGCTCAAGCCATTCGTTGAAGTCGCTCCGCTCGCCATAGACGGTTTCGAGCGTGCGATCCAGTCGATCAGAATGGGCCCTCAAGCGCAGATCGTAATCCGCCTTCACGTCTGCCTCGGGCCTTTTCTTTCGATCTTGTTCGGCCACGATAGATGTCTGCGACATAGGGGAAGTCTTGATCCTGAGCCTTTGAGAGGCCGCAGGAATATGAACCCGTGCAATGCTTTGCAAGGAAAAAGGCGGGCTTTGCGCCACTTCGTCAGGAGGACTGACGAATGACCAGTTCCGGCGCCATGGTGTCGCCCGGCGTCAGATTGCCGTCCAGGCGCTGAAACAGGTTCTCGATGAGCAGTTTCGCCGCCTTCTGCAGATCCTGACGGATGGTGGTCAGAGGCGGATTGGTGTGGGCGGCGATGGTGGAATCATCAAATCCGACCACGGCCACGTCATCAGGAACACTTTTGCCGTGATGTTTCAGGGCGTTGATAGCGGCCAGCGCGATCACATCGGAGGCGGCGAAGATCGCGTCCATTTCTACGCCCGACATGACCAGTCGTTCCGAGGCCTGGGCCGCTGTTTCCGCCGTGAACTCCGAGCGGGCGTCCAGTCTTGGATCATAGTTCAGGCCGAACTCCCGGCAGGCCCGCAAGTAGCCCTGATGGCGCTGTTTGATTTCGGGCAATTCAGCATCGCCCAGAAAGGCGATGTGACGTCGGCCACGATCCACCAGATGCCGGGTGGCCAGATAGCCGCCGGCTTCGTTGTCCACGCCCACGGCGCAATAGGTCTGCCCTGGCAGGTGCGCGCCCCAGACCACCATGGGTTCGTAGTTTTCGCTGGCTGAAACAAGGGCCTCGTGCTGGTCGCTCTGGCCGATGATGACAAGCCCGTCGGTGCGTTGAGACTGGATGACCGTCTCCAGCCAGCCTGGTTTCGGCGGGGCGATCTTGGACAGAAGAATCTCATAGCCGCGCAGTGTGATCTCGTCGGCCAGATGCCCCAGCATTTCCAGAAAGAACGGATCGGAGATCAGTTGGCGTGTTTCATGACCCAGAGGGATGACGACGCCAATGGTCTGGGTGCGCTTGAGCCTCAGGCCTCTGGCGAAGGGGTTCACCACATAGCCGTTGGCGCGTGCAATTTCGGAGATCATTTCCCGTGTGGCGTCCGGAATCAGCGGGCTGCCGGCGAGGGCGCGCGAGACCGTGGAGATGGAAACGCCAGCCATTCGGGCGATGTCCGCCATCTTTAGGCGTCTTGTTCCTGGATTGCGTTCACCTGCCATAAGTCTCGCCTAGCTGGTGGCCTGCAAGGTGTAAAACCGGTGAAATACGACAGCAAAGCGCCCCCGTCATATTCTCCGCTCCTGCCGTAAATTCAGGCCGTCGGGGCGGTTGTCGCAGAAATACGCCGCCATTTGCAATCGTTTATCAGTAACATCGGGCCGAAACGCCGAGTTAGGGTTTGACCGCGTGGATGCGTTTCCAGGCGGAAGTGAAACTGCGGGCGTGGGCGCCCGCCTCGCGGGATGAAACGCCGGGCTTGTAGAGAGACGAGCCTATGCCGAAACCGGTCGCCCCCGCCGCCAGCCACGCCGTCATGCTGTCGGGCGTGACGCCGCCGACGATGAAGATCGGGACATGCTGCGGCAGGACGGCGCGCATGGCCTTGAGCACTGCCGGGCTTGCGCCCTCCGCCGGGAACAGCTTCAGCCCGTGCGCGCCAGCGGCCAGGGCGCTGAAGGCCTCGGTGGGGGTGAAGAAGGCGGGCAGGCTGATCATGCCGTGGGCGGTTGTGGCGTCTATCACGGCGGGGTCGGCGTTGGGCGACACGATCAACTCGCCCCCAGCCGCCTTGACTGCGGCCACCGCATGCACATCCAGCACGGTGCCGGCGCCGATCAGGACGGTGTCGCCCAGCGCCGCCTTCAGTCGGCGGATGCTTTCCAGCGGTTCGGGTGAGTTAAGCGGCACTTCCAGACAGACAAAGCCGGATTCCACCAGAGCTTCGCCGATGCTGACAGCCTCGTCCGGATGAACGCCGCGCAGGATCGCCACCAGGGGCATGGCCAAGATTCGATCTAGTCCGCTCATCCGCCGCTCTCCATCAGAAGACATGACACCGTCGCCGGTTCTGGCCAGAGGAGCGTGTCTGGCCGCACGCGTCGAGTGGCCATGTCAATTTCGGCCCCGAAATCAACCATGCGGCGCCGTTGATGTCCGGGCGCTGGGTCAGTGATACTCAGGCGGACGTCCGTCAGTCGCCTTCAGATAGCGGTCACGAAGGTCGAGCGGCCGTGAGGTCAGAGGCTGTTCGACGCCTTTGATGATCACCACATCGGGTGCGCCGCTGGTGTCCAGAGGATCCCCGCTCCAGATCACCAGATCGGCGTCCTTTCCGGGATCGAGCGAGCCGGACCGGTCAGCCACGCCGAAGGCCTTGGCCGGATTGATCGTGACCGACGCCAGAGCTGCGCCCCAGGGCAGGCCCCGACTGACGGCGCGGCCAGCCGCCAGCCTGACCGCCTTGCCTCCATTCAGAATTCCGGGTCCATGGATCGACACGCTGACACCGGCGGCGGTAAGACGCGCGGCGTTTTCCAGCGTTGCAGACAGGGTCTCGAAGCTCTGGGGCAGGTCTTCGTCTGAGTCCAGAATAACCGGGGCGTGGGCGGCGGCGATCTCGTCGGCCACCCGCCAGCCTTCTTCGGCGCCGGACAGGATGACGGACACCTTCTGCTCGCGCGCGAGCGCCAGGATCTGGCGGATATCGGCAGCGCGATGCACATCGATCAGCAGAGGCTCCCGGCCCTCGACCACGGGCGTCAGGGCTTCCAGGTCCTCACGCGACAGGCTGAAGGGGCGGGTGCGGTTCTGCTCATAGGCAGCCTTGTTATGGGCGTAGGCCCGTGCATCGGCCAGTTGCGACTTCAGGTCCAGGATGAAGGCGCCTCGCGCGCCTCCCGCCTGAGACGCCCCCTGCTCGCCGCCGGGAACGGCCATGGCCACATGGGCCCTGACGAGATTGTCGCTCGAGGCGCCCAGATGGATGATCGCGGCCTGTCCTGCGAACAGCTTGTCATTATGCTCGCGGCGACCGCTTTCCAGGCGGGGCGTGACGACGGCGCGCGTCGCGCCGGTCAGGCGGATGACCGGAATGACGGTGGAATCCGGGTTCAGGCTGTACTGAACGTCGAAGGCTGCGCTGTAGGGGCCGCCGGAGACGCCGGAATCGACGGTCGGGCGCACGCCCTCGATTTCAGAGGCGCCGAGATCGGAGCCGGTCACGAACAGGCCGGGCGTGACGATGCGGCCCTTGGCGTCAATGATGCGCGCGCCGGCGGGCGCCTTGATGTCGGAGCCGACCGAGACAATCTGGCCGTCGCGGACGAGGACGGTCCCATTGGCGACTTCGCCCGCCTTGCCCATCGAATAGATATGGGCGTGGGTCACGGCGATGGTCTCGGCGCGGGCGCCGGCAAGTCCCGTCGACAGGGCGGCGAGAATGGCGGTGGAGATGAGATAGGCGCGCATCAGCGGTCGCCTCCCTTCAGGTTGTCGCGGTCGCTGGGCTGGCCCAGTTCAAAGTCGCTATGCGGCTGGCGGGTCGGATCGGCGAGATCGTAGGCGAGGGCGCCGTCGATATAGACCTTTTCCGGCTTGGCGTAGACGCTGAACGGATCGGCGCTCCACAGCACCACGTCCGCCATCTTGCCAGGCTCAAGCGTGCCGACCTTGTCGGCTATGCCCAGGGATCTGGCAGGATTGGCGGTGATCCAACGGATGGCCCGGGCGCGCGAAATGTTGAGGCCCGCACGGTTGCCGGCCGCCATGGCCACGCCCGCCTCGATATTGAGGTGCTGGATCAGATGGGCGTCGTCGGAGTGGACGATGGCGCAACCGCCGGCATGGTCGACCATGGCGGCGTTTTCCTCGATCCCGTCAAATGACTCCATCTTGAAGCCCCACCACTGGGACCATGTGTCGATGCAGATGCCTTCCTTGATGAGCAGAGGCGCGATCTTGTAGGCTTCGGACGCATGGTGGAAGGCGGAGATGCGATAGCCGAATTCGTGGCTGATAT
>CAIOJR010000108.1 GCA_903858685.1 uncultured Caulobacterales bacterium | reverse complement strand
GCTCGAGATCTTCAGTCCACTCCGTATCCAAGGCGAACCTCCCCAAATGAAGGCTCCCTATGAATCACTGGAATCGTCCGAGGGGAATCCCCCGGCGAAAATTCTGCCAAAGTAGTGCTAGGGCACTATAATTGGTGTTTGTATTTAGAATTCGAAATACGTTTGGAGAGCTGCAGCTCATGGGATTGGAAGTAGCAGTGGTATAGAAATCAAAGTTAACTTCCCGAGGAAAAACAGTGTTGATTGTAGCCGTCGGTGATGTAAAGCCCGGCGCTGGCGCGGACAACGATGGTGTGGCGGTCAAGGCGATGAGGGCGACACCTGTCAATATTGCTATCTTCGTCCTACTTTCCTTTGCAAATATAATTCATTGAATAGCGTTCAAGGCTAGACAGGGCCTTTGAAAATGAACGTGCAATGCCCCCTAAATCACTATTGCGCGCACTTCAAAACCGCTTTTGACGGATGGGGTCTTAAAAAGCGCGAGTCATGAGGGCAAATTTACCCTTATCCCGCTAGGTGTGGATCCCTAGTCTTCCCCGCTATGGCGTCGATCATGGCAAGGAAGGTGCAAAGCGATCTTGTGAGTGAGCACTGGCGCACTGTCCTCTACTTAATCGGAATGACCAGACCGTGCAGCAAGGGCACGACGACAACCCGCGCCGGCGCTGACGTTGAAGAGACCTGGGTGCGGTTACCTGCGGCATCGTAGGAATAGGAGATCGTCGTGCCATTGGAATAGACAACCCTGGTGAGACGACCGAGCGCATCATAAGAGTAGGACTCCGAAGCCGCTTGAGCCATCGCTGTACTGGCCCCACCCAGGGAGACGGCGAGCGCAGCAATCACAGCCATAGACCACGTGTTTGGTCCCTTCATGGGCCCCTCCTCCATCCGTACTGAGCGCACAAAGCGTCACTCGAAAAAGTCTCTCGGGCCAGACTGCAAAGAGATGATCGATAAGTCAAGGTTGTGCTGAGCCCGGTTGCACATCGACTAAGGCGGGTGATCCTACTGAAGCGCTGCGCCGCCCAGCTGCGACAAGCCAGACAACAGCCCAGCCATCATGGTTCCGATCATTCCGCCTAAGAGAATGATCAGGATTGGGCCCAGGAGCCGGCCAACAGCCTCGATCCTGGCGATGGCGGCGCCTTCCTCCATCTCACCCGCCCGAACCAGCATGGGCCCCAGGGCGCCAGCCACCTCGCCGACTGAAGCCAACCTGTAAACCGCAGGCGGCATGGCCTTGATCCCCTGAAGGGCGCTGGAAAGAGAGCGGCCTTGCCGGACCTGTTGGCTTAGGGCGTCTAGCTGGGATTTGGCCATCGGCGAGCGAACGGTTCTGGAGGCAAGCCGCAAGGCGTCGCTCATGGGCGCCCCCGCTGAAAGCATTGATCCCAAGGCGATAGCGTAGCCGCCAAACACCATGGCGCTGGCGATACCCCTGAAGGGCCCTCGCATCAGAAACTGGTCCACGGGCTTGGCCAGCAGGCCAAGCCTTGCCGCGACAATAAGCAGAAGTCCCACCAACCCTGTTGCGATCAGCGCCCCAACCAGGTTTTGCCGCAGGAGATCACTGGCGCCGATCATCAAAGCCAGGGATGCCGGTGGGGTCGCGCCATTATCCTGCGCCAAGGGCGCCATGGCCGGAATGATGAAGAGCAGAATGACCAGAACAGCGCCAATAGCGCTGAGGAAAACGAACGCCGGATAGCTGAGTGCCGAGACCAGTTGCTCGCGCAATTTGATCCGCGTTGTTAAAATGGATGAAGCCCGTTCAATGCCTCCAGCAAGATCTCCGGACGCCTGACCCGCTGCGGCTAGCGCTGCAACAAACTGATGCGAGGCCTTGAGCTGCCTCGCCAGCGCCGCATCCACCGCTTCGCCCCCACTGATCTGGTTGGAGAGGGTGCGGCAAAAGGCTTGTACTGGCCTCTGGGCGGCGTTCGATCCCAGAATGGACAGGGCGGAGCGAATGTCAGCTCCAGCATGAAGAAGCGCAGCCAGGCTGGACAGGAGCTCGGCGATCAGTTTGTCATTGAGCTTGCGAGCGGTCCTGCCCGCCCCTCGAAGCGGCTCTGTTGGCTTTACGTGAGTCGCACCGTCGTTCTGGGCGGCTCGCCGAAGGTCCAGTGGTGACATGCCCTGGGCCACCAGTTGGGCGAAGGCGTCAGCCTCACTGGCAGCGTCAATATGGCCTCGAAGCCGACGCCCTGAAGCGCTGATGGCCTTGTAGGAATAGCGGCTTGCCTCGCTAGCCATAGATAGCCGCCGCCACTTCTTCGCGCGTCGTCATCCCCGATGCGATTTGATCAAGGCCGTCCATGACCATAGTGCGCAAGCCCCCAAGGCGGGCTTCAGTCACCAGACCATGGTTCCCCTCCGGATGGGTGATGGCGCGAAGCAGGCCCTCTGTGGCGCCAAACCCCTCTGAGACAGTGATGCGCCCCTTGAAGCCGGTTCCCTTGCACTTTGGGCAACCCACGGGCTCTGCACAGTGCGAAGGGGGATCGGCTCCAAAGGATTTGAAGAAACTGGTATCCGCCTCGGTAGCCTCAACCTTGCGGGCGCAATCTGGACACAGACGCCGAACCAGCCGCTGCGCAACCGCCCCCCGAAAGCCTGCCGCCAACTGAAAGGGCTCGATCCCCATATCCTGCAGCCTTGGCAGGACGCCCAAAGCATCATTGGCGTGGATGGAGGCCAGAACCAGATGCCCCGTCATGGCCGCCTGGATCGCCACGGCCGCCGTCTCCGGATCTCTGATTTCACCCACCAGGATGACATCCGGGTCTTGGCGAAGAAAGGACCGAAGCGCCTGGGCAAAGCTTAGACCGACATTGGGCGCCACTTGCGTCTGGGACACATGCTCAAAATGATATTCCACCGGGTCTTCGACGCTCAGCACCTTCTTTGGCGAGCCTGCGAAGGTCTGAAGAAGGGCATAAAGGGTCGTGGTCTTCCCGCTTCCGGTAGGTCCGGTCACAAGGAAGAGCCCGTGCGACGCAAGGGCCGCCTTCTTCAGAAGACCGACAACGGTTGGGTTCAGACTAAGGGCGTTCAGGTCCAGCGGCACCGAGGTGCGATCCAGGATGCGCAGGACCGCAGATTCCCCAAAGACCGTGGGCGAGGTGGCGACCCGCACATCAATCGGCTTACCGCCAATGACAAAGGTGGTCCGACCATCCTGAGGAAGCCGGCGCTCGCCAAGATCAAGATTGGCGATCACCTTGACCCTGGAAACCGCCGGCTGGGCCAGATCCGCTGGCGCAATCCGATGGACGGACATGCGCCCATCCACACGAAAACGAACACACAGATCATGACGCCTGGGCTCGAAATGGATGTCAGAGGCTCCCGCTTCAATGGCCGCCTCAAAGACGGAGCTCACAAACCGTGCGCCCGCCCCCTCCCCTGCGCCATCGGCCACCAGGTCGATTTCACGCTCAAGGCGGCGCTCGTCCACAGTGTCCATGGCTGGCGAATGGGCGTCGAACGCCTCATCAAAGGCCCGTCGCCAATCACCGGGCGAGGTGACGAGCATCTCCACAGGCCGTCCGGTGGCAAAGCGAAGGCCTTGCAGCGCCTCTGCATCCAGAGGGTCACAACCGGCGCAGACAAGCTTGTCGCCCTCGCCCTCCAGAACTAGCAACCGGCTACGGCGCAGGAATTCCACAGAAAGACCGATCTGGGCCAGATCCTTCAGCGCCGGCAAGCGGACCGGATCCCAGATGGCGACTTCAAGAACCTCTGCATAGGCTTGCACCAGCGCCTCATCGCTAAGACCGCCGAGTTGGTTCAACACCTGCTCTACAGGCTGGCGGGTCTTTGCAGCTACCGCTTCAGCGCGCGCCAATGCGGCAGGCTCAACCCTCCCCTCGGCTCGCAGGTATTCAATAATGGCCAGGCGTTGAGACCTCATAGCGCATTCGACCAAAGGCCGGTCTGAAGGCCAAGCCCCACTGTAAAGGCGCCGAGCGCCAAAAAGGGCCCAAAGGGCAGTCTGCCCGTCTTGGGACGCCACAGGCTCATCACCACGAGGCCAAGCCCTGAGGCGATCACCAGCATCCAGGGTGTGGCAAGGCCAAGCCAAAGGGCCAAAACACTGGCTAGTTTCACGTCACCCCAGCCTAAACCCGGCCTTTCACGCAAAATCTCGCCCAAGAGGCGAACCACTGACAGGCAAACTGCTGTGACGAGTGCTGCGGCAAAACCCACTTCAAGACTGACAGACCCATTGGGCCATTGCAGGCCCACTGCGGCGATCAGCGCTATCCCCGTCAAAACGTCCGGAAGCCTTTGGGTCTTAAGATCAATCAGTGATGTCGCCAAAAGGACCAGCGCCATAACGGCCAACCAGGCCCGAGCCGCTCCTGCCACCGGGCTGAAGGCGACAATTGCCGCCAAAAGGCCCCCAGTCACCTCTCCAATCAGATGGATCGGATCAATTTTACCATCACAGTCCTGACAGCGTCCCCTGTGGGTCACATAGGAGAGGATAGGGATGGTACTCAAAGCCCCCAGCGGCACATCGCAATGATCACAGCGCGACCGCCCAAGACTTGAGGGCAGATGGTCTGCAGACCGCACGGCATGGGTGGCAAGATAGCTTCCAACCACAAGCCCGGTCACAGTCGTCAGACTTTTGGCAATGATGTCCCTCATCCGCCACCCGCCGGTGATCTCAGCGCTCTCATCTGGCCTGTGCCCCCAGCTTGACCGCTGGGTCCCAGGCTCTCCACATGGAAGGCCAATCCGTTGTTTTCCACCACATAGGCGATAGGCCGGCCCCAGGGATCGTTCAGAGCCTTGGCGTCCTTCAAATAGGGACCCGCCCAGCCCTCTAGACTATCAGGCGCCTTCATCAGGACCTTCAGACCCTCCTGAGCCGTGGGATAGCGGCCCACATCGGTGCGAAAAAGCTCGACATCAGCCGCCACTGTATCGAGCTGGAGCTGCGCCGCCTTGGTTCGGGCGCGGCCCATCTGCTGCATCAGATTGGGGGTCAACACAGCGGCGATCAGGGCGATAATCCCGATCACCACCAGCATTTCGGTCAGGGTGTAACCGGCCTCTGCATCCTTCAAACGGACGGCTTTGCGACGATGCATGGTGCAACTCCCTCTTTGCGAGTGAAGGTACGGTGATCCAGAACGAGGGCGGGCCGGGCAGGATCACCGACAAACCGGACGAAACGCTCATCTGTGCGTCCCGATGGCGACCGGATCACCAGACGCCAGATTTCTCCGACCCGGAAATTGGCGCCGGCCGTCAGGGCCGGCGCCGGGGGAACGACCGGAAGGGTTGGACTGGTCCCAAAGACCGAGATCAAGGAATTGGCGCAAGACCGCCAGGCCGGGCTGGAACTTGCCGCCTCCACGCTCCAGGGGTTCGCCGCCTTGAGCGGGATATCCTTCTGACTGTCCAGACGCGTTCGCAGGCTTGCTGGATCACCCACGCCAAGCGCCTTCAACCGCTCGTCGGTGAGCTGGTCAGAATGGGAGACAGACAGCTTTTGCCATTCTGGCTCTGCCTGGACAGCAAAGGGACCAAGATCGGTCGTGGCGATGAAGGCATAGGGCCCCGCCCCTTTGGCCGTGATCACCTGGGCCACAGATTGGGCCGCAGCGCTCTCAAAGGCGATGCCAAGGCGGGTGGCGTCATAGTCCGCCCGGGCCAGCCGAAGCGCCCCTTGTGCGCGCGACATCAAGGCGACCGCCATAAGGGCGAATGCGAGGCTGAGAACAGCAGCGGACGCCGTTGCGTATCCTGAGGCGCCGTGATCCCCCATCTCAATGGCGCCGTTCAAGGCCACGGATCTTCACCTCGCTCATGTCTGCAAGAAGGTCGCTCATGACCCGGCTCGCATCATCAGAGCTTCGAATGATCTTGGCGCTCAACAGGATGATGAGCTCAGTGCGCTGATCACTGTTGGACTTGCCTCGAAAAAGGGCGCCAACCCCAGGAACGCGCTGCAGCACCGGAAACCCCGACTGGCCGGTGGTTTTGGAAGAACTGATCAGCCCCCCCAGTGCGATGACGCCGCCATTATTGAGAATAAGAGCGCTATCGAACCTGCGCTGCTGGATAGTGGGCGAGTTGATCCCTGAACTGGTGGTCTGGGACACTGAACTGACTTCTTGCGAAATCGTCAGGGAGATCTTGTCCTCACCCGTCACTCGCGGGGTCACGCTCATGATGACGCCGGTGTTGCGGTAGTCGACACTGTTGACCAAAGGCGCGGTGGAGGTGGCGGTGCTCTGCTGGCTTTGGGTGATGATGGGCACCTGATCGCCGACCTGCAAGGTGGCGCTATGATTGTCGAGGGCGATGATCTTGGGCGCGGAGATCACTTCAACGGCGGTTTGTGAATCCAGCGAATTGATCGCCGCCTGAATGGAGCTATCCACATAGGTGATGGCAAAACCCGGCGCCTTTGCCGAAACGCTGGTCGCCCCTTGTGTCAGGTTGGAGGCTTTGAAGCGGCCATTGCCGCCCAGCACGGACCAATCCACCCCGAACTTGAAATCCTTGGTCAGTGTCACCTCCAAAATGGAGGCCTCGATCAGGATCTGGGCGGGAGCATGATCGATCTCATCCAGCATTTTTTGGATCGCAAGCCAGTCGGCCGCGCTTGCCGAGATCAAAAGCGTGTTGGAACTGCGATCGATGCTCACCTTGACCGGAGATCCGTCGGGCGTTCCGCTCAAGGTCCCTGAGACACCACGCACCGCTGAGGTTTGGGACGGCGTTACGCCAGAGCCGAACCCGCTCGAGGTCGACAGATTAGAGCCCCCGGCGCCGCCTGTTCCGGCAAGCCCGGTTGCAAGGCCGCCTGTACTGGAACGAAGCGGCGAAGGGGTTTGCCCGTTTTGCGGACCTTGTGACGTTGCGCTGCCCGTATCCCCCAAAAGCCCGCCCAGGGTTTGAGCCAGATCTTCAGCCGCGACATTGCGCGCGTGATAGGTCCAAAGACTGGCCGATTGCTCCTTTGAGGCCACATCCAGTCGCTCAACCCACTGAGCCGTCTGATCAAGCGCCTCAGAGGTTCGGGCAAAGACAAAGAGGCCATTGAGCCGCTTTAGGGGAACAATCGACACACCCCCGACCCCTGATGCATCCAGCACCTTGCGAAGGTCCTCAAAGACCGTCGAGGCTGGCGCCTTGGTGAGCTCAAACCACCGGATCTTGTTGTCGGCCAAACCGTTTTGATCGAAGAGTTTGATGCTCTGCAGGGCCGATGTCAGTTCCTGCCCAGAGCCGCCGATTAGGATTAGGCCTGTCTTGTCATTGGCATAGAGGACCATCTTGCCAGGCGAGATGGCTTCAAGCGCCTTGGAGACTTCGCTTGCCGATGCATAGGACAGGGGCACCGCCACCACTTCATAGCCCGAGCGGTGAACGGTCTCCCCCGGACCGCGCAAGGGCGCGCCTTCCTTGGCCTTGGATTGCGGCTTCAGAACCAGGGTCTCGCCCTGGCGAACAATCACCACTTCATTGGCGCTGAGCGCCGCCTCAAAAGCCTCCAGGAGCTGAGAGGGCGTCAGCCTCTGATCGATCCGAAACGACATCTTGCCGGTGACATCGGGGTCCACCAGATAGGTCACGCCAAGCCCCCGCCCCAGAACCTCTTCGGCCACAAGGCTGATGTCCGCTTCTTTGAAGGCAAAGGTGTAGATTGCAGCCTTGGAGGATGCGGCCGCAGGCTTTGCAGTTGCGCTTGCGGGCATGGCGACGACAGCCCCGACACTCAGGGCGAGCACAAGGCTGAGACCGCCCATCGGGTTTAGCCAGGACGCTGCACAGATTTGACCAGATCTGGAATGGGTCATGGGTGAGGTGCAGGTCCTGCAGTTGGAGGCGAAACCGCAGCCCCGGGGCTGGTCGCAGGCGAAGTGGCGCCCGCCGGCGTCGGCGCCCCAAGGGGCTCGGTAAAGCTGACCGTCCTTGGGCCAAGCTGAGTATCCAGCTCCACTGTCGACTTGGTGATCGCGCTGATCACCAGACCTCGGCGCACATCCCCAACCGAAAACCATTCCGGCGGCGCCGTATCGATCGCCAAGAGCGCAGCCCGGCTCCTGGGCGTGAGGGCCACGCCGACCAGTCGCACACTGGGAAGGCTCACAGCCCCCGGTCCCACGCTCATCAGAAAGACCGGCTTTGCGGTCACATTGGACGCCGCAATGCCGGTGGGTCCCGGCTGAGGGTGCAGCGCGCTTGGCGCGGATCCGATTTGCGCCTGCAGGGCGTCGATGGGCCTGGCGCCGCCAGCATCTGAGCCGGTGGCGATCCAAACCAGAGCGCCTGCCAAAAGGCCCACGGGGGCTGCTGAGCCGATAAGGACTAAGCGCCGGTCCAACACAGCACCTGTCCTTTGATCTTGAGGGTCATTTCCGTGAGCTGAGAACTCATTTCCGCACGCTCAACAAAGATCTCCGGCTGGGACCTCGCCAGCTCCCCAAGGGTCGAGCCCAGAGCCTGATAGCTTCCCGTGGCCTGCAAGGTGAACTGGAGCGGCGTCAGATCGGGTGTGTTTTTGCCAGGAACGCCCACGGCGACAAAGCTGTCCTGAAGCTTTGACCCCGCCGCGGCTGTCGCCGCCACAAGGCGCCGATGAAGCGTATCGGAGGCTTCGTGCAGGTCGCCATGACACAGGGTTGTCTTTTGATAGGTGCGACCACTGGCCGCCCCGCGCTCAGCGCGCTTCAGGACCTTCAACCGATCCTCAAGACTGTGCAGACGCTGGTCATAGTCGCTCGGCCGGGCCAGGGCCGATAGCCCTGCGCCCGCCGCCAGAGCGCCTCCCAGTAGAAGCGCCACAGCAATCGATGTGGACAGAAGATGCTTTTGCAGATTGAGCACGACTATGGCGCTCCTTGTGGCGGAGCTGGGGGATTTGCGGCGCTGACCGCATTTGCGGGGGCGACGCCATAGAGCCAGACCCCTCGCCTGACAGGCCGCGCGCTGCGCTTGACCATCCGGTCCGGCGCCACAAAGGGCGCAGCCTCAGACCGAACCTCAAGCGCCATGTACCCGTGATCCCAGTACCAGCTCAGAAGCCGTGTCTCATCAGTCTTGCTGGCTGCAACCCAGGCCAGGTCCGCCAGTACATGGTCAAGGTCGTGATCCACGATCCCGGAGTTTTCCAGGGCCGCGCCTTCAGCCAAGCTTCGGGTTCTGGCCGCCAGGGCGTGATTGCGCTGCTCAAGCTCCGCCTCAAGGCGCGCCAGTCGGGCGTCTGCATCGACCCGAGCACTAAGGGCGGCCCCTATCGCCACGGTTCCGACGGCGAACGCAACGGCAAAGGCGCCCGCCAGACCCAGCATCCAGGCCCGCTGCCTTGCCGCTGCAACCGGAGAGGAAAAGCGCGCCACAAGCCGGCGTCCCTCGACTTCGACCTCTTCGGTCAGGCCGTCGCGTGCATCGGCCCTTCGCGCATAGAAGCAGGCAAATTGTCCAGTCTGGCCCGGCGCCCACGGAGCTAGGCGTTTGAGCTGATAGGCCAGATCCATAATCGGCAGAGGCGCGCTCATGCGGGCGTCCAGATCCGCAGCCCGCATCTGATCCCAAGGAAGGCCGGGCGCGGTAGCTATGGACCGGACAAACACCCTTGAGGCCTTGGGCGCTTCGGCTTGCGGTTCCGGACGCACGCGTGGCCCAAGACCAAATCCACCATCGTTCATGGGGCGGCCTTTCGGCAAAGGCGGGCGATGGAATCGAAGGCGCAGTCCCTGGACTGCTCAGGCCACAGACGCACATCCGCCAATGTCTCGCCCGAACCGCCGATCAGGGAGACTTTGCGCAAGGCGGCAGGGATCTGGCCCGGATCGGCGTTGTCCAACGGGGGCCAGCGATCAAAACTCCCCGTATTGGACTCATATTGAAACCGCAGAGGACGGGATCCTCGCGCAACAGCGCCAAGCTCAAGGGTCTGGTCCCGGCCCAGGACTTTGATCTTGAGCTTTGCGCCTGCCCCCTCAGAAACCAGGTCTGCGCGACAGGTGCTGGCGCAAGGGAAACTGAGCGCGTTGGCGCCGCCGACGAAGCCACCCTCCCCATCGCTGAGGAAAGGACCTGCCTCACTCAGCAGCCGCTTAAGCTGAGTATCGAGGGCTTTGGACTTCACTGTGCTGGCTGCGGCCGTGGCGGTTCGGCGCTCGAACTGGCCAATGGCGTCAGCGCCCTTGACCATGCCACCCACCGACAGGCCAAGGATCAGCATGGCCGCCAGGGCCTCAGCAAGGGTGTAACCGTCCTCGGTCATGGGGCGTCGCCGGGCTGAGCATGAGCGCAGGTCGTCACGGATTGGGTGCTATAGACCTTGTGGGAGAGCGCTTCGGTGATCTCGATGGTTCGACGACAGAGCCGGACCGGCACGGTCTCCGGATCATCCTCGCGGGTCACCTTCCAGCCAAGCCCGCCCGACTGACCCACATCGCCTGTCGATTGAAAGCCGGGGCCGGACATGTGGGACAACAAGAGCGCCGCCTGTCGATAGTTTCGGGCGCTCATGGCCAGCTTGTTCGCCGTATGCACCGCTTGCAGCGTAAGGCCGATGGACACGGCCAATATGGCAAGACCCACCAGGGCGTCCACTGCCACAAAGCCTGACTCTGCGCTCTGATCAGATGAAAAATCAGGGAGTTGTGGTCCGGCGATTGGAGATTGCACTTGTCCACCGCCCTTCACAATCAAGCTCCCGATCACACCTGACGAATTCACACGCATCAGATTATCATATAGAGTGACCGGCGCAACTTAGGGTCAGAGTATTTCGTTGTGTCGTTAGAGGACACCTCCAATCCTGCAGCTCATGGGGTCAGAGACGGTCTATCACGATTGTCCCCGGCGGCCCGGCGGCGTTGGAGCGCTGTAAGTGGAGCGATCCTTGTTCATCTGGGGGTGGCCTTGATGTGTCTGGGCGGCTTATCCGGAGGCAAGCTCTCTCAGCTGGATCTGGCTGGCGAGGATGACAATGTCATTGAGGTCACACTTGCCGGGATTGATGGCGCGCCTCGCGCTGCGTCCCCTCCTCAGGATTCGCCGCAGCTTGCGGCCTTGATGCAGCGCGTTACGCAAAACCAGCCCGCTGAGCTGGCCGCTTCGAACAAGGTTGCGCCGTCATCGCCCAGTCCTGCGGCCAATCTGGACGCCCTCATGCAGGCTGTAGACCCGGCAGTCTCCAGTGGGAAATCTGGGACCAATGGCAAGTCTGATACAGGGACGGGACGTGGCTTGGGGCCGGTCGATACTCAATCGACTCGGGATGACAAGGCAAAGGCAGGCAAGCCGGGTCAGGTTGGCGCCGCGAACACTGGGGATGGAGATCTTTGGGCGCAGATTGAGCCCTGCTGGCGCAAGATGCCGGGTCAGGCAAAGGTAGCGGTCACCCTGGAGGTGGCTCTGAAGAACGGACGGGTCTCTTCCCCGCCCAAGATCCTTCGGCCCAATGGACAGTCTGCGGATGAAGCGCGCCTGGCAGCTGAGGCCAAGGCGCTCCTGGCGCTAAGTCGGTGTGGGCCTTATGTGGGTCAGTTCAAGGATTCAATCCGGGTGGGGTTCACAACTCACTGAATGCGGCCCAGAATTCCGTCAACTTTGCACCGTAGATCGTCTACTGAAATATCCATGAACTTCACATATATGTTCTTCGGTCGGCGCTGACCTAATAGGAAAAATTTTATACTAACAGGAAGACCCTTTCGATCGGCAACAACCTCATATTTGACAACTTGATCCACGCACTTTGCCCAAATATAGGGACTCAAATATACGATTTGCGCATTATTTTTAAATATTACTCTTCCGCTTAAAAGCGCACCCGTCAGCTGAAAGACACTCACTAGATAAAATGGACCAGCAAACACGGCAATTGAGAGCCATGCCAGTGATGAAACTGTCACG
>CAIOJR010000107.1 GCA_903858685.1 uncultured Caulobacterales bacterium | reverse complement strand
CGGCATTGGTCGCGGCGGTCCCTATGAGGACATGCCCTGGGAGGACGTGCTGGCCGTGGTCCAGGTGAACCTGATCGGCGTGCTTAGCGGAACCCATCTGGCCCTGCCGCTGCTGAAGGCCACGCCGGGGTCGTTGTGCTTCTCCACCTCGTCCTCATCGGCCACCTTCGGCATGGCCGGGATTGCGGTCTATTCGGCCACCAAGCACGCGGTGAAGGGCTTTACCGAAGCCCTGTCGGTGGAGATGAAGAAGCACGGCGTGCGCGTCGCCGACACCCTGCCCGGACTGATAGACACGCCCATCCTGCCGCAGGAGGCCAAGGACCGCGCGCCGAGCGAGGGCATGTGGCGGCTGATTCCCCCCATCGAGGTGGCGAAAGCCGTCTGGTCCGCCTATCACACCGACAAGATCCACTGGTACGTGCCGGAAGAGCTTCACGGTTTTGACCAGGCCGCCACAGCCGCCCCGGAAGCTGTGCGGGACCATATGGCCGCAGGGGAAGGTCTGAGTTTCGGCGAGGACGACTGACCCTTGCCGAAAGCTTCCGATCCGAGGCGAGATTTCGCACCTGCGAAATGAATTCAACGCTGCTCTGGCTTTCCGGGCGCGGGTGACGTACAAGCGCGGCCAATCCTCCCCACCCCCCGCGACCGCTCGCGATAGACTCAGATCGCCGTTCCATGTCCTTGCGCAACATCGCCATCATCGCCCACGTCGACCATGGCAAGACCACTCTCGTTGACCAGCTCCTCGCTCAGTCCGGCGTTTTCCGCGCGAATGAAGCGACAGTGGAGCGGGCCATGGACTCCAATGATCAGGAGCGCGAGCGCGGCATCACCATCCTGGCCAAGGCCACGTCCGTCCTGTGGAACGGCAAGGCCGGCGAGACCCGCATCAACATCATCGACACCCCGGGCCATGCCGACTTCGGCGGCGAGGTCGAGCGGATCTTGGGCATGGTGGACGGCTGCCTGTTGCTGGTGGACGCCGAAGAAGGCGTCATGCCCCAGACCAAGTTCGTGCTGGGCAAGGCGCTGAAGCTGGGCTTGCGTCCCATTCTGGTGCTGAACAAGGTCGACCGTCCCCACGCCGATCCGGACCGGGTGCTGAACGACACCTTCGACCTGTTCGCCGCCATCGGCGCCACCGACGAGCAGCTCGACTTTCCGCACATCTACGCGTCTGGCAAGGAAGGCTGGGCCGTCGTCAATATGGATGACGAGCGCACCGGTCTGGCGCCGCTCTATGACCTGATCGTCCAGCACGTCCCCTCCCCCAAGGCTGAAGCCCGCGTGGCGGAGCCGGGTCAGATGCTGGCCGTGCTGATCGAAAGCGACCCCTTCCTTGGCCGTCTGCTGACGGGCCGGGTGGAAGCGGGCAAGATCACCCCGGGCATGGCCATCAAGGCCCTGTCGCGCGACGGCAAGGAAGTGGAACGCGGCCGGGTCACCAAGATCCTCGCCTTCCGCGGCCTGAAACGCCAACCGATTGACGTGGCCGAAGCGGGCGACATCGTGGCCCTGGCCGGCTTGTCCAAGGCCACCGTGGCCGACACCCTGTGCGATATCAGCCTGACAGAAGCTCTACCCGCCCAGCCAATCGACCCGCCGACTATCTCCATGCTGGTCACCGTCAATGACAGCCCTCTGGCTGGACGCGATGGCGACAAGGTGCAGAGCCGTGTCATCCGCGAGCGCCTGTTGCGCGAAGCTGAAAGCAATGTCGCGATCAAGGTCCGTGAAACGGACGAAAAGGACGCCTATGAGGTGGCCGGTCGTGGCGAACTGCAACTGGGCGTGCTGATCGAAAACATGCGCCGCGAAGGCTTCGAGCTGTCCATCTCCCGCCCGCGCGTCGTCTATCGCACGGACGAGGAAACCGGCCAACGGCTGGAGCCGATCGAAGAAGTCGTGATCGACGTGGATGACGAATATTCCGGCGTCGTCATCGAAAAACTGTCGGCGCGCAAGGCCGAGCTGAAGGACATGCGTCCGTCCGGCGCCGCAAAGACCCGCATCACCCTGGAAGCGCCTTCGCGCTCCCTGATCGGCTATCAGGGCGAGTTCCTGACCGACACGCGCGGCTCGGGCGTGCTGAACCGCGTGTTCAGCCATTACGAACCGCACCGCGGCGCCATCGAAGGCCGCCTGCGCGGCGTGCTGGTGTCCAACTCCGACGGCGAAACCGCAGCCTACGCGCTCTGGAACCTCGAAGAGCGCGGCGTCATGTTCGTCGGCGCGGGCGAAAAGACCTATCAGGGCATGATCATCGGCGAGAACGCCCGGTTCGACGACATGGACGTCAACCCGATGAAGGCCAAGCAGCTGACCAATGTCCGCGCCTCGGGCAAGGACGAGGCCATCCGCCTCACCCCGCCCCGCCGCCTGACCCTGGAACAGGCGATCGCCTATATCGACGATGATGAACTGGTCGAGGTCACGCCCAAGGCGATCCGCCTGCGCAAGCAGGTGCTGAACCCGTCCTTCCGCAAGCGCAAGGTTCGCGAGGACTGAACCTTTCACGCGAAATTTGTAGCGGTTATACAATCTTTAAGGGCGCAAGGCCTTTTCTGCAGGACGCAACAGCGGACCCGGCAGCAAAGATCCTATGGCCCCCACAGAACCTAGACCTCCCTTTGTCGAGCGACTGCAGGCGCTCTATCTGCCCATCGTCCGCACCTATCTGCTGATCGCCAGCTCTGCCTGTGCGCTGGCGGCACTGACCGGCGCGCTGACCGGGCCGCGTCAGGCTGAAGGCTGGGTCAGTCTGGCGGATCTGGGTGCAAGCGCTGCGGGCTTTGCCGGCGCTGGCCTGCTTCGTCGATCCGCCGCCGCCATCCGGAAACAGGCCTGCGCCGTCACAGTGTTCAATCTGTGCGTCACCGCCACTGTCTTCGTCCGGCTGGCCTGTGGAGAGGCGACGACGGCGAGCTTCGATTTCGCTATTCTGGCGCTGATTTTCGCCATGGTGGGACCAACGCCCGCCACCGCCGTCATTTCCACAGCCCTCGCCTGCGCCGGGGCCCTGACGGCGATCCTGTCCTTGCCAGCATCGATTCGTGAAGGTGTCGCCCTGAGCGAAGCGCCAGCAGGCCTCGCCGCCATGGCGGGCGCTCTGCTGCGTCAGAAGGTGATGCGCAATCTCGCATGCGACCATATGCGGATGGTTCAACTGAACCTGTCGCTTGAGGGCGAGCGCGCAAAGAGCCTTGGCCTCGCCGTCCAGTTCCGTCGCGCCAGCGACGCGAAGTCAGCCTTTCTGACCCGCATGAGCCATGATCTGCGCACGCCTCTGAATGGCGTCGCGGGCACAATCGATCTTCTCTCCCAATCTCGCCTGACCCGGCGTCAGCGTGAAATGTGCGATCTGGCCTCAGCCTCGACCCGTGCGGTGGTGGCGCTGGTCTCGGACCTGTTCGACGCCTCGCAACTCGAAACGGGTCTGCTGGACCTCAATACTGAGCCCTTCAACCTGACCACATGCCTGACCGAGATCGCCGACGCTGCACGTCCCATGGTGATCGGAAAGGGATTGATCTTTGAGGTGCAGATCGACCTCGACCCGGGCGTTGTCGTCGACGCCGACCCTGTGCGACTGCGGCAGGCGGTGAGCAACCTCTTGTCCAACGCCGTCAAGTTCACCGAAGCCGGGCGGGTCAGCCTGCGGGCGAACGCCCAGACAGGCCCCGATCCGGATCGACTGGCGGTGCGGATCTGCGTGAGCGACACCGGCGCTGGCCTCGACCCGGTAGATGGCGAACGCCTGTTCAGGCCCTTTGAGCAGGACCAGGACCCTCGTCCCTCAGGATGCGGTCTGGGACTGGCGATCGTTAAATCCATCATGGAGCGCATGGACGGCGACGTGCTGGTCGAGGGCGCGCCGGGCTGCGGCGCCGCCTTCACGCTTCTGCTGGATCTCCCAAGAGCAGCCCAGGCGCCAATACCCGCCTGGACGCCCGGCAGAGACGAAAAGCTGCGTATTCTGGCCGCGGACGATCATCCCACCAATCGCAAGGTCATCGAACTGATGCTGCTGCCCGCCGCCTCCAGCCTGACCCTTGTGGAGGACGGGCGCGCTGCGGTGGATGCTTGGCTCTCGGCGGAGTTCGACGTGGTGCTGATGGACATGCAGATGCCCATCATGGACGGGCTGGAGGCGATCCGTCTGATCCGCACTCTGGAACGCGAAATGCGCCGCCCTCGCACGCCCATAGCCATGTTGACCGCCGCAACCATGCCGGAAAACGTCGCAGCCGCCCTTGCGGCCGGTGCTGACCTGCATCTGGCCAAGCCGATCACCCCGGCTGTTCTGGCCTCAGGGCTACGCCGAACAATTGAGCTGGCTCATGCGGAGAATGAGTCTCTGATCACGGCCAACAGTATCAATTCTGCGACAAGGCGCACATAGTTGTCATGCTAATCGGTCAGGTTCTTGCATCTGTGGACACGGAACCGACCTCGCCCAACTGGAGAAGCGCGGCACGCGATTTGCCCCGTCGAAGCCGAGGCGTCCCGGTTTGGGACGCTACAGCGATCTTCAAAGGGCTGAGTCATGGCGAATGATATTGATCTCCATCTGGGCAAGAGACTGCGCCGACGCCGACGTCTGCTTGGCTTGACGCAACAACAACTGGCCGCTGCCATCGGCATCCGGTTTCAACAGGTTCAGAAATACGAGTGCGGTGCGAACCGCATCTCTGCCGCCCGCCTCTGGCAACTGGCCAATGCACTGGAAGTGCCGGTGGGCTATTTCTATGACGGTCTGGACGAAGGCGAGCCCGCTCAGCCGATCGTCGAGGCGGCTCCGGTGGTCGAAGAGCCCCGCTCAGGCGAAGTCCTGGCCCGTAAGGAAACCATGGACCTCATCCGCGCCTATTATCAGCTGGGCGAACGCCCGCGCCGCCGCCTGCTGGATCTGGCCAAGTCGTTAAATAACGACAACGCCGTTTAGGCGCCTTTTCACGCGCCAAGGCATTGGTTAAGCCATGGCGCATGACAAAGGCTCTTACGGCTCAACAGATCGCAGACCTTGAATCCTTCGCCGTGGAACTCGCCCGGATCGCCGGGCGAGTGATCCTGCCCCTTTTCCGGGCGGACCACGGGTTAGACGACAAGGGCGCCAAATCCGGACGCGGCTTTGACCCCGTGACCGAGGCCGACAAGGGCGCAGAAGCCGCGATTCGACTGGCCATATCCGCCCGTTTTCCCGAGCACGGCGTGATCGGCGAAGAATATGGCGAAGACCGCCCGGATGCGGAATTTGTCTGGGTGCTGGACCCGATTGACGGCACGCGCGCCTTTATCTCCGGACTGCCGCTCTGGACCACCCTCATTGGCCTGCGCCATCTTGGTCGCACCATTGTCGGCGTTATCGCCCAACCGTTTCTGGATGAATTTTTTGTCGGCTGCGACGCTCGCGCGCGTCTTGTGACCGGTTCTGCGGAACACATTCTGCAAACGCGCCCTTGCAACGCCTTGTCGAGCGCGCTGATCGCCACCACAGACCCTTATCTTTTCCCCGAAGGTCCGCAACGGGACGCCTGGACCCGGCTGCACAGGTCGGTGCGGCTGGCCCGTTTTGGCGCCGACGCCTATGCCTACGCCATGGTGGCCATGGGCAAGCTGGACCTGGTGGTCGAAACCGGACTGAAATCCTGGGACATTGAGGCCGCCATCCCGGTCCTGACCGGCGCAGGCGGCCATGTGCTCAATTGGCGCGGTGATCTTGTCGGCCATCACGGCGGACAGCTCTTGATACTGGGCGACCAAGCGCTTCTGGAGCCGGCCCGCGCCCTGTTGACGCCCGGCGCCGTCTAGTCTGCGGGCGCGACGAGATCGGCCACTGAGTCGAACTCGCGCCAAAAAACGGCGCGGCGAGCGTCGGTCTCCATAAGGACCTCGTGATAGGCGCCCTCGACCTCGACGTACCGGCCCTTTGAAAGCCGCGCCACCACGGCGCGCGCGCCGGCGTTCTTGACCAACTTTTCCTCTGCGGCGGCGACGATGGTCACCGGCAGCGTCAGACCCGGAACAATACGGCTTTCAACAATGCGCCGCGTCAGGCGCATGGCGAAGTCCAGCCATCCCCACGTGACGCCCCCCAGAGCCAGGTCCCGACAGGCGAGAAGCTGCGCGCGCCAGCGATCCCAACGGCCCCGATCATGTGTCAGGACATTGGTCTCGAACGTCTCGTCAAACGGATCGGCCATAGGCATGAGCAGGGCTTCGCTGCGCCCGATCAGACACATGACCGCCGCCGTCAAGCCCACTTCGAAGGGTTTGCGTCCGCCCGTATTGACCGCCAGCATAGGCGCCGACAGGACCGCGCCGGCAAACCGATCCTCGCCCTGCGCCAAGGCCAGCATGGTCAGACCGCCGCCCATTGAATGCCCCATTGCGATCCAGGGATAGGGCGCCTCGTCCTCGAATGTCTCGATCAGCAGGCGATAGTCTTCGATGAAGGGGCGCCAGCCGCGCGCATGACCCTTGAGCCGATCATCGGCCGCGAGGCGATCCGACAACCCCTGCCCGCGCCAGTCATGCACGACGACGGTAAAGCCGCGCGCCTGCAGATCGGCGACAACTTCATAGTATTTTTCAATAGGTTCAGTCCGACCCGGACTTAAGAACACCGAACCCCGCGGCCGGTCTCCGCCAGGAAAAAGGGCTGCACGAAGCCTACGGCCATCCTTGGCCGTCAGCCAACGCGCAGCCCCGCCAGTGGGGATGGGCGCCTGCTCAATGGATAGTAGAGGCGCCTCATCCACCATGTCGGCCTCAGCGGGCCTTGGCCAGCAGAGGCTGGAGCTTCATGGCCACGGACATGTCGCCATTGATTTTGATCTTGCCCTGCATGAAGGCCATGGTGGGATCGAGCTTGCCGTCGCCCATGGCTTCAAAATCGTCCTTCGACACGACGATGGTGCAGTCGGCGGGCAGGTCTTCATTATTGACCGTGCCGCCATTGATATAGATGAAGCCGTCGCCCTTCAGGTCGAACTTGATGCTCTTGCCCAGGCCGGAGTCATCGCCGACGGCGGTGACAAAACGGTCGGTGATTTCTTGCAGGGTGGCCATAGTCTAAGGTCTCCGAATGAAACACGGGCGGCTTTGGCCCCCGAGCGGTCGGGAGTTAACACCGTTAAGTCAGGCGGACACAAGGGGGCGCCGCGAAAGTCAACTCATCGAATCTGGTCATAGTCGACGCCAGACCGGTCGGAGAGGCCCTCAGGGCTTGCGAAAGCGCAGGGTCATGCGGTCGCTTTCGCCGATCGCATCATATTTGGCCCGATCGAAGCCAGGGTCGACAGGCTTGCCGTCAGCGGCGGACTGACGCTCTGGCGGCAGGGTCCAGACACCGAAGGGGTGATTCTTGTCGTCCTTCGGGTTGGCGTTCACCTCGCTGGCGCCGTCATAGACAAAGCCTGCAGCCTTGGCCGCGCTGATCACTGTGGCCACCGCCACATAGCCGTCCCGGGCGTCAGCGATCTGGGCGCGCGGATCAGCCCGATGCTCTTCGATCGCAAGAATCCCGCCAGGCTTCAGCGCCGCATAGGCGTCGCCCAAAATCTTGGGCAAGAGCCCCGGCTGCCAGAGCCAGTTGTGAACATTGCGCGCCGTCAGCACCAGATCGGCGGTTCCGGCGGGCGCCAGGGGCCCCGCCGTCATCCCGGCGCCGACATAGGTCCAGACGCCATAGGACGGGTCGGCGAACTTGGCCTTGAACGCCGCCTCCGCTTTCTTTCGGCCTTCGGTCGCACCGGGAGCGTCACCATCGGGGCCTGCGGCGATATAGCGGCCGTTCGTGCGGGCCAGATAGGGCGCCAGGATCTGTGTCCAGTACCCGCCGCCCGGCGAGATCTCCACCACGGTCATTCCGGGGCGCAGCCCCCAGAAGGTCAGGCTTTCCAGCGGGTGACGGGCGCCGTCGCGCGCGGTGTCTGCTGCGGGACGCTGCGCGCCCTTCAGCACATCCAGGAGAACCGTGTCCTCCATCTCGTGCGGCGGCCCGACATGCCTGGCCTGAACCGTTTTCAAATCGGGGCGGGTCTGCGCCTGGGCGACCAGTCCTGCGCCCCCCAGAACCAGAGCGAGCGTCGCCAGACCGGCGGCGGCGTGAGCTGTCACGTTTGATGTCATGGTCTCATCCCCTGTTTTGCAGAACCAAATGTGGTGGCGCGGTCGATCAAATGAAGACGCCCCCCCCCTCTTGACGAGGAACATGCACCCCCCATTTCTTACACGTGCGGATGCCGGATGTCTGGGTCTGCATGGACCGGTCGACGCCAAATCGGGTCGATACTGTCCTGATCGGGGCTCCCGTTTACGCAGACGGGGGCTCTCGCAACCTTGCTTCGTTTAGGAGGATGCCAAATGCGTACTGTTGATTTCGCCCCGCTCTATCGGTCCGCCGTAGGCTTCGACCGGCTGGCTCACATACTTGAAGCCGCTGCAAAGTCTGAAGTGTCCAACGGCTACCCCCCCTACAACATCGAAACCGTGGGCGAGAACGCCTATCGGATCGAGCTGGCCGTCGCCGGATTCCGTCCCGAGGACCTGACGATCGAGGCCAGGGAAAATGTGCTGACGGTAACCGGCAAGAAGTCCGCCAATGACGACCAGCGTCGATTCCTGCATCGCGGTCTGGCCGAGCGCAACTTTGAGCGGCGCTTCCAGCTTGCCGACTATGTTGTCGTCACCGACGCCCAGCTGGCCGATGGCTTGTTGTCTATCTCCCTCAAGCGCGAACTGCCGGAAAGCCTGAAGCCCCGGGTCATCCCGATTGGCGCGGGCAAGCCGACCATCGAAGGCGAGGTTCAGGCCGCCTGACAGGCTGTGAGCCGCTAGAGACAGACGGGGCGGCGCTTCACAGCGTCGCCCCATTTTGTTCACCCTCTCAGTCCAGCAGCCGAAGCCCCTGAATGCCGGTCAGGATCGCCCCGGTCAGATCAATGTCCCGGACGATGGCGTTGGTGAAGTTGCACCGATCCAGGTCGGCCTCGCGCAGATCGCAGCGACGCAGGTCGGCTGAAGAAAAGTCCGCCTTCTTGGCGATGGTCTGGCTCAGATTTGCAGGCAGCATACGCTCCGCACCCAGATAAAGCGGCCCAAGCTGAGCAGATCGCAGATCCGCCAGGGACAGACGCGCCCCCGTCAGCCGCACGCCGCGCAGATCTGCACCGACCAGATTGCAGCAGCGCAGGTCAGCGCCATCGAGCCGCGCGCCCTGAAGCTGCACGCCGCTCATATCCAGCCCGTAAAACACCGCGCCGCGCGCCGACAGGGCGGTCAGGTTCAACCCCTTTATGGACTTCAGAGAGCGCAGATCCGCACCGTCAAAGCTGGAGGGCCACCCCTGCGCCCCGCCCGTTTCACACCAAAGCGCGTGGGCGCTCAGCATTTCACCATAGGGAAGCTCCGAAACGCTCTTGCCCACGGGCTTGTCAGTCAGCACGCCCGTCATATCGGCATTGCCGATATTCCAGTTCTGGGTATGGGCGCCGACCAGCACCGCGTCGCGCAGATTGGCGCCCTGCAGATCCGCCCCGGACAGATCGGCGCCCGCAAGGTCCGCCCCCGCCAGATTGGCCTGTTTGAGATTGGCCCTGACCAGCTTGACGTCCTTCATCACGGCATCGGAAAAGTCCGCCTGAAGGGCCACGACGCCGGACATCTTGGAGCGTTGCAGGTTGGCGCCAGACATGTTGACGCCGGTCGCCTCCGTCGCGCGAACGCCGTGCACGATCTTGCGATAACCGGCGATGCGGTCATGAGCCGCGATGCTGCCTTCCCGAAGGTCCGATTCAAACAGGTCCGCTCCGCTCAGATCTGCGCCCCGCAGACAGGCGCCGCGCAGGTCCGCGCGCCGAAGCGATGCGGAGACCAGCCGGGCCTCCTGAAGATCAACGCCAAACAGAATGGCGTGGTCCAGGGTCGCGCGACTGAGGTCGACCCCGCACATTCTGGCGCCGGTAAAATCGGCGTCGCTGAGATTTCGGCCAGCCAGGACAAGGCCCGTCAGGTCTGTATAGGCGAAATTGGCGCGCGCCCCATTGGGCGCGCCCCGCCACAGGCGGTCATGCCGCCGACAAATTTCATCAACTTCAGATTGAAGAACCTTCCGAAGCGATGCGCTGATATCTATGTCCGACATGACCCGATCCGGTAAGGGCTTGGGTCATTCTGAACGGATAGGATTAATGAGGTGTTTTCGGCAGGGGCTGAGCGCGGGCCGTATCGAGATATCGCGCTCCGGTTACGGTCGCGCCGTCGGCGGCCAGATCAATCACCAGCGGATTGGAGGTGGGGATCTCCACATGGACGATCTCCGTCTCTCCGACATTGAACAGGTGCTTGACGATCGCGCGCAGGGAGTTTCCGTGGGCCGCCACCAGCACCGTCTCTCCCGCCGCCAGTTTGGGCGCGATGTCTGCGGCCCAATAGGGCAACACCCGCTCCAGCGTCATTTTCAGACTTTCGGTGGCGGGCACGTCAACGCCCTGATAACGGCGGTCCCCGCCAAAGTCATAGCCTGACCCGGCCGACAGGGGCGGCGGCGGGATGTCATAGGAGCGGCGCCAGACCAGAACCTGTTCCTCGCCATGCTGGGCGGCGGTCTCCGCCTTGTTCAGCCCCGTCAGACCGCCATAATGACGCTCATTCAGACGCCAGTCCTTCACCACCGGCACCCAGGCCTGACCGGCCAGGCGCAGATTCAGATTGCAGGTGCGGATGGCGCGGGTCAGGACAGAGGTATAGGCGCGATCAATCTCTAGCCCGGCCTCACGGATCAGCCGGCCGCCGCGTTCCGCTTCGGCCACGCCCTGATCCGTCAGGTCCACGTCAACCCAGCCTGTGAAGCGATTTTCCAGATTCCACTGGCTCTGGCCGTGACGGGTAAGGATCAGGGTCGGCATGGGCGGCTCCGCATCAGGCATGGCTTGCGGTGCGGCTAATCATCCCCGCCCCTCCCGTCAAGTCGAACCTAGTCCGAAGCGCGCTTGCCCAGGGACAAAAGCTCCATCGGCATGGCGACAATGATGGTGGAATTATGCTCGGCGCCAATTTCCGTCAGGGTTTGCAGACGACGAAGCTCCAGCGCGCCGGGCGCAGCCGCAATCGCTTCAGCGGCCCGAACCAGGGTCGCCGCCGCCACTTCCTCGCCTTGCGCCTTGATCAGACGGGCGCGCGCTTCGCGGCTGGCCTCGGCCTCCCGCGCCAGGGCGCGTTGCATGGTTTCAGGAATATCCAGATCGCGGATCTCCACCGCGTCAATCTCGATGCCCCACTTGGCGGCGCCGCGCGACAACAGGTCCATCAGCTTGGCGTTGACGCTCATCCTGTCCTTGAGCAGGTCGTCCAGAGCGTGCTGGCCGATCGTATCGCGCAGGGCGGTTTCCGCCGCCTGCAGAATGGCGTCGTCGCGATTGATCACCGCATTCACCGCCAGACGCGGGTCCGTCACCTGATACCACAGGGTGGCGTTCACCTTCACGGCGAGCCCGTCCTTGGTGATCGTTTCCTGCGTCGCCAGACTGACGGTGATCGTGCGGATGTCGACGCGCACAAAGCGCTCCAGCCACGGAATCATCCAGAAGACCCCAGGGCCCTTCACACCCTTTAGTCGTCCCAACCGGTAAACCACAGCGCGCTGATATTCCTGATTGATGCCGAACCCCCGGAAGAAGGTCACCAGCAGGACCAGCAGCACAGGGATGATCAATACGCCGCCCAAACTGGCGTTCGAAACTGTCATGGCGCCTCTCCAGATGCACGCACGCCGGTGCATGCCGCCTCAAGGATAACAGGTCTGGGAAAGGGCGCCATGGATGTTCCGGCCCTGGCTGGTTTCGAAATACGACAAGATGGTCTAAGGGAGCACAATGTCTGACCGACTCTTCTTCACCGTCTGTGCTGTGGCCTCCGTCCTGATGGTGGCGCTGGCGCTGGTCTGGCCGCAAGGGCTTGGCAAGCGCTCGCCCCGTCCGTTCGGGCATCGGCCTGTCTATCAGGTGCAGGCTGAGGCTGAGGCCGCCGCTGCGGCCGCAAAGGCCAAGGCCAAGGCGCCGCCGCCTGTCCACCTGCATGGACCGCTTTAAGACCATGACCAGTCGTGACGATGTGATCGCCGCAGGCCGCCGCGCCCTGACGCTGGAAGCTCAGGCCCTGACGCGCATGGCCGACGAACTGGGCGCGCCCTTCGCCGACGCCGTGGATCTGGTCGGCGGACTGAAAGGCCGCCTTGTCTGCACTGGCATGGGCAAGTCGGGTCATGTCGCGCGCAAGATCGCCGCGACGCTCGCCTCAACCGGCCAGCCCGCCATGTTTGTTCATCCCGGCGAGGCGAGCCACGGGGACCTGGGCATGATCGGCGCCGATGACGCGGTGCTGGCCCTGTCCAAAACGGGCGAAACGCGCGAACTGGCTGACATCATCGCCTATTGCGGCCGCTTCGACATCCCGCTGATCGGCGTGACGGCCGATGCTGACAGCGCCCTGGGCCGCGGCTGCGACCTGTTGCTGCTTTTGCCGGATTCGGCCGAAGCGGTGGACGCCTTCAATGCGCCGACCACTTCGACCACCCTGCAGATTGCGCTGGGCGACGCTCTGGCGGTGGCGCTGATCGAGCGACGCGGCTTTGGAGCGCAGGACTTCAAGGTCTTCCATCCCGGCGGCAAGCTGGGCGCGGCGCTTCGCACGGTCGCGGAACTGATGCATGCTGGCGAGGAAACGCCGCTGGCCCGTCTGGACGCGCCCATGGCGGCGACGCTTCTGCTGATGACGCAAAAGCGCTTTGGCTGCGCCGGCGTGGTCAATGACGATGGCGCTCTGGTCGGCATCATCACCGACGGCGACCTTCGCCGTCACATGGACGGCCTGATGACCAAGACAGCGGGCGAGGTGATGACCGCCGCCCCCCTCACCGCTCCGCCGACCATGCTTGCGGGCGAGGCGCTCAACCTGATGAATGAGCGTCGCATCACGGTCCTGTTTGTCGTTGACCAGACCCGCCCGGTCGGGGTGTTGCATATTCACGACCTGCTGCGTCAGGGCGTCGCCTGATCGCGACGGGTTGCGGCCTGGGTGCAGAGCGACAATATTCCAGCCAAGTCCGCGCTCTGTAAGCGCCAGGTTCTGATCGGTCCGAGGTTGCCATGCTGACAGTCAAGTCCAGGCGTCTCATGCACGCCGTCCTGTCAGCTCTGGCCGCCTCGTGGGCGATCAGCCTGTCGGTCCTGGCAATCGCCGATCCCCCCGCCCCGGTCCTGACACCATCGGATGAAAGCGCCGTGGTGGATGAACTGGCGCCGGTGCAGGTCAACATGCCCGGCCCCGCCATCTGGCGGGTCACACGCGGCGATTCACAGGTGGTGATTCTGGGCTTCATCCGCCCCCTGCCGCACATGTTGCAGTGGGACGCTGGACGCATGACCCATGCGCTGGACGGCGCCCACGCCCTGCTGGTCCCGCCGGAGCCGCGTCTGGGCGTGTTCGACGCCATGGGTCTGGCCATCGCCGCCAACACCTTGCACAATTCCGGCGGCCGCACTCTGGACCAGGTGCTGAGCCCGGCGGACCAGCAGACCTTCCTCCGCGCAACCAGAACCGCTCATGCCGATCCAAGGCATTATGAGCACTGGAAGCCGGTCGTGGCCGGGGCTGCGCTGATCGACGACCTGCGCAAGGCGGCGGGCCTGTCCAGCGCCAAGCCCGTCTCCACCCTGACCCGCCTGGCAAGGTCCATGGGCGTTCCCGTCCGTGAGATGGGACGGCTGAAGGCCGCGCCTCTGATCAAGGTGATCACCGGAATGGACGACGCGCACGGACTGGCCTGTTTCCATGCCGAAATGGCCCAGTTCGACTGGGAAGCCGGCCCCGCGCGCGAGGCCGCCAATGCCTGGGCGCATGGAGATGTCGCCGCCATGCGCCGCGTGCGCGCCGCCGCCGCCGATTGTCTGGAGGACCTGCCCAGCATCCAGGCCATGACCGAACGCGGCACGGCAGACGCGGTCTTCGCCATGGACGACGCCCTGTCTCGTCCCGGAAAATCGGTCGCGCTGGTCGACATGCGTTATCTGGACCGCGCCAATGGCGTCCTGGACAGGCTAAAGGCGCGCGGCGCCGTCATCAGCGTGCCCACCAATTGAGCTTAAATCGCCCCTGACTGTTGATCGCCGCCTGCAATGATCCGTAACCGAGTTTTAGTCCCATATTCATCCGAAGCTTGCTAAAGCCGGAACACCTTGAAACTTGGAACGTCCAGAGCATGTGCGGAATTATCGGGATTGTGGGCAAGG
>CAIOJR010000106.1 GCA_903858685.1 uncultured Caulobacterales bacterium | reverse complement strand
TTTGGCCTTGGCGGCTCGGTCTGGACCAAGGACGTGGCGCGCGGCAAGCGGGTCGCCTCCAAGGTCGAGACGGGGATGATGTTCATCAACAATATCGATTGGTCCGACGCTGAGCTTCCCTTCGGCGGGATCAAGAACTCGGGCTATGGCCGCGAGCTGGGCGACATGGGCATCCAGGAATTTGTGAACAAGAAACTGGTCCGCCACGCGACCATGCACGCGCCGAGCTAGGTCCGGACGGCGGGAGCGCACGCCTCCATCCAGGCGCTCCCGCTGGACTTAGGTGCACATGAACGGGAACCCCAATGTACGTGAACGTCGCCGTTTTGAAGGAGACACGAGCCCATGAGCGGCGCGTGGCCCTCACGCCGTCTGTTGTCCCAAAACTGATCAAGCTCGGCGCCAGACTGCACATGCAGACCGGCGCGGGCGACAGGGTTCGTCTAACTGAATCTGCGTTCAATGACGTTGAATTCATAAGCGACCGGGGCGCCCTGGTCGCGCAGGCAGACGTGGTGCTGTCGGTCCAGCCACCCGCTCTGCCGGTGATCGACGCGATGAAACCTGGCGCGATCCTGATTTCATTCATCTATGCGGCGAATGAGCCGGAACTGGTGAAGCGGCTTTTGGCGAAGAAGATCACTTGCTTTGCGATGGAGCGCGTTCCGAGGATATCTCGGGCGCAGGCAATGGACGCCCTGTCAAGCCAGTCAGCGCTGGCCGGTTATTACGCGGTCGCCCTCGGCATGACCCACATGACCGGCGTCCTGCCCAAAATAACCTCAGCGGCGGGGGTTATCGGCCCGGCCAAGGTGCTGGTGATGGGGTTGGGCGTCGCGGGGCTAGAAGCCATTGCGACCGCCCAGCGTCTGGGAGCGGTTGTCGAAGGCTACGACATTCGTCCGGCCACGAAAGAGCAGGCTCTGTCTCTGGGCGCAGGCTTTGTCGACACAGGCGTCGACGCCACCGGCAAGGGGGGGTACGCCCGCTCACTCACGCCTGAAGAACAGGTCAAAGTCGACGCGGCCCTCACCAAGCACATTCAAAGCTCTGACCTCATCATCACGACAGCCGCGATTCCGGGAAAGGCGTCGCCCAGACTGATCAGTCAGGACCAAGTCGCAGGCATGAAGGCCGGCGCCGTGATCGTGGACCTCTCGGCCGAAGGTGGCGGCAACTGCGAAGCGACCATGCCCGGCGAGACGATCGAGGTCGGCGACGTCACGATCGTGGCGCCCCTGAACGTGCCCTCTCTATTGGGCAGGGACGCAAGCGAGCTCTACGCCAAGAACCAGCACGCGCTGCTCGCCCTGATGATCAAGGACAACATCATCACCCTCGACTGGACCGACGAAGTCATCGCCAAAACCGCGCTCACCCACGACGGTAAGCTCTGCGACGCCCCGCCCAAGCCCATGCCCAAGCCCAAGCCCAAGCCCAAGCCCAAGCCCGCTGTCGGGGCGAAAACTCCGGTCGACAAGGCCCCCGCCACAGTCGCTGCTAATTGATCGGATCCCAACCATGAGCTTCGACATTGTCATGACGGGGTTTGTCGCCCTCTACATCTTCATGCTGGCGGGCTTCGCGGGATGGGTGATCATCGGCAACGTGCCAGCGATCCTGCACACGCCTCTTATGTCCGGTTCCAACTTCGTGCACGGCATCGTCGTGGTCGGGGGTCTCTTCGCCCTGTTCAACGCGGTGACGCCGCTGGAACAGACCATCGGCTTTTTCGCGGTGCTTCTCGGCGCCGGCAACGCCGCCGGCGGCTACGCTGTCACCGACCGGATGCTGGCCATGTTCAGGACCAGCGGCGCCAAGCCCAAGCTCGCACACAGTCGCGGACACGGCCGCGTTCATCATCTGAAGAAAAGTTGAAAGCCGCCATGTTTACGATGATCCCCCAGATCGTCATCGGCGCCGCCGATCTAGGCGCGGCGTTCCTGTTTATGTTCGGCCTCAAGTGTATGTCGTCACCGGCGACAGCGCCGTCCGGTATCCGTTTCGCTGGCGTCGGCATGATCGCGGCCGTGTCGGCGAGTTTCTGTTACCTTTTCACCGTCGACGCTGCAGCCCGACCCCACATGCTGGTCAATGTCGGACTGGCTGTGACCGCCCTGCTGATCGGCGGCGTCGGCGCCTGGCTGGTCGGGCGCAAGGTCCCGATGACCGCGATGCCGCAGATGGTGGCGATCTATAACGGGATGGGCGGCGGCGCGGCTGGCTCCATCGCCGCTGTGGAACTGTTCGGCGGACATATCCAAGGTGTCACGCAACTCGCCGTGACGCTGCTGGGCGGCTTGATCGGCGCGATCTCGCTTTCCGGTTCGGTCATCGCCTGGGCCAAGCTTGACGGCCTTATCAAAGCGCCGTTGCGCGTCAAAGGCCAGCAGATCGCCAATGGACTGGTCTTCGCAGCCGCCATCGCCGTCGCCGGTGTCATTGTCGCGTCGTCTTTGGGCGCCCGAGGACTATGGATGACCACCCCAGATTGGCTTTGGGTCTACTTCGCCTGTGCGCTTTTGTTCGGCGTCCTGATGACCTTGCCAATCGGGGGAGCCGATATGCCGGTCGTGATCTCGATTTACAACGCCTTCACAGGCCTGGCCGTCGGTCTAGAAGGCTTCGTCCTGCAAAACCCCGCCCTGATGATCGCCGGCATGGTGGTTGGCGCCGCGGGCCTGTTGCTGACCGTGATCATGGCCAAGGCCATGAACCGCTCCATCGCCAACGTCCTTTTCACCAATTTCGGGACGGCGGCCAAGGCAAAGTCCGGCGCGGTCAAGGGAAGCGAACGGCCGACCGAGGCGTCGGACGCCGCCATCAAGATGCGCTACGCCGCAAGTGTCATAATCATTCCAGGCTATGGTCTCGCCGCCGCTCGCGCCCAGCAGAAGCTCTTCGAATTTGTGAAATTGCTTGTCGCCGCGAAGGTGTCCGTCAGGTTTGCCATCCATCCTGTAGCGGGACGTATGCCCGGCCAGATGGATGTGTTGCTGGCGGAAGCCGGAGTGCCCTACGACATGATTTTCCAGCTCGACGACATCAATGACGACTTCGTCACCACCGATGTCGCCTTGGTCATCGGGGCCAATGACGTCGTCAATCCGGCGGCGCGCACAGACAAGTCATCGCCCATCTTTGGCATGCCCATTTTGAACGCCGACAAGGCCAAGCAGGTCTACGTGATCAAGCGCGGCCAGGGAAAAGGCTACTCAGGGATCGTAAACGCCCTGTTCTACGCCCCCAATTGCAACATGGTCTATGGCGACGCCCAGACAGTCCTGGTCAAGATGATCGAGGCGATCAGGGGGCTGGGCGCCGCC
>CAIOJR010000105.1 GCA_903858685.1 uncultured Caulobacterales bacterium | reverse complement strand
TTCTTGGGCTTTTCCTTCGCCTTGGCGTCTGCGGGCTTGTCGTGGCCGCCGGTCAGGATCAGCGCAGCCGTCACACCGCCGCCAATGAGGACGAGCGCGGCGACGCCTGCGGCGATGAACAGCATCAGCGGCGGCTTCTTCTTGCCTTCGCCTTCGCCATCTTCACCTTCCGGTATGTCGGCGTCGCTGGACGGTGCTTCCTTCTTGGACATGAAAACAGACCATGGGCGTTGCGGCGAAGCCAGGCGCAGCTTCAACCCCATAAGGGCGCAGCATGGTTAACGATCCGTTTGGAATGACAATGAACCCCGCTTCCGGGGTGCAGTTTTTGCCGGGTCATTCTTGCGCCAGGCGCTGGCGTTAACCTTCTTTCTTTCTGTTTTCATTGAGTAATTTCGTGGCCTAAGGGTTGCAAGGCAGTGGGCGTAACCGAGGCGTGCCCATGGATAATGCTCTCTATGTCAGTTTGTCGCGTCAGCTGACCTTGCAAAGGTCCCTGGATGTGACCGCCAACAATCTCGCCAATGTCGACACGGCGGGCTTCAAGGTCGAATCGCTGGTGGTCAATACTGACCCTCTGGCGACGCCCGCGCCCGCAAACAGCCCGATTCAGTATGTGCTGGACACGCAGGTGGCGCGCAACTTCTCGTCGGGTCCCATCGACCAGACCGGCAATCCCTATGATATGGCGGTCGAGGGCGACGGCTTCTTCACCGTCCAGACCGCCAGCGGTCCGCGTTACACCCGCGATGGGCGCTTCTCGGTGGATTCCACCGGCGCTCTGGTCGACAAGGCGGGCGACGCCGTGCTGAGCTCGGGCGGCTCTCCCATCGTGTTCGATGTGAAAAAGGCTATTCCCAGCGTCGGGCGCGACGGCACGATCAGCCAGGATGGCGTGCAGGTCGGCAAGCTGGCCGTGGTCAAGTTCGCCAATCGGGGCCTCCTGTCGAAGGAGGGCGACAACACCTATTCCAACGATCCCAGCAATACGCCCATCCCCGCCACGGACTCCACCGTGCTGCAGGGCGCCGTGGAGCATTCCAATGTTCAGGCCGTGTCGGAGATCACCCGTCTGATCACCATCCAGCGCAGCTATGAGCGCATCGCCGACATCATGAGCTCCACGACCGATCTGTCGCGTAATTCGATCGACCGTCTCGGCAAGGTGGCTTGAGACCGACCATGACCCTTTTCTCGAAATCAGGTGCTGACCAATGAGAGCGCTTCGTATCGCCGCAACCGGCATGGCCGCCCAGCAGCTCAATGTGGAAACCATCTCCAACAACATCGCCAACATGAACACGGTGGGCTTCAAGAAGCAGCGCGCCGAGTTCGAGGACCTGCTCTATCAGAACCAGGAGCGGATGGGGGCCCAGTCCTCAGACACCGGCACCGTCGTGCCGACCGGCATTCAGGTGGGCTCCGGCGTGAAGACCGGCTCGGTCTACCGCATCACCACCCAGGGAACCCTGACCCAGACGGGCAACCAGTTCGATGTGGCGATCAATGGGCGCGGTTATTTTCAGGTCCAGATGCCGACCGGCGACATCGCCTATACCCGAGCAGGCAATTTCAGCGTCAATCAGACCGGCCAGCTTGTCACCACCGACGGCTATTCCGTCCTGCCCCAGATCACGATCCCCCAGACCGCCACGGCCGTCAGCATTTCAGCGTCCGGTCAGGTCCAGGTGACCATTCCCGGCCAGACGGCGCCGCAGCAGGTCGGCCAGTTGCAACTGGCGAATTTTTTCAATGAGGCCGGTCTGGACGCCATCGGCAGCAACCTGTTCCTGCAATCGGGATCGTCGGGCCAGCCCAATGTGGCCCTGCCTGCATCTGCGGGCTTTGGCTCTCTCCAGCAGGCCTATACGGAAAGCTCAAACGTCGATCCCGTGGCTGAAGTGACCAATCTGATCGTCGCCCAGCGCGCCTATGAGATGAACTCCAAGGTGATCACAACCGCCGACCAGATGCTGTCCACCACGTCCCAGATGAAGACCTGAGGAGGCCTGAGCCATGATCCTGTTGCGTCCGCTTCTCATTGCTGTCTGTGCGCCCGTCCTGGCGCTGTCATCCGCCGCAAGCGCCGGGGTCGTGGTGCAGTTGGTCAGCGAGCCCATGTCTCATGGCCCGACCATCACGCTGGCGGACCTGTTCGACGGCGCCGTCGGCCCATCCGGCACCGTGGCCGTAGCCCCCGCCGCGCGGGAGGGCGGACAAGCGGTGCTCGACGCGAGTCGCGTGCAGCTTCTGGCCCATGGCGCCGGTCTGGACTGGGTGAACGAGCGCGGTCTGAGGCGTGTGATCGTGACGGCGGGCGCGCTGGACAGCCCGGCCGCAACGCCGGTCGTCCCGTCTAGACCCGCGCATCATGTCGCCGCCCGGACGGAGCCCGTCGAGGCGGGCGTCAAGGCGGTGGTCTATGCTCGCAACATCCCGACCGGCGATGTGATCGGTCCTGACGATCTGGTCTGGGCCGACCTGCCCGCATCGACGCGCCTGTCCGACCCTGTGGAGGACGCCTATCTGGCGACAGGCATGGTGGCGCGCCATCCGATCCGGGCGGGCGCCGTCGCGTCCATGCACGATCTGGCGGGCGCCAAGGTGGTCCACCGCGACGATATGATCGTGGTCACCTTTCATGATGACGGCCTGACCCTGACGCTTCAGGGCCGCGCCCAGGCCGACGCCGCGGTCGGCGACTCGGTCCAGGTCATCAATTCGGTCTCCAAAAAGATCGTTGAGGCGGTGGTGTCCGGCCCGGGCCATGCCGTCGTGGGACCGGACGCCGAGGCGCTTCGCTCCCAATCCATCAGCCCCGTACGATACGCCGCAGCTCGTTGAAAGGCGCCGTTATGCTTCTCTCAATCCCAAAGCCTCGTCTGTCCATGATCCTTGCGGTGATGCTGCCACTGGCGGGCTGCGCATCGATTTCGGAGGCCGTGTCGACGCCAAAAACCACGCCCATGAACTACCCGTCCGCGATTGTGCCGACGCAGCAGGCGGTGATCTCCTCGTCGGACATGTCCAACAATATTCGCCCGGCCGCACCCAACAGTCTGTGGCGCAATGGCGCGCGGGCCTTCTTCCACGATCAACGCGCTGGACGGGTGGGCGACATCCTGACCGTCAATATCAATGTCAATGACACGGCCAAGCTGTCCAATGAGACCGTGGCCAACAAGTCCGGCTCCAATACGCTCGGACTGACCAATGTGTTTGGGCTGGAATCGACTCTGGGCCGTATTCTGCCGAAGAGTTTTGCGCCCGCGACGGCGCTGAACACCGCCTCACAGTTCAAGAATGACGGGCTTGGCACGGTCAACCGGTCGGAAGCCGTCAGTCTGACGGTCGCCGCCGTGGTCACCTCTGTTCTTCCCAATGGCAATCTGGTCATCCAGGGGCGTCAGGAGATCATGATCAATTCAGAGCTTCGGGAACTCACCGTTGCGGGGATCGTGCGACCGGAGGACATTTCCTCGACCAACACCATCCAGCACACCCAGATCGCCGAGGCCCGCGTCACCTATGGCGGCAAGGGCTCTGTCAGCCGGGTTCAGGACACGCCCGCCGCATCGGCTCTGATGCAGAAGTTCTCGCCGTTCTAGCCTAGGCGCCGGCGTCTGACGCCGGACAGAGCTGGTTTTGATCCCGTAGGTACGAAGTCAGCTCGCGCCACATGGAATCCAGTGCTTTTTCCGCCCCGGAACCGCATCGCGCTTTTGGGAAATCGTCTAGGCCCGCACCGCCTTGGCGGCGTCGACGCCCAGGGTCATCAGCGTGGTGGCCACGATTCCTTCGGCGTCGAGACCCGCCGCCGCATACATCGCTTCGGGCTTGTCGTGATCCTGGAAGAGGTCTGGAAGGGTCAGTGTGCGAACCTTCAGGCCGCGATCCAGCGCGCCGCGCGTGGCCAGCATTTGCAGCACAAAGGCGCCAAATCCGCCCATGGACCCTTCCTCGACCGTGATCAGGGCCTCATGCTCGCGCGCCAGCCGCAGGATCAAATCCTCATCCAGTGGTTTGGCGAAGCGGGCGTCGACGACGGTCGCCAACAGGCCTCGCGCCGCCAGAAGGTCCGCCGCCTTGAGGCATTCCGAAAGCCTTGTGCCGAACGACAGCAGCGCCACGGCGGAGCCCTCGCGCACCACCCGCCCGCGCCCGATTTCGAGCGGGGAGGCCAGAGCCGGAATCTCCACCCCGACCCCGTCGCCGCGCGGATACCGGAAGGCTGACGGGCGGTCGTCAATCTCGCAGGAGGTCGCGATCATGGCCGCCAGTTCCGCCTCGTCCGCCGCCGCCATCAGCACCATGCCGGGCAGGGCGCCCAGATAGCCGATGTCAAAGCTTCCGGCATGGGTCGCGCCGTCCGCGCCCACCAGACCGGCGCGGTCGATGGCGAAGCGGACGGGCAGGTTCTGGATCGCCACATCGTGGACCACCTGATCATAGCCGCGCTGCAGGAAGGTCGAGTAGATCGCGCAAAAGGGCTTCATGCCGTCGGCCGCCAGACCTGCGGCGAAGGTGACCGCGAGCTGTTCGGCTATGCCCACGTCAAAGACACGGTCCGGGAAGCGCTGTGCGACCAGATCAAGTCCCGTGCCGGACGGCATGGCGGCGGTGATGGCGACGATCCGGTCGTCGCGCTCCGCACGCTTGATCAGTTCTGTGCCAAAGACCTTGGTGTAGCTTGGCGCATTGGACTTGGCCTTGGCCTGTTCGCCCGTCACGACATTGAAGCGCGCCACCCCATGATACTTGTCGGCGGCGGTTTCGGCGGGGACGTAGCCCTTGCCCTTTTGCGTGACCACATGGACCAGCACCGGCTTGTCCTTGATCTCGCGGACATTCTTCAGAACACTGACCAGATGCTCCATATTGTGGCCGTCGATCGGGCCGACATAGTAGAAGCCCAGCTCTTCAAAGAAGGTCCCGCCGGTGGCCATGCCGCGCGCATATTCCTCCGCCTTGCGGACGGCCTCCTGCAAGGGCCGCGGCAGGGCGTGGGCGACGGTGCGACCCAGCTTGCGGAAGGACTGATAGGCGCCGCCTGACACCAGACCCGCCAGATAGGCGCTCATCCCTCCGACCGGGGGCGCGATGGACATGTCATTATCGTTGAGGATGACGGTCAACTGGCCCTTGGTGGCTTCTGCGGCATTGTTCATCGCCTCATAGGCCATGCCCGCGCTCATGGCGCCGTCGCCGATCACGGCGACCACGGCGTTGTCGCGACCCTGCTTGTCGCGCGATACGCAAAAGCCCAGCGCTGCAGAAATGGAGGTCGAGGCGTGCGCCGTGCCGAACGGGTCGTATTCGCTTTCCGAGCGTTTGGTGAAGCCCGACAGGCCGCCGCCCTGGCGCAAGGTGCGGATGCGGTCGCGCCGTCCGGTGAGAATCTTGTGCGGATAGGCCTGATGGCCCACGTCCCAGATCAGGATGTCGTCAGGTGTTTCAAAGACGTGATGCA
>CAIOJR010000104.1 GCA_903858685.1 uncultured Caulobacterales bacterium | reverse complement strand
CCGGCAGCGCATTGGGACGCGAAACATATCGGCAGCCGCCAAGGCGCAGGATTGTCGCTATGCATCGCTTGACGTGGTCGCGCAGCATCAAATCGTCGCAGGCCCCCATGGCCGTTTCGAGGTGGATGGGCGCGAGGTCAGACTTGCGTCCAACTTCCCGGATCAACCGGACAATCCGCATACGCTGCACGGCTTTTCCTGGCTTCAGCCCTGGTCCGTCGTCGAGGCCAGCCCGGCGACCGCCATATTGGAGCATCGCTATGGTCCGGGCGAATGGCCATGGCCCTATCTGGCCCGACAGGATTTCACCCTGTCGGCGCTTGGCCTGAACTGGCGGCTTTCAGTCACCAATCTGGGGTCGAGCCCCATGCCAACGGGCCTTGGCCTGCACCCCTATTTTCCGCGCAATGACTTGACGACCTATCTGGGCCTGCATTGCGGCGAATGGCGCAACACCGAAGCGGGCCTGCCGCTGCATCTGGACACCCGACAGGCGCCGACGGACTGGTGGCGCGGCGGAACGGTAAGCACGCACGCTGTGGATACGGTCTTCACGGACCGACAGGGAGACCTGATCATTACCTGGCCCGATCAGAACATGCAGGCTGTGATGAGGCCTTCGAAGCGCCTGGCCCACACCGTTGTCTTCTCGCCGACTGACGCGGACTTCTTTTGCGTCGAACCTGTCAGTCACATGACCAACGCGATCAATCTGGACGGTTATGCCGCAGATCTGGTGTGGCTGGAGCCCGGCAAGGCCGTCACCGCCAGCGTGGACATATTCGCCCGCCCTGTGTGATCTCCCCGCAAAGGCAGGCCGTCAGGGCAGACGCTCGATCTTGCGCGCAGCTTCGTCGATCAACTCGGCCACGTCGAACAGCAGCTGCTTGTCGGCGACTTCCGCCAGCCTCTGTTGCAACACCGCCTTCAGGTTCTGCATGGCGCGGGAAACGGGCCCGGCGTCGATCCGGCTGCGCTCCGCGCCCAGCACGTCGAGACGGGCCATGGCCATCTCCGCCTCGCCCCGGTGCTCGGCCAGATGGGCGAGACCGGCATCGGTGATCGCAAAGAGCCGCTTGGCGCTGTCCGAGACGGCGGGCGCTATATGCTCCTGATCTTCCAGAAGGGTCAGGGTGGGATAGATCACGCCAGGACTTGGCGCATAGGCGCCGCCGGTGCGCTCTTCAATAGCGCGGATCAGGTCATAGCCATGCCGGGGCTGCTGCTCGATGAGCAGGAGCAGAACCAGCCGAAGCTCGCCCGCATCGAACATGCGACGACGCGCGCCGTGACGACCGCCTCCGCGTCCGCCGCCGGGAGGACCATGGCGTGAACGCCCGTGATGATCATCAGGCCTCCCCCCTCCCGCACAGCGGGCGCCGAAGAAGCTGTGATGTGTTTTGTGTGTGTGATGTGTGTTTTTCATATGTCTAAGATATATCTTACGCGAACTTAGTCAATCTCTGCTTTTCAAGCGCCTCAAATTTTTTCAGATCAGCCCCCTGCGCGACAGGACGCGCGCCCCGGCGCATCGTCGACAATGTTCAGGAAAGACGGTCGCGGAAATCTTCATAGTGGAATTGACGCACCAGCTTCAGCCTATCGGTCTGGCTGTTCCACACGGCGATGGAGGGCAAGGGCACGCCATTGAAGGTATTGGTCTTGACCATCGAATAGTGCGCCTGATCCAGGAAGGCGATGCGCGTCCCTGGCTGGGGCGGCGTGGCGAAGACATAGTCACCGATGATGTCCCCCGCCAGACATGACGGGCCGCCCAGTCGCACGGCGGTCCCGCTCTCAGCCTCGTTGAGCATGGCGGGCCGGTAGGGCGCCTCGATGACATCGGGCATGTGGCAGGTTGCGGAAATGTCGGTAATCCCGACATTGAGACCGTTCTCGAAGGTGTCGAGGATTTCGCCGACCAGAATGCCGGTATCCAGAGCAATCGCCTCGCCCGGCTCGAGCAGGAGCTGAACGCCGTGACGATCTGATATGTCACGCAGGAAGGCGATCAGGTCTTCACGCGGATAGTCAGCACGGGTGATGTGGTGCCCGCCGCCCAGATTGATCCACTTCAGACCGGACAGACTGGGCGCAAGCTTTGGCTCGATCGCCGCCCAGATGCTGCGCAGAGGCGCGAAACTCTGCTCACACAGGGCGTGGATATGCAGGCCATCGACCCCCGCAAGATGCTCAGGGCGAAGCTTCGACACCGGAAAGCCCAGCCGCGACCCGATCTGGCAGGGATTATATCGCTCCACCTCGCATTCGGTCTGTTCCGGATTGATCCGCAGGCCGATCTGGAACCGGTCCCCGCCACGGCGCGCCGTCGCCATCTCGCCAGCGAAGCGGGCGATCTGGTCGGGTGAATTGAAGATCACCGTATCGGACAGGCGCAGGATCTCCGCCAGGTCTTCACGACGATAGGCCGGCGAATAGGTGGTCAATTCGCCCTTATAGTGCTCCCGCGCCAGTCGGGCTTCCCACAGGCCAGAGGCGCAGACGCCCGCCAGATAGTCGCCGACCAGACCCGCCAGCGACCACATGGAAAAGGCCTTGAGCGCCAGAAGGACCTGCGCGCCCGAACGGTCGCCCACATCCTTCAGGATCGCCAGATTGCGACGCACCGCCGCCTCGTCGACGACGAAACAGGGCGACGGGACGCTCTGGAGATCGAAGCGGGCGAAGTCGCCCGGACCGGCGGATCTGGTTTCCATGCTGTCGGGACGGATCAAAAGGACAAGGGCGCCGGCAGGTCTACGACCTTCCACGGCAGGCCCTGTTTGTTCAGCATGTCCATGAAGGGATCGGGATCCAGCTGTTCCATATTGTAGACCCCGGCGCCCTGCCACTGACCGGTCACGATCAGGGCCGCCCCGATCATGGCGGGAACCCCCGTCGTGTAGCTGATCGCCTGATTGCCGGTCTCTGCGAAGGCGGCCTCATGGTCACAGATATTGAGGACATAGACGGTCTTTTGCACGCCGTCCTTCACGCCTGTGGCGATGGTGCCGATATTGGTCTTGCCCTTGGTCAGCGGACCGAGCGAGGACGGCTCAGGCAAGAGGGCCTTCAGGAACTGGATGGGAATGATCTCCCGGCCTTCGAACATGACCGGATCGATCCGTGTCATGCCCACGTTTTGCAAGACTTCAAGATGCTTGAGATAGGAATCGCCAAAGGTCATCCAGAAGCGGATGCGCTTGATTTCTGGATAGAATTTGGCGAGCGACTCCAGTTCCTCGTGATACATCAGATACATGTTCTTCGGGCCGACAGCCTCGAAGTCGAAAGCCTGCTTGTGCGCCAGCGCCGGTCCCACAACCCATTCGCCATTTTCCCAGTGACGCGAGGGCGCGGTGATTTCGCGCAGATTGATCTCGGGATTGAAATTGGTGGCGAAGGGCAGACCGTGGTCCCCGCCATTGCAGTCCAGGATATCCAGCGTGTCGATCCGGTCGAGCAGGTGCTTGCGAGTATAGCCGGTAAAGATCGACGTCACGCCCGGGTCGAAGCCGCTGCCCAGCACCGCCATCAGCCCCGCCGCCTTGAAGCGGTCCTGATAGGCCCACTGCCAGCTATATTCGAACCTGGCCTCATCCCTTGGCTCATAATTGGCCGTGTCCAGATAGTGCACCCCGGTTTCAAGGCAGGCGTCCATAATGGACAGGTCCTGATAGGGCAAAGCCAGATTAACCACGACCTTGGGCCGGACGGAATTGATCAGGGCCACCGTCGCCTTTACGTCGTCGGCGTCGAGTTCAGCCGTGTCGATGCCGACTCCGGTCTTTTCCTTGACCGACTGAGCCACCTCATTGCATTTGTGTATGCGACGGCTCGCCAGGGTGACGTGAGAGAAGACGTCGCTGCACTGCGCCATCTTGTGTACGGCGACTGATCCCGCCCCACCGGCGCCGATTACAAGCACACGACTCATTTCAATTTGCTCCGAGAATCATAAAAGGTTTGGCGGATTCGAGGCCAGAAACGGGGTTAAGGGCGGCTGTTCAAGTATGGCCGCCCGCCAAGCCCGTTGGCGCGGGCCGTTGTTACGGCAGGGCCGCCGACTTCCCTCCGATGCATGGGGAAGCTGTCAGGCTAATGCGAACATGTGTCCGTTTCACGAAGTCAGGGCCGATCAGTCGGGGCCTTATGACATGGAAGACGTCTGTTTAGCTAGGGTCTGTCGCAAGCGCGCTCAATCGGCGCTCGCCAAAGGCAAGCCGCGCCAGTGCGCCAATTCTTAGTGGTTCAGCGAGAAGATCGTTCTGCATTCGCTGGAGGCGTCGCGCAGCTGGCCCAGGACGAGCTGGCGGATGTGAACGTCATCCAGGGCGGTGCGGTTGAGTTCGCAGATCGCCCGACAGGCGCCCGCCAGGGTCGCCAGTGCGACACGCTGGGCTGTGCCGCACTGAGTCTCGTCCTTCAACGCGACAAGTGACTGACAGATCTCATCGCTGATGAGGTCCTCAACCGCCATCATATTGCCCCTGAGGCGCCGATGCGCACCGCATGGTTGCGCCTCTTGGCGGAAAGGGCGCCAACCAACAGGGACGTGATCAATCCCAATCCGAGCAGAATCACGGCGGTGACCGCCGACCATGCATCGTAATCAGGATCCTCGAGGGCCGCGACATGGGCCAACACCGTCAATATCTGAAAAGCAGAGCCGAACAGCAACCAGCGTCGGTTCCATCGGAAAGCGGCATACAGAACGACAAACAGCACCACCACATCAACGCCGAATATGCCCCACTGAAAGCCGTGCAAATGGGCTTGGTCCTGCACAAAGGGCATGATGGCGTACTCACCCAAAAGGGCAGTGGCGACGAACCGCTCCGGCGGTCCGCCACGCGTCAGGGCGATGGCGTAGGCGCTGAGCTCATAGGCTCCGCCCAAGATGGCGCTCCAGGTCAGCACACCGCCCCCTCGCCCCTAGCCGGCCCAGTTGAGAACGAACCACGTCATCAGGCTACCTTTCCGCCAGGTATGACTTCAAGCCCGTTCTCCAGTTCCGCCAAGGGCGGCTTGACCGGGTTGGTGCCGGACATGGACAATCGCAACTGACGACGCAGAGCATCGCAGCCATTGTGCGTTTCAACCACCGCACGTCGTGCATCGACCAGATGGCCGACAATGTGGCTGGCGCGCTCAAACACCTGCTGGCCATAGACCGCCGATATCCCGGCCTCGCGCCGGGCCATGGGCAGAAACGCCAACAGTTCCCCGCTCTTGTTGAGGGTGTCGTCGAGCAGGTCTTCCAGTTCATGGATGAGCGCGGCCGTGCGATCGGCCACAAGGGGGCGTTCCATGGGTCTTCTCCCTGGTTGATTGAAGGGCATAAATTGGATCGAGAGGCCTGCTAAAGCGCGCCGTGTAACTTCAGCGCATGCAGGAAGGCTTTTAGAACCGGCATCAGCTTCTGAAGGGCGTAGGCCAGCCCAACGGTCAGCGCAGAGATGAAGGCGATCTTCTCCACCACGCTCAGCTGCTGCTCATCCGAGCGCCATCGTGACAGGAGGGCCTTAAGTCCTTGGCCGCCGCGATCGCCACCAGAAGATCCGCCAGCACCTCCTCGGACGTCATATGCGTCGCGTCCAGCTTCAGCCCCTCCACCAACACCGATAGCTGGGGTCGGCTCACCGGTATGGCGTGGGCCAGAATCTGCTCCAGATCGCTCCACTTCCAACGCGGGAGAAATTCGGCCGGCTCGAGCGGGATCAGGTTGGATGGGTTCATGTGAGGGGCTCGCTGTTGCCCCCCCATCGATCACGGCGCCCGCCGCCTGAACCAGAGCCATTGTTTGGTACAGCCAATTCTTGACTGCGGGATCATGGGCTTCAGCCGCCGCCAGCCTGCGCGCAGCGGCGCGGCGATCGGAAGTTTCCAGCTTTCGAATGGAGCTTTTCAGATAGTTGTCCACTGTGTGCGAGGACAGCCGCAGCGCCAGCCCGATTTCCTTGGAGCTCATCCCCTGTTGCACGAGGCGCAGGCACTCGCGCTCCCGTTCGCTGAGCGCTTCTATACCTTCGACTGGATCTCCCGAACCCGGCATAAGCTCCCCACGCACACGGCCCGGCCAAAAGCCGAAAGCCTGCCTGTCGGTTTGTCAGCCTCGACCGGAAGTTTCAAGCCATCCCTGATCGGTCGCGTCTTGTGACGGGTCTGATGCGGTCGCCATGCCCCCATCAGGGCTGCGGACAGGCAATGAACAGCCTCGGCTTTCGCTGCAAGACGCCATATGCTGAGGATCAATGTATCCATGAACCGCGGGAATCAGACGACATGAAATACCGTCAATTGGGCGACAGCAATCTGAAGGTCTCAGAAATCTCACTCGGCTCGTGGCTGACCTATGGCGTCGGGGTGGACCGCGATCACGCCACGGCCTGCGTCGACCGCGCCTTCGATCTGGGGATCAACTTCATCGATACGGCCAATGTCTATGGCCGCGGCTCGGCTGAAAGCTTCCTGGGCGAGGCGCTGGCCAAGCGCCCGCGCGACAGCTATGTGCTCGCCACCAAGGTCTTCTTCCCCATGAGCGACACGGACAAGGGCCTGTCGCGGGTCCAGATTCTCAAGCAGATCGACGCCTCGCTGACGCGCCTGCGCACCGACTTTGTCGATCTGTACCAGTGCCACCGGTACGACGCCTCTACGCCGCTGGAAGAGACCATGCAGGCCCTGAGCGACGTCGTGCGACAAGGAAAGGCCCGCTATATCGGCTTCAGCGAATGGTCGCCCGCCCAGATCGAGGCGGCCTTCGCCATTCCCGGCATGGAAAAGTTCGTCTCGAGCCAGCCGCAATATTCGCTGTTATGGCGCAGGCCGGAGGAGAAGGTCATTCCCCTGTCGGCCAGCCTTGGGGTGTCGCAGATCGTCTGGTCGCCTCTGGGGCAAGGCGTCCTGTCGGGCAAGTACAAGCCCGGCGCCGCCCTGCCCGCCGATTCCCGCGCCAAGAGCGATCAGATGGGCAATATGATGCATGACCTGCTGCGGCCAGCCGTGCTGGAAGCCGTGGAGCATCTGAAGCCGCTGGCCCAGGAGGCGGGCTGCACCCTGCCCCAGTTCGCCCTGGCCTGGGTCCTGCGCGAGCCGAATGTGGCCTCAGCCATTGTCGGCGCCAGCCGCCCTGAACAGCTTGAGGAAAACGCAGGCGCCTCGGGTCTGGTCATTGATCCCGAACTGTTCCGACGCGCTCAAGCCATTGTATCTGGCGTTCGCTGACCATCAGCAAAGGGCGGGGCCGTCAGGCCTCGTCCGTCAACCGCTGTTGCATGTCCAGATAGGCGACCTCGATCAGCTTGATCAAAGCCTCGCCAGGATCCGCCACGCCAAAGCGAAGCTTGACGTGGCGCATCCGCTTGCCTGTCCCCGCCAGAAGCCTCGAAGGATCCGGCAGAAAAGCGCCGCAGAAGAAGCCGATATTTGCATGGGCGGAGAAAGCGTCGACATAGGCGAAGGCCGCGCCCCCGGCGCAAGCTGTGGGATGCCCGTCATGGATCAGTTCGGTCACGTCCGCACCGCATCCGCGCAGCGCCTCGAACCAGGGATAGAGCATCAGGCGCAAGGCGTCGCCCTGAGCGAACCAGGCCTCGACGGCCGGGTCACGCCGCGCAGCCTGCGGAAATCGAAACAGCGCATCCATGGCGACAGTCTGCCATCTCGCCTCCAAAAGTCGAGTGTGAGGCGATCCGCCCCTGTCCCCCCCGTCGATTTCCCTCGACGCGCCAGCCTGATTTGCAGATACCGGGCGCATCAGGCCACGCAGAGGGCGGCTCATGAGCGACCGGTTCGACTTTATTATTGTGGGCGCTGGCTCAGCGGGCTGCGTGCTGGCCAACCGCCTGTCGGCCAATCCCGCCAACCGGGTGCTGGTGCTGGAGGCGGGCGGTCAGGATGACTGGATATGGCTGCACATTCCGGTCGGCTATCTCTTCGCCATCGGCAATGATCGCGCCGACTGGAAGTTCACCACAGAACCGGTGAAGGGGCTGGGCGGTCGGGCCATCAACTATCCGCGCGGCAAGGTCATAGGCGGATCTTCAGCCATAAACGGCATGATCTATATGCGCGGTCAGGCGGCGGATTATGACGGCTGGCGCCAACTGGGTCTGGAGGGCTGGGGCTGGGACGACGTGCTTCCCGCCTTTCTGGCTCACGAAGACCACATGGATCTGCGCGGTCCGCTTCATGCGAAGGGCGGCGAGTGGCGGGTGGAATATCCCCGCGCAAAGTGGAAGATTCTCGACGCCTTTCGCGAGGCGGCGGCGGAGGCAGGCATTCCCCCGGTCGAAGATTTCAACACCGGCGATAATTTCGGATGCAGCTATTTCCAGCTGAACCAGCGGCGGGGACGCCGCTGGAGCGCCGCAACCGGCTTTTTGAAGCCGGTCCTGAACCGCTCCAACCTCAAGCTCGTCACTCAGGCCCGCGTCAGCCGCGTGCTTTTCGACGGCGCTCGCGCCACCGGCGTTGAATGGCGGGTTGGCGAACAATCCTTCAGCGCCCGATGCGACGGCGAGATCATCCTCACGGCCGGCGCAGTCGCCACACCGCAGCTTCTGGAACTGTCCGGCATTGGCGACGGCGTGCGATTGCAAGGCATGGGCCTACCAACCCGGCGCCACGCCCCCGGCGTGGGCGAAAACCTGCAGGATCACCTGCAACTGCGTCCCTATTACCGGGTTCACGGGGCGCCCACTCTGAATGATCAATATGCGCAGTTCTGGCGCAGACCGCTGATGGCGGCCGATTATCTCTTGCGTCGGCGCGGGCCGCTGAGCATGGCGCCGTCGCATCTGGGCGCCTTCGCCCGGTCCTCGCCTGCATTTGAGACGCCAAATGTACAGTTTCACGTCCAGCCCCTGTCGCTGGAAAAGTTTGGCGGCGCCCTTCACACCTTCCCGGCCATGACAGTCAGCATCTGCAATCTGCGCCCCACCAGTCTGGGCAGCATCCACGCCGCATCGCCACGGCCCGACGCCGCACCGGCCATCCAGCCCAACTATCTGGCGACGGCGCAGGACGAACAGGTGGCGATCGACTCGCTCAAACTCGTGCGCCGCATCATGTCCCAGCCCGCCCTGGCGCCCTATGACCCGCAAGAGGCCAAGCCGGGCGCCGATCAGGTCAGCGATCAGGACATATTGGCAGGCGCACGCGCGCACAGCTCCACCATCTTCCACCCCGTCGGCACAGCGAAGATGGGTCTGAAGAGCGACCCGTCAGCGGTGGTCGACGCCAGACTTCGGGTCTTTGGCGTGGAGGGCCTGCGCGTCGCCGACGCCTCCGTCATGCCCCGGATCGTGTCGGGCAACACCAACTCCCCGACCATGATGATCGCCGAAAAGGCGGCCCGGATGATCCTTGAGGACCAACGCCGCTAGGCGTTCCTCAGACCCTGCTCTGGGGGCGCATGTCCTCGCGTTCGATCCCGGCCACGACGACGGGTTTTTTCATCGCATCGCGACGGAACGGCTCGCCCAACTCCTGATTCAGAATTACCTCGATGAAGGTGGTCACGCCGCTCGCCTGTTCCGCGCAGGCCTGACGCAGGGCAAGGGTCAGTTCGTCACGGCTTCTCGCCACCACGCCCTTCAGCCCGCAGGCCTCTGCCACCCGCGCATAGCTCAGTTCAGGGTTAAGCTCGGTGCCGACGAAATTATCGTCATACCACAGGGTCGTGTTGCGCTTTTCGGCGCCCCACTGATAGTTGCGGAAGATGACCATGGTGATGGCGGGCCATTCCGCGCGGCCAATCGAGCTCATTTCGCTCATTGAAATGCCAAAGGCGCCGTCACCCGCAAAGCCCACAACAGGGGTGTCCGGACAACCGATCTTGGCGCCGATGATGGACGGAAATCCATAGCCGCAGGGGCCGAACAGGCCCGGCGCAAGGTATTTGCGACCGGCCTCGAAGCTGGGATAGGCGTTGCCGATTGCGCAGTTGTTGCCGATATCGCTGGAGATGATCGCCTCCACCGGCAGGGCCGCCTGAATGGCCCTCCAGGCCTGGCGTGGCGACAGATGGTCGGGCTGACGGCGGCGGGCACGATCATTCCAGCTCGTGCCAGGATCGTCATCCTCGTGGTCCATGCCGGACAGGGCCTGCTTCCAGGCTGATCTGGCGCTGTGCAACGTGGCCTTGCGATCTTCGCGCCCGACATCGCCAGCGCCGGGAGAGAGTTGGCTGAGAATCTGGCGCGCCACCTGTCCGGCGTCGCCGCAGATGCCGACGGCGACGGGCTTGGTCAGGCCGATCCGGTCGGCATTGATATCGACCTGTATGATGCTGGCGCTCTTCGGCCAGTAATCGATTCCATAGCCCGGCAGGGTGGAGAACGGGTTCAGCCGCGTGCCCAGAGCCAGGACCACATCGGCCTTGGCGATGATCTCCATCGCCGCCTTCGAGCCATTATAGCCCAGCGGCCCGGCCGCCAGCGGATGGCTGCCCGGAAAGCTGTCATTGTGCTGGTAGCCCGAGCAGACCGGCGCATCCAGTCGCTCGGCCAGAGCGATGCAGTCGCCGATCGCATCGCCGATGACCACGCCTGCGCCTGACAGGATGACCGGAAACTTCGCCTCCGACAACAGCCGCGCGGCCTGTGCAATCGCCTTGGCCCCGCCGGCCGGCCGCTCGAACTCGATCACCGCCGGCAGGTCGACATCGATGATCTGGGTCCAGAAATCGCGAGGACTATTGATCTGGGCGGGCGCAGACAGTCGCCTGGCCTTCAGGATCACCCGGTTCAGCACCTCGGCCACGCGTGAGGCGTCGCGCACCTCTTCCTGATAGCAGACCATGTCGCGGAACATGGCCATCTGCTCCACCTCCTGAAATCCACCCTGCCCCATGGTCTTGTTGGCGGCCTGGGGCGTGACCAGAAGCATGGGGGTGTGGTTCCAGTAGGCGGTCTTCACAGCGGTCACAAAGCCCGTCACGCCCGGGCCGTTCTGGGCGATGGCCATCCCCATCCTGCCGCTGGCGCGGGTGTAGCCGTCGCACATCAGGCCGCCATTGGTCTCGTGCGCCACATCCCAGAAGGTGATGCCCGCCTTGGGAAAGAGGTCCGAAATCGGCATGAATGCAGAGCCGATAATGCCGAAGGCATGCTCGATCCCGTGCCTTTGCAGCACTTTGACGAAGGCTTCTTCGGTGGTCATCTTCATGGCGCGCGCGTTCCTGTCTTTTGCGGAATCTGACGTTCCATAGCCCAAGGCGGGCGCTTTGAAAGCGCAGATTGCGATACACGGGATGCAGGATCGTGGAAATCGATGCTGCGAGCCGCTTTTTAACGCTTCTAGCGCGGCGACTGGCGGCCTAGAGTTTGGCGGGAAAATGGGAGTTCCGGTGTCCATGCCGGAAAAGAACGCTGTGGAGCAACGCAATTGAATAGCCACACCCCGGAGGCAAACCTGCACCGCGGCGCCCACTGGCTGCCTTTCACGCCCAACCGAGATTTCGCTTCAAGCCCCAAGCTGTTCGCCCGCGCCAGCGGGGTGCACTTCTACACGCCTGACGGTCGGGCCGTGCTCGACGCCTCATCGGGCCTGTTCACCACGCCCGCCGGACATTGCCGTCCCGAAATCGCCGAGGCGGTGCACAGGCAATTGCTGGAACTGGATTTCACGTCCAGTTTTCAGCGCAGCCACCCCAAGGCGTTTGAGCTGGCAGACCGGATTGCGGAACTGACTCCGGACGGCCTGGACAGGATCTTTTTCTGCAATTCCGGCTCCGAGGCGGTCGAGACCGCGATGAAGATGGCGCTGGCCTATCACCGGGCGCGCGGCCAGGGCGGGCGCACGACATTCGTCTCGCGCGAGCGGGCCTATCACGGCGTGAACTTTGGCGGCGTGGCGCTTTCGGGCATGGTCAACAACCGACGCACCTTTGGCCCCGGCCTGCCCAGTGCGCTGCACATGCGTCACACCCATCTCGATGAAAACCGCTTCACACCCGGCGAAGGCGCCCACGGCGCCGATCTGGCCGATGATCTGGAGCGCCTGATCCAGCTTCATGGCGCAGAGACCATAGCCGCCTGCTTTGTCGAGCCGGTCGCCGGGTCGACCGGCGTGCTTCCCCCGCCTCAGGGCTATCTGTCGCGGCTGCGCCAGATCTGCGACCGGCATGGGGTGTTGCTGGTGTTTGACGAGGTGATTACCGGCTTTGGCCGAACAGGCGAGCCGTTCGCCGCCCAGACCTTTGGGGTGACGCCCGACCTGATCACCATGGCCAAGGCCATTACCAATGGCGCTCAGCCCATGGCGGCGGTGGCAGCGCACCGGGACATCTTTCAAACCCTCGTGACAGACTCGCCGAACCCACTGTCGAGCAACGAATTCTTCCACGGCTACACCTGGTCCGCCCACCCCGCAGCCTGCGCAGCAGCCCTGGCGACCCTGGACATTTATCGCGAGGAGGCCCTGTTCGAGCGCGGTCGGCAGCTGTCAGGCTATTTCCTGGAGCAGCTCTTCTCCCTTCGCGATCTGGACATCGTGACCGATATTCGCGGCCTTGGCCTGATGGGGGGGCTTGATATTCAGCCCGCCCGCCAGCCGGGCGAGCGCGGGCATGAATTGCAAAAACGCCTGTTCGACGCGGGTCTCCACCTGAAGACGACCGGCGACAGCGCCATCCTCGCCCCGGCCTTCATCACCACGCCTGACCAGATCGATCAGTCAGTGGAGATATTGCGCCGCGTGCTGAAGACCTTCTAGCCAGACCCCAAAAATGCGCGGCCGCACGCCGCCGGATGAGACGCTCCATGACTGACGCTGTGATCTACGCCGCCCGCCGGATTCACACCCAGGACCCGACCATAGGGGCGACAACCCATGTCGCGGTGCGAGATGGCCTGATCGCAGGCGTCGGCGCCCTGGCCGATTTGCGCGCAATTGCAGGACTGGAATCCGCACGGCTCGACGAACGGTTCGCCGACAAGGTGATCCTGCCCGGCTTCATCGAGGGGCACGCCCATCTGGACGGCGGCACAGTATGGCAGTCGGCCTATCTGGGCGCCTATGGCCGGACAGACCCGGACGGCAAGCTCTGGCCCGGCGTCCTGACCATCGAGGCTGTGGTGGAGCGCTTGAAACACCATCTGGACGCCACCGGCAAGGCGTCAGGCTGGGGCTTCGACCCCCTGCTGATCGCCGCCGCACTGGACCGGCATGATCTGGACGCCGTGAGTGATGTCACCCCTGCGGTCGTCTTCCACGCCAGCGGCCATATCATGGTCTGCAACACGCCCGCGCTGCAGGAGGCCGGCCTGTTTCCGCCGAAATCGACCCATCCGGGCCTGCCGCTGGACAAGGATGGCGCGCCGATTGGGGAACTTCGCGGCGCGGAGCTGATGGGCATGGCGATCCGGACCGCGCGCTCCCTGCGCAGTTCCTGGACGATGGATGGTCGGGGCGCCCTGCCCTTTTCGCGCACCTGCGTGCGGGTGGGCGTGACAACGAGCACCGATCTGGCCAACGGGCTTGGCGAGACGGGCCTGGCGAACCTGACCAGCGTCACAGCGCATTCTGACTTCCCGTTGCGACTGGTTCCCGCCCTGATGGATAACGCCGCCACGCCACAGGCCTTGATTGACCGCGCCATTGAGTTGCGCGGCCGGTCGAGCGATTTGTTGCGGCTGGGCGCGGTGAAGATTGTGCTGGACGGCTCCATCCAGGGCTTCACCGCCCGGCTTCTGAACGGCGCCTATTATAACGGCGCGCCGAACGGGCTATGGTACCAACCGCCAGAGAGGCTGGCGGCGGTGTACAAGCTGGCTCTGGATCACGGCGTGCAGGTTCACACCCACACCAATGGCGACGAGGCGACTGAACTGGCGCTTGAGACGCTGGAGCGCCTGCTGGAGGGCCGCTCCGCCCTTGACCACGGGTTCGTGCTGCAACACGCCCAGCTGATCGGGCCGCAACAGTTGCAGCGCGCAGCCGCGCTGGGAGTCCAGGTCAACCTTTTCCCCAACCACATCTATTACTGGGGCGATGCGCACAAGACGCTGACCGTGGGGCCCGAGCGTGTGGCCACGATGAACCCGTGCCGCTCAGCGCTCGACGCGGGCGTGACCCTCGCCATCCATTCGGACGATCCGGTGACGCCGATCGCGCCCCTGTTCACCGCCTGGTGCGCGGTCAACCGGATCAGCTCCAAGGGCGAGGTTCTGGGGCCCGATCAACGGATCAGCGTGGCCGAGGCGCTGCACGCCATCACGATGGGCGCGGCGCGGACCTTGCGACTGGACACCGAGATCGGCTCCATCACGCCCGGCAAGAGGGCGGACTTCGCCATCCTCGAACAGGACCCGATGGAGATTGATCCCATCGATCTGCGGTCCATTCCTGTGTGGGGAACCGTCAGCTCCGGTCGGATATTTGACGCCGCGCTGGCATGATCCCGATCACCCTGATCAGCGGCTATCTGGGGGCTGGCAAGACAACCCTGATCAACCAGCTGCTGGCCAGCGATCTGGGCTTGCGGCTGGCGGTGCTGGTCAATGATTTTGGCGATATCAATATCGACGCCGCCCGCATCCGCACACAAAGCGATGATGTTATCGAGCTCGCCGGTGGATGCGTCTGTTGTCGACTGAGCGGCGGCTTTGCTCAGGCCCTGAGCGATCTGCGCGACCGCTCGCCCGCTATTTCGCATATTCTGGTCGAGACCAGCGGCGTCGCCTCCCCGTCCGCCCTGGCCGATCTCATCCCCATGATCGACGGGGTGCGTCTGTCGCTCACCGCTGTCCTGGCCGACGCCCTCAATGTCGAGCATCGCCTATTGGACCGCTATGTCGGCGAGGTGGTGCGCGCGCAGTTGCAGGCGGCGGACCTCGTCATCCTGACCAAGACCGACGCGATCCCACCTGACGCCGCCGAGGCCTGCCTCAAGACCCTCGCGCGGGACTTTCCGGGATCGACGATCCTCGCCGCCAGCTTTGGCGATCTGGCGTCGCATCTGCTGTTTCAGCCTGAGAAGGCCGCCAAACGCCGATTGAGATGCGAGCCCCCGGCGACCGACGCCCACGATCTGTTTGAAAGCTTCACCCTGTCCTTCGCCGGGGCCGTGGACATAGAGCGGCTGGCGGCGGCCCTGGCCCGACCAGAGCTTGGCCTGCAAAGGGCCAAGGGGCTGGCGCTGGATCACCATCTGGGTCTGGTCAATCTGGACGTGGTGGACACAAACTGGCTCATCACGCCACAGGTTCACGACCCCGAGCCGACCTTGGGCGTGGTGGTGATCGCCCGACGCAACTCTGGCGCGGCCGACTATATCACCAGCCTGCGCGATCTTGACTGAGCCGTTCGTCTAGGCCGCGCTGGTCGCCACATCTTCGGGATGGGACGGCTCTTGCTCAAAATCAACAGGATAGGGGCCGAGCAGCAGCAGTCCAATGGCGGCGATCAATGTCAGAGCCACGACCATCAGAACCGGCGCCGTTATCGCTCCCGTGACCGCAAGCCCAAGCCCGAACAGCGGCGGACCCGCGGCCGCGCCCACCAGAAACGCGACATTGTGCCAGCTGTAGATTTCCGCCAGAGCCTTCGCACCGAAATAGCGCCCGACCAGCAGAGTCAGAAGATCTGTCTCCGCCCCTCCCGATGCGCCGAGCAGGACAGAGCGCAACACGGCCAGCGCGCCATAGCCCGAAACTGTCAGGAGCATGATCAACCCGGCGGTGGAAAACAACACGCCCACCACGCCCACCTTCGGGGCGTGAAACCGGTCCATGAACCCGCCAAAAACCACACGACCGATCAGCAAAGACAACCCGCCTATGGACTGAAGGCCCGCCACCTGCATCAGGCTCAGTCCCTGAGCATGGACCAGCACATAGGCCATATTGGCGGTCAGCGCATAGCTTGTCAGACCGAACAGGGCCAGAACGGCGATGATCAGCCAAAAGGCCGGCTGGCCCAGCGCCTGGGTCAGGCTCAGCCCGTGCTGAGTCTTGATCGCCACCCTCTCTGACGGGGCCAGTCCATCGGCGGCCAGGCCGAACGCCGCCGGATCGTCACGCACAAACAGCGCGACGACCGGGACAATCACGACCACCATGAAGCCCGCCAGAACCAGCAAGGCCTGCCGCCAGCCCAGTTGTGCAGACAGCATCTCTACAGCCAGGGGCAGAACCATGGCGCCAAGCCCCTGCCCGGCCACAGCCATGCCGACAGCCAGCCCGCGCTGATTGTCAAACCACAGCGTAATGGCGCGCAGATAGGCGATTGGATTGGTGAAGGCGCCCGTCAGCCCCACTGCTGCATAGAACAGATAGAGGCTGACGACAGAACCCGTCATCAGACTGCCGCCCGCCACCACGGCGGCCATGGCGAAAAGCCCGATCAGGGCGATGCGGCGCGAGCCGAACCGGTCCACCAGGCGCCCGACAACCGGCGCCGATACTGTGGCGGACAGCAGGAATATTGACAGGCCGGGCGCCATCGCCGCCTGCGCCCAGCCAAATGTACGTCCAATATGGATCGTCAGAATGCCAAAGGTGGCCGCCGCAAAGGTGGTTCCGCTCATGGAGAGTGCAAAACACGTGGCGGCGACGACCGACCAGCCCCTGAAATATCTGAATTTGGCCAAGCGCTGCGCCTCCCCGCAAGGATCAAATGATGGCTTGCGGTCAACCGATTTCAAAGCGGAAGTTGGGCTGATGCATCATCAGGCGGCGATGACCTGAGGCGCAGCGACCGGCCTGATCACTCGGCTCAACCGGCCATCGACCGAGACCGGCGCATCACCCGCCACGATGACCCGACGCATGACGCGGTGTAGGCCGCCATAATCATTGACGGCGTAATGCTGCGTCGCGCAGTTGTCCCAGATCGCCACGTCGCCCGCACGCCAGCGCCAGCGCACCGTGTTTTCAAGTTGCTCGACCTGCCCCTGCAGGACGTCAAACAGCTTGCGGCTGGGCGACGCTACGGGCGTTCCCGCGGATGCCGGCGACGACCGATCAAGGTAGGTCGTCGACCAGGGGCCGGTGGCAACGCCCAATATGATGGTGTCGATGTCGGCGCCGTCGAAATGTTTCGCTCCGCCGGGAACCT
>CAIOJR010000103.1 GCA_903858685.1 uncultured Caulobacterales bacterium | reverse complement strand
TGCCCATCATCATCATCCGGGCGACCCAGAAGAAGATGATGTCGAAGCTCGTGACCAGGGTGGCGGTGGGATAGAAGCGGGCCAGATCGTCGGTCCTGTCCGGCCAGCCCAGGGTCGAGAATGGCCAGAGCGCTGATGAAAACCAGGTGTCGAGCACATCCTCGTCCTGGGTCAGCACACGCTCCTCGCCATAATGGATGCGTGCAGCGGCCTTGGCCTGGTCCTCGGTCTCTTCGATGAAGACCTGGCCGTCGGGACCGTACCAGGCCGGGATCCGATGGCCCCACCAAAGCTGGCGAGACACGCACCACGGCTCGATATTGCGCATCCATTCGAAATAGGTCTTCGACCAGTTTTCCGGCTCGAACACCATGTCCCCGTTCTCGACCGCCTTGATCGCGGGCTGAGCCAGGGTCTTGGCGTCGACATACCATTGATCGGTCAGATAGGGCTCGATCACGACGCCGGACCGATCGCCATGCGGCACGATGTGACGCGTGGGCTCGACCGCGCGCAGCAGGCCCAGCCCGTCCATGGCCTCGACGATCGTCTTGCGCGCCACAAACCGGTCCATACCCCCGTAGGGCGCGGGCTGGTCGGGCAGGATCTTGGCGAACTCGTCCAGAATATTGATCATCGGCAGGTCGTGCCGCTTGCCGACCTGAAAGTCATTGAAATCGTGAGCCGGGGTGATCTTGACGGCGCCTGAACCTTTTTCAGGATCGGCATAGTCGTCCGCCACGATCGGAATCTGGCGCCCGGTAATGGGGTGAGCCAGCATCTTGCCGACCATGCCCGTGTAGCGCTCATCATCTGGATGGACGGCCACAGCGGTGTCGCCCAGCATGGTTTCCGGCCGGGTGGTCGCGACCACGATCTCTCCCGAGCCATCCGCCAGAGGATAGGCGAAGTGCCAGTAATGGCCGTCGACCTCACGGCTTTCGACTTCAAGATCGGAGATCGCCGTCTGGAACTGCGGATCCCAGTTGACCAGTCGCTTGTCGCGATAGATCAGGCCTTGCTTGTAGAGCGTGACGAACACCTTGCGCACGGCGGCGGACAGGCCGTCGTCCAGCGTAAAGCGTTCCCGGCTCCAGTCGCAGGACGAACCGAGTCGGCGCATCTGGCGCGTGATTGCGCCGCCGGACTCCGCCTTCCACGCCCAGACCTTTTCTAGAAAGGCGTCGCGCCCCATATCGCGCCGACCAAGGTTTCCACTCGCCGAAAGCTGGCGCTCCACCACCATCTGGGTGGCGATCCCGGCATGGTCGGAACCGGGCAGCCACAGCACCGCTTCGCCCCGCATCCGGTGATATCGGGCCAGCACGTCCTGGAGCGTCTGGTTCAGGGCGTGGCCGATATGCAGCGAGCCGGTGACATTGGGCGGCGGGATAACGATACAATAGGGCCGCGCCTGCGGATCGCGCGCCAATGCGTGCTCGGGCGCAAAGGCGCCGGACGCCTCCCAGCGGGAATAGAGCAATGGCTCGAGCGTTTTGGGGTCGAAGGTCTTTTCAAGCATGGCGAAAAAGGCGGCGCTCACGAAAGCGTCGCCTGCTGATCCTTGTTTCATCAAAGAGGGCGGGCGAAGCGACGCCTCTGGCCGGAGGCGTCGCCTGACGATGTGGCCCTAGTATACGCGACGACGGGAGATGCGTTCCACCTCTGCCTGCACCCGTGACTCAACAATTGTCGACAAATGGGTGTCCAGCCAGTCCTTCAACAGCGGGCGAAGCAGTTCCCTGACCACATCTTCCAGGGTGCGGCCCTCTGCGGGCATGAATATGGTCTGTGAAAGCGCCCCGAAATGCGACGACGCCGCCGCCGAGGCGGCCTGGCTGAGCAGGGCGTCCTCATCGAGAAGCGGCGCGGCGGGCGCGGCGCGCACAGGCTGCGGCGGCGGTGCGGCCGGCTCCGGCTCTGAAGAGGGCACAATATCGTCGAGAAAGGCGTGGGAAGGCCCATCGAGATCGAAAGGCTCCGGCTCCTCGACCTTCTGGGTCAGTTCAAGAACATCGTCCGGTTCTTCAAAGATCGCCGCAGCAGGCGTGGGCGGCGTCACCTCTTCCACGGGCGCAGGCGCTGCCGCCGCGGGGGCGGGTTCGGCGGCAGGCGCGTCGTCTTCGGAGATGATTCGCCGGATGGAGGCGAGAATCTCCTCCATCGTCGGTTCTTGAGAAGTATCGGACATGACCGGGAGCCGTCGCGTTGTGGACCAATGGATTTGAACGAACCTAAGACCAGCACTATACGCGTGCCAAGGGAATTACGTCTTGAGATGCGATCTCCACACAGGAAATGCTGATTTCAGGGTATTTAAGACCGCAAGGATGCTCTTCGCCACGACCGCTTAGCCGCTGGGCACTTCCAGACCCGCCAGGTGATTCGCGAATGGCTAGAAGCTGAACGCCGCGACCGGAGCAAAACCCGACAGAAGGGTCGGCGTGGCGTCAAACGCCTCGCGCTCCCCGACGGAGCCGTCGGGGGAACGACGATAGACGATCGCCTTCCCGACCGGGCCCTTGCGCTCAATCACGCCAAGTCGGCCGCCCGGCGCAATCAGCGCGGTCCAGCTGTCCGGCGTGGTCGTCACAGCGCCCTCCGACACGATCAGATCATAGTCGCCCGCGGGCGGGACTTTCAGGTCAGCCGCCATGATCGTGACGCCCTCGCCAGCCAGAGCCGCCTCGGCCACGGACTTGGCCGGCCCCTCCGGCAGGATCAGCGTCACCTCGACGCCCATGCGGGCCAAAACCATGGCCGCATAGGGTCCGGCGATCGCCAGAGCCTTTTCGCCCGGCCGGGGCGCAAGGGCGTGCAGCAGCTTGGCCACGTCGCGCGGGGTCAACAGGCTCCAGCCCGGCGCATATTCTATCTCGGATTCGGCATAGGCCAGATAGGCCTTGCCCTCGGGGCAGAACCGCTCGCGCGGCGCATGGGCCATGGCGTCCTGCACGGCCAGATCCGGGACGTCGTTGGTGCGAACCTGACTGTCGATCATGTTCAGCCGAGCGGCGGCGAAGTCGAGGGTCATGCAGTGTCCAGCCCAAAATAAACCGAGTCGCACACCGACGTTCCTGCGGTGCAACACCCCGACCTTATAGGTCGCACGCCCTGCGAAAGGCAATCACAGACACACTTTCCCACAGCAAATGCGCCCAACTCGACCTTGCCCACCGCGTGAGCTTCTGTTAGCCAGACGCCCAGCAGACTTGCGCATCGGCCTGATGGCGGAGTGGTTACGCAGCGGATTGCAAATCCGTGCACCCCAGTTCGATTCTGGGTCAGGCCTCCAAGCTTCCAACGCCTCATGATCAAGCCGATCGCCTGACGGACGGACGCGCTGGCCAAGCCTGGCGGGCTATGGTCAGATGGAGCGCGCCGCAACGCTCCTTAACGCCGAATTAACCGCATCTGAAGGAGGCTGCACAGGTCTTTCGGGATCGAAAGCCAAACAACGCCAAATCCCCCCTCAGCCCGACATTTCGCCGGGCGTTTTTCTCGAAGATCGATGCTTGCACGAAATCGCAAGCCCCTGTATACGCCCACCTCTCGCGATGATCCGCAGTAGCTCAGTGGTAGAGCAATCGGCTGTTAACCGATCGGTCGTAGGTTCGAATCCTACCTGCGGAGCCAGAGGCTCTTCCCCCCAAAAAAAAACGTCAAATCTGTAGGAACGCCGCTGTGAGGACAGTCGAATAGTCTCACTGCCTCCCCCAAATCGTGCCCCTCACATCCGCCGCCAAAGCGCTACGACCGGACCAGTCGTGAAAGGGACGCGTGCGCCAGCGGGGGTGTATCGCCAGCCCGCCTGAACCGTCCATGGCCCCAGATCACGCTGGATGAGCGTGTCCTGTTTGATCCACCAGACTGACGGCCCGGACGCTTCAGTCTTGCCGCTGAAGCTCTGAAGCACCCACTGGCAGCCGAACGGCGCGGGTCGGGCGATGGTGGCGTCCAGACGCAGTTCATTTGGCATGCCGAAGCGCTGCACCTGGGCGAGTTGCATCTCCACATAATGGCGACGCCCCCACGACCAGCCGAACAGGATGCGCCCCTCTATATCGCCATTGCCCTGCCGTGCACGGCCATAGGCGGTGTCGAGCCCCTGCCCCGGCTCCTGTCCGCCGCCATAAAGGGCGAGAGACAGGCCGGGCTTGCGCCACAGATTGAGTCGAACCCCGACAGACGTCGGGCCGATCCCTGAAAAACGCGAAAAGCCGTCATCGCCGGTCGTATAGCTGAGATGGGCCACGCCTGTGATCCACGGCGTAAATCCGTGCTCGACCAGCAGGCCCAGGGACTGATCCCGGACCGGCTCCACAGGCGATGCCCGGCCGGGCGTGCCGATCGACAGGGTCGGACTGGCCGGAACGACGGTCGACAGCGCCGCGGTCCCCTCCTCCTGCTCATATTTCAGAATGAGCAAGGTTGCGCCCGGGTCCTGCGGCCAGGCGCCGGCGGCGACTTGCGACGCAATGCCCAGCGCCAGGCCCGCTGCAACCGCGCTCAGCCAGGCCCGCGCCATTCGCCTCATGGTCATAATTGTTCCCCGAAAAACAACCCTGGGAACAATACACAATTCGCCGCGCCACGCGCTGCGACGTCTTGCGCCTTTCGCCAAATGCGAGACAATCCGCAGCGAAGAAGAACACGATAACCTGGGTTGGGAGGTCGCTATGAGTGATGGATCAGTGGATTTCAGGGCCGAGGCGCGTGCGCGCGCATGGGCGATGCCTCTGGATCAAATCAATGTGGCTGACCCGGAGCTGTTCCGCACCGATACGATGTGGCCCTATTTCGAGCGGCTTCGCAAAGAAGCGCCTGTTCATTACCAGAAAGACCATGAGTTCGGACCCTACTGGTCGGTCACCAAATTCGAGGACATTGTGTTCGTGGACACTCACCACGACCTGTTCTCGTCAGAGCCCGCCATCACCATTGTCAACCCGCAGGAAGACTTCCGCCTGCCGATGTTCATCGCGATGGACCCGCCCAAGCATGACGCACAGCGCAAGGTGGTCAGCCCCATCGTCGCGCCACAAAATCTGGCGAAACTGGAGGGCCTGATCCGCAGCCGGGTCGTGACGATCTTTGAAGGTCTGCCGCGCCAGGAGCCGTTTGACTGGGTGGACCGTGTGTCCGTGGAACTGACGACCCAAATGCTGGCGACCCTGTTCGACTTTCCCTGGGAAGACCGGCGCAAGCTGACCTACTGGTCAGACATCGCCACCGCCGGCCCCGCCTCGCCCCTTTACGTATCGGACGAGCACAGGCGCTCCACGCTGATGGAATGCGCGGAATATTTCCTCAGGCTGTGGAACGAACGGGTCAACGCCCCAGAGCCGGGCGGCGATCTGATCTCGATGCTGGCCCATGGCGAATCGACCCGCAACATGGACAGGATGGAGTTTCTCGGGAACCTCATTCTGCTCATCGTCGGCGGCAATGACACGACGCGAAACTCCCTGACCGGCGGGCTGTACGCCCTGAACAAGAACCCGGCCCAGTATGACAAGCTGATCGCCAATCCGTCGCTCATCCCCAACATGGTTTCGGAAATCATTCGCTGGCAGACGCCGCTCGCCTATATGAGGCGTACCGCGACGCAGGACGTGGAACTGCGCGCCCGGCAGATCCGCAAGGGCGACAAGGTCCTCATGTGGTACGTCTCGGGCAATCGCGACGAGGATGTGATCGCCGATGCGGACAGCTTCATCATCGACCGCGAGCGGGCGCGCCACCACCTGTCCTTCGGCTTCGGCATTCACCGCTGCGTCGGCAATCGCCTAGCGGAGCTTCAGCTTCGCATCGTGTGGGAAGAGATTTTGAAGCGCTTCCCCAAGATAGAGGTGCTGGAAGAGCCGCAGCGCGTCCCCTCGCCCTTCGTCAAGGGCTATCACAAGATGATGGTGCGCATCCCGGCCTGATCAAACCCCGGTTCAGCCCGGCTGGCGCTATTGAGTCTGCCAGTCGGGTTCTGAGGCCACATTGAGATAGACATCCATCTGCTCGCGACCGCCGCCAAATCGGCTGCCGCGCACCGGCGCGGCGCCCAGATAATCAAGGCCGGTCGCCACCCGAACATAGGATTCCGTGGGGCAGGCGCCGTTGGTAGCGTCAAAGCCGACCCAGCCCAGCCCCTCGACAAAGGCCTCCGCCCAGGCGTGAGCCGCCTCCTGCTCCAGCACGCCGTCCTTGCGCACCAGATGTCCCGAGACGTAGCGCGCGGGAAGGTTCAGACGCCGCGACATGCCGACAAACATGTGCGCCAGATCCTGACACACGCCGCTGCGCGTCTCGAACGCCTTCCGGGCTGAAGTTTGGGAATCGGTGGATGCCGTGGAGAAGGTGATGTCCCTATGCAGGGCTTCCAGGAGGCTGTGCAACTGCTCCAGCGGTTCCGAACGATCTGACGTCACATCCGCCGCATAGGCGCGCATATCCGGGCTAAGCGCGGTCAATTCGGTCTCGCGCAGGAACACGTCCGGCGCAAATCGCTCCACCGCGCCCCGCAGCATGCCGCCTGTATCCAGCGTGTCCACCTCACCCGTCACGATCAACCGCAGCCGCTCCACCGGCCCGTCAATGAACAGGGTGTGGGTGATATTGCCCAACGCGTCCTCGTCCTGCTTCAGACGACCATCCACATCGGTCTCCACCCGCCAATGGGCCACATGCTGCCCATCATTGGAGCGAGGCGTCATCCTCAGCAGTTGCACCGCAGATCGGATCGGAAAGTCATAGGCGTATTGGGTCGTGTGGTGGATCCGGATGCGCATGGGTCAGGTCAGATACTGCTCGGCAATTGCCGCGCCGAGTTTTTCGTTATCAATCAGGAACTTGGAGATGAACTCATGCAGGCCGTTCTGGAACACGTCCTCGATCCGCATGCCGGTCATGCGCGACAGGGTGGCGCGCGCCTGCTTTTGCGACGCCCCGCGCCGACCGTACTGGTCGCCCAAAAGGTCCAGATGCCGACTGATCACATCATAGCAGCTGATCATGGAACGCGGCATCTGCCGGTTGAGGATCAACAGGTCCGCAACCAGCCACGGCTTGACGCTTTCACGATAGACCCAGCGATAGGCCGTCAGGGCCGAGACTTCACGCAGGATGGTGGTCCACTGGAAATAGTCCAGTCCCCCGCCCACGGCCTCGCTCGCGGGCAGCAGGAGGTGATATTTCACATCCAGGATGCGCGCCGTATTGTCCGCCCGCTCCAGCCCGCCGCCGAGCCGCAGGAACCAATAAGCGTCATTGCGCAACATGGTGCGTCGGGCGGAACCGTCAAAGGCCAGGGCCACGCCCTTCACCCATTCCAGGAAACGGCTGAAATCCTCCGCGCCCATGGACGGATTGACGGTGTTGAGCTCGTTCCATGCGGTGTTCAACGCCTCCCACGACTCGCTGGTCAGGGCCGTGCGCACGGCGCGCGCATTGGAGCGCGCCGTATTGATGCAGGACCGGATCGAGGACGGATTGTCCTGATTGAACACCAGATAGTCCCGCACGGTCTCCTCATTGGCGTCGCCGTACAGGGCGTAGAAGCCCGGACCGGAGCCAGAGGACAGAACCGCGCTTTCCCATTCCGAACTGGCGTCGGAATAGCTGGCCGGAAGCGTGGTCAGGCGTTGGGCGGCGTCGATGACCCGCGCCAGAAAATCTGCGCGTTCAACATAGCGAGCCGTCCAGAACAGGCTGTCAGCGGTGCGCGATAGCAAGGCGGCGCCTCCTCGGCTTAGTCATCCAGCACCCATGTATCCTTGGTTCCGCCGCCCTGACTGGAGTTCACCACCAGGGAGCCCTCTTTCAGCGCCACGCGGGACAGCCCGCCTGGCGTTATGCGCACCTCATCAGCGCCTGTGAGCACGAAGGGGCGTAAATCCACATGTCTGGGCGCCACGCCTCTGTCCACAAAGGTCGGACAGGTCGACAGAGCCAGAGTCGGTTGGGCGATGAACTCCGCCGGCGCATTTTTCAGCTTGGCGCGGAAGGTCTCGATCTCCGCTGAGGATGAGGTCGGTCCGATCAGCATGCCGTAACCGCCAGAGCCGCCGACCTCCTTCACCACCAGTTCCGGCAGGTGATCGAGCACATAGGACAGGGCCTCCGGCTCCCGACAGCGCCAGGTCGGCACATTGTTCAGGATCGGCTCCTCCCCCGAATAGAACCGCACGAGATCAGGCATGTAGCTATAGACCGCCTTGTCATCGGCTATGCCGGTTCCCACCGCATTGGCGATGGTCACATTGCCCGCCTGGTAGGCGCTCATCAGGCCGGAAACGCCGAGCATGGAGTCTGGCCGGAAAACCAGCGGATCGAGGAATTCGTCATCCAGCCTGCGATAGATTACGTCCACCCGCTGCGGCCCGTCGGTCGTGCGCATGAAGACCCGATTGTCCCGCACCAGAAGGTCGGAGCCCTCAACCAGCTCAATGCCCAGCTTGTCGGCCAGGAAGCTGTGCTCATAGAAGGCGGAATTGTACCGCCCGGGCGTCAGCAGAACGACCGTGGGATCGGCCCCGGCGCCCGTTGGCGCGCAGGATTGAAGCGTGGCCAAAAGACTGTCTGTATAGGTTTCAACAGGCGCGACGTGGTGGCGCGCAAACAGATCAGGCGCCAGACGCATCATCACCTCACGGTTCTCCAGCATGTAGGAGACGCCGGAAGGCGTGCGCGCATTGTCTTCGAGAACGTAGAAGTCGCGTTCGCCTGTGCGCACAATATCCACACCGGCAATATGGACCCAGATATTATGGGGCGCAGGATGGCCCATCATCTCCAGGCGAAACTGGGCGTTCCCCAGAACCAGATCCGATGGGATGACACCCGCCTTCAAGCACTCCTGCGGGCCATAAATGTCGCTCAGAAAGGCGTTCAGCGTCTCGACACGCTGCTTCAGGCCCTTTTCCAGCTGCGACCATTCCGGCTTTGAGATGATGCGCGGGATCATGTCGAACGGGATCAACCGCTCCGCGGCGTCAGCATCGCCATAGACGGCGAAGGTGATGCCGATACGGCGGAAAAACAGCTCTGCCTGTGCCCGCCGCGCCGCCATGGTTTCGGGCGGCGTGGTGTCCAGCCACCGCTTCACCTCGGTGTAGAGGCCCCTGACGCCGTCTGGCGTCAGACCTGTCATTTCATCAAATGGTGTCATGCAGCATCCCGTTCCAAGACGACCATGCCCCGCGCCTGCGGCCCGGACAGCCGACCGAATTGCTGCAAACTCACTGCGAGTTGAGCCTGCCGAGCTATTGGGCATATTTTTCGGGCGCCTGTCCAAATAATCAGCGTCACGATGCCCCACCGTCAGACTTGCGCACAGCCGGTCAGCCGTCGCAGTTTGATTTCGGAGGGCTTGACCATGATGACACTTTACCACTGCGTTGATGCCCGCTCGTTCCGCCCCCTCTGGGCGCTGGAGGAGGCGGGTGTCGACTACACACTGAAACTCTTGCCTTTTCCGCCGCGTGTGCGGGCGCGGGAATATCTCGAGATCAACCCGCTCGGCACCATTCCAGCCTTTAATGACGGTGATGTCTGGATGACGGAATCGGCGGCCATCGTGGAATATGTCTGCGTCCGGTATGCCAAGGACACGCTGGCGGTCGCCTCGGATCGACCTGGCTTTGGCGCTTTTCTGAACTTTCTGCACTTTGGCGAGGCCACCCTCACCTTCCCCCAGACGCTGATCCTGCGCTATGCGCGATTCGAACCGCCAGAGCGACGCCAGCCTCAAGTGGCTGCAGACTATCGGCAATGGTTTCTTGCCCGCCTGAAAGGACTGGACCGGGTTCTGTCCGGATCAGACTATCTGGTGGAAAACAGGTTCACCGGCGCCGACATCTCCGTAGGTTACGCGCTGCTGCTGGCGGATTCGCTGGGCATGGCGCAAGCCTTTAGTCCCACCGTCTCAGCCTATTGGGACAGGCTGCAGGCGCGTGAAGGCTTCAAACGGGCCAAGGCGCGTCAGGCGCAGGAGGCTCAGACCCTCAAAATCGGGCCAACCCTCTAGACAAGGACCGACGCCGGACCATGTCCGACGCCGGCCGCTTCAATATTCTACAGATCATAGCCCGGCAGGTGACGGTCGAGCTTTCTCAAAAAGCCCGGCCAGGCCAGTTTACCAATCCCGCCAATGCCGGATGCGCCAGACTGCTTCTTCGTTTCCTCAATCGCCGCGTCGGGCGCGGTCAGGACTTGATCGCGTCCGCCGCTCAGAGCCGCCACCTGCTGGGCGCAGGCTCGCTCAAGGAAGAACATCTGCATCCAGGTCGCCGCCGCCGTCGGACCGCAGGACAGGGTGCCATGGTTACGCAAAAGCATGATCGGCTTTGAGCCGAGATCATGCACCAGACGTTCCCGCTCATCCAGGTTGAGCGCCACCCCCTCATAGTCGTGATAGGCGAGGAACTCGCGCAGCAGCAGGGCGTTCTGGCTGATCGGCAACAGGCCATCCTTCTGCGCCGACACGCCCACTCCAGCGTCGGTATGAAGGTGCATCACACACATCGCATCTTCGCGCGCGGCGTGGACGGCCGAGTGGATGGTGAAGCCCGCCGGATTGATGAAATAAGGCGTTTCCTGAACAATATTTCCCTCAAGATCGACCTTCACCAGCGAAGAGGCGGTGATTTCGTCGAAAAACAGTCCGTAGGGATTGATCAGAAAATGATGCTCTGGCCCGGGCACTCTCAGCGAAATGTGGGTGAAAATTGCATCATCCCAGCCGTGCAGCGCCACCAGACGGTAAAGCGCCGCCAGATCGACGCGCGCCGACCATTCCTCTTCCGAAACCGCCCCTTTGAGGGACTTGATTGAGCCCATCGATCCATCAGCCATGTCGGCAGTCTCCCTGAAGCATCACTTGTTTTGCGTGGTTTTCCAGACCCTCGCGCCATGCGCCAGCTACGTCAAGCAAGCAAGTGCCCACGGCGAAACGCCAGGCGCGGTTAAGGCGCTTTTCACAAGCTGCCGACTATATGGGGGGAACGACTCGTCATGGATCGCTCCGCCTGAATGACCACGCCTGAGCTCACCTTCAACGAAGACATGCTGGCCCTGGCCCGCTCCCGCTCCACAAATGATCGGGAGCGGTTGCTTCTGGCGGTCGCCGAACTGTGCGACCGCGCCGAGGCCTCCAGCAACGGCGCACCGCAGCGACCAGAAGTGCAGAAGGTGTTGCAGGACATCTTTCTCAATCTGGTGCGTGAGGCCGAGACGGATCTGAGGGTCAAGCTGGCGGACCGGCTCAGCCATGTGACCTGGGCGCCGCGCGAACTGATCCTGGCCATGGCCCGTGACGAGATCGAAGTCGCCCGTCCGATCATCTCGGCGAGTCCGGTGCTGACGGAGTCCGATCTGCTTTGCCTGCTGATCGAAGCTACGCTGGAGCACAAGATCGAGGTCGCACGCCGGCCCTTTATCTCCGAACTCGTCGTGGAGTCGATCATCGAGGAGAGCGAGCCCATGGTTCTGGCCGCGCTGGCGGCCAACCAGACGGCAGATATGGGGCTGGTGCAACTGACGCGGATGGTGGCGGCTTCGCGCAGGCTGGCCGCCTTGCGTTCGCCGCTGGTGCGCCACCCCAAACTCACCCTCGACCTGGCCTATGCGCTCTACGCCTGGGTGGGCGAAACACTCAAGCGCTCTCTGCTTGAGCGCTATCAGGTGGATGAGTGGGAACTGCAAAAGGCGCTCAGCGATTCCGTTCGGGACCTGCGCGTCGGCGCGATGGACAGTGTTGCGCTGCTGGACGGACCCAGCGCCGATGATGAGCTGGAACAGCAATTGATCACCAAGCTCGACGCCGCAGGCCAGCTTCGTCCGGGCTATTTGTTGCGGTGCCTGCGCGAAGGCAAGTTATCTCTGTTCAAAGCCTCGCTCGCACGACTGGGCGGCTTTGAGCGCAGCAAGATCGACGCCGCCATCGACACCGGGCGCGAAGATCTATTGGCGCTGGTCTGCTCCACGGTGGGCATAGACCGCAGCGTCTTTCCCACCATCTATTCCCTTGTCACGGACCTGATGGGACGCCGGCATGGCTCCAGCCCCAGCACCGCGTCAGAAATCAGCACGGCGTTTTCCGTAGCGCCTGACGCTGCGGCGCGAATATTCGAGGAAAGGCTGGCGCGCTATCAGACGCCGCACGCCTGAAGCATTTTCTGCCCGCCGGAACTTGACGCGACCCGGCAAAGCGGCGCTGATCGCGGCCTGACAAAAAGACCGCGGACCACAGTGAACAGACACCTTCCGATCAGCCGCCTCGCCTTCGTCGCCAGCGACCGACCCGAAGCCATGGAAGCACGCGAAAACCTGACCCGGCGCTATGGCGACCTGTCGCTGGACGAGGCGCAGGTGATTGTAGCGCTGGGCGGCGACGGCTTTATGCTGGAAACCCTGCATCGCACCCTGAGCCAACCACGCCCGATCTACGGCATGAACCGGGGCTCTGTCGGCTTTCTGATGAATGACTATCTCGAAGATGGCCTACTGGAGCGAATCAACACCGCTGAACGGGCCGTGATCCACCCGCTTTCGATGATCGCGATCGACTCCCAAAGGCGCAATCACCGTGCGCTGGCGATCAATGAAGTGTCTTTGCTGCGCCAGACTCGCCAGACCGCAAAGCTGTCCCTGTCGGTGGACGGCACTGTGCGCATGGAGGAACTGGTGTGCGACGGCGTGCTGGTGGCGACGCCTGCCGGCTCCACCGCCTACAACTTTTCAGCTCACGGCCCCATCATACCCTTGACGGCGCAGGTGCTGGCACTGACGCCGATCAGCGCGTTCCGGCCGCGTCGGTGGCGCGGCGCGCTATTGCCGCATACGGCGCGGGTGACCGTGGAAATCCTTGAGGCTGACAAGCGCCCGGTCAGCGCGGTGGCGGACAATTACGAAGTCCGCGATGTGCGCGAAGTCCACATATCTGAAAACCGCGACGTCAATCTGACCATGCTGTTCGATGCCGGTCGCAGTCTGGAAGAACGAGTCCTGGCGGAACAATTTTCCGCCTGAACAATCGGCTCAGCACTGGCCGAGGCGGCTCATTGCGGGTAGTTAAACACCCGTTGTTAAGTTCGATTCACGTACAAAAGAGTTTAATCCATGCGGCAAGTCCGCGTGCTTCCGTAAGCCTAGCCGTTGACCCGTCAGATATTGCGGCGACTTTTCAGGATCGAGACGCGTGACCCAACCGACCCAACCCCAGACGATCGTGCCGCCGAATCTGTTGAAAGCCCGCGTTGCACCGCGGCTGGGCGCCCTGTCAGCCGATGCGCTTGCCAAGGCTGAAGCTGCGCTGAAAGACCTGTCGTCCAACTTTGGCCAGTGGCTGAATGACGAGATCGAAAAGCTCGAAGCCGCCCGTCAGGTCATTAACGACACGGGCATGACCGAACCGAATGCCGAGCAACTCTATATCCACTCCCATGATCTGAAGGGTCTGGGCGGGACCTATGAATATCCGTTGATCACCCGCGTCGCCGGCTCGCTTTGCAAGCTGATGACCGAACGTGGCAGCCGGGCCCAAGCGCCCCTGTTGCTGATCGACGCCCATATTGACGCGATCCGGGCGATTGTCCGTGACAGCATCCGCGACCCCGCCCACCCTCTGGGCAAGGCGCTGGCGGAAGCTCTGGAGGCGAAGGTCGCGGCCTATGTGCCGACTGACGCCAAGTCCTCCTCGACGGCGCCGTAACCGGCGTCTGCCGGAATCACCAGGACCTTGCCGCCGGGACGCTCCTCCACCCACGGCGTAACAGTGATCTGTGGACGCTGGGCCGCAGCGGTCACGGCGTGAAGCGCAGCATGGCTTTGCGCCAAAAGTTTCAGATTCATGCGCGTCGGGAAGATGATGGTGCGCTCCCCCCGCTCCGCCAGAGTAAGGGCGTGGCCCGGTTCGATCCATTCCGCATCAACCGTTTCATGACCATCGCACACCGCCAGCTGGTCGGCGGGCGCATTCGCCACGTAAAAATAGGTGTCGAACCGCTTTGGCATCATGACCGGCGTGATCCAGCGCGCAAAAAGGGTCAGCGCCGACAGGTCCAGACGCAGGCCCAGATCCGCCACCAGATCAATCAGCGGCAGGTTTCCATTCGCCACCTGCTCGCGCACTTCGGTGGCCCGCGGATCACCGCGCCAGACCTGGCCATCGAGCGTTTGCGCCAACAGCACGCCCGCCTCCTCAAAGGCTTCGCGAATGGCGGCGATGCGCAGTCCCCGCTCCACCCCGTCCAGTCCGTCCCAGCCGACGCTGAAGGTTTCCCATCGCGGGTCTGAATCCGCAGCTTCTGTCTTACCGCCCGGAAAGACCAGCGCGCCGGAGGCGAAATCAATCTGGTGATGGCGCTTGACCATCAGGACTTCGAACGACGGCAGGTCGCGCACGAGCAGGATCGTGGCCGAGGGCCGGGCAAAGGCGGGCTGAGGTGTTTCAACTTGGCTCATGTCCGAACGGTAGCACTCCGTTCGCGCGGGAAAAGCAAAGTTTTGCGTGACCTTGCGTCAGGCGGCGCCGGCCAAAGACGGCTGAAGGGGACGACGGGTCTGATTCAGCATATCCAGGCGCTCGACCAGATAGTCCATGTCTTCCCGCGGCGCATTATGGCTTTGGGTCAGGAAGCGCTCCAGAAGCAGGGCCTGAAAGGTGTGACGGTCCTGCGCCACGCCGTCCTGCCCCATGGCGTGATAGGCGTCCAGCGCGCTGCGGAACACCGACATGAGCCGCTGGGGCAGACCCGCACGCTCATAGATGGCCTTAAAACCAAGATTGCCCGCATCATGGATCAGCAGCCAGGCGCGGTGTTGCGGCACCGCCGCAAGCTCCGCCATGGCGCACTCAAAGAACGTCATATAGCCGCAACTGGCCGCGCGCAGCAGCAGCGACGCCGTCAGCCTCTGCTCCTTGTACAGATGCTTGACCAGTGCGCCGAGATCTTCGCTCGCATCGATATCCTGCAACAGATCCACCGTCGCGCGTTCCCGCGTTGCGACGGACAGAGACGCGGCCAGATCGTGGCTGATCCCGTGGCGCTCCACCAGATGGCGCCGCACCTCCGCAGACACCAGTGTCACGAGCTTTTCGGCGACCGAAGCTGGCAGGACCTTGCGATAGGCCACAGCATTGGCCAGGTTACGGCTGGTGCGGAACCGATCCAGCGACACGATCAGGCCGCCTTCGCTGAACTGGGCGCCTTCGTTACGCGCCGCAGTCTGGACGGCTTCTTCACATCCGTGCGCGGCGATAGCGTCGGTGACGGTCTCTGAAAGGGTCGCCCGTTTGGCGACCGCCGTCTGACGTCCAGGATCAGCATGGCGCACGATTTCGGCCAGATCCTCGTCGCTGAAAACGGGCGAAAAGCTCAAGACAGGCGTGGCGATTGATTCGACGTCCTCCGCCAGACGCAGGGCCACATCGTGAGGAAGATGCTGCGAAGCGCGAAGTGTCACGGCAAGCGAGCGCCGCACCATTTCTGCCGCATCGCCGGCCATGACGCGCAAAATCTCATTGGCGGCGGCCCGGTCGGAATCAGACAGTTCCGCATCCATCTTGCGGCAGAGCTTGTAGGCGACGGCGGCGCGCTCGTCCGCGGTCGGCCCGCGGATCAGCGCGCGGATGTCCGAGGGCGTAAAGGTCGGGACGGATGACGGCTCTGTCGCCATAGCAGTAAAGCACCTAGGTTAAGGTCTTAGGTTAGCGAACATCATCTACAGTTTGGCTTAACAGGGCCCTACTGCCCTGCAATACCGTTGCAGTTGCATTCGATTCGGCGTGAATTTGCGACGAAATCAAAAGACTAGAACTGAGGGTTGACCATCTGCTAACGGGCATTTCGATCTCGCTCTTTTGACATCATCGCCAGCATTTCGGTAGAGAACAGCGACCCCACGGGGTTATGCTCGTTTGCGGCGTTCGAATTGCTGTTGAGCAAAAAGCCCAGCAGAGCCTGCTGTTCTCGCTGATGCTCGGACCGGGCCGCACTTGCATAGGTGATGAAAGCGTTTTGCCCCGGATCCGGACGGGTCAGACGCGCAACTGTACTGTCGCCGCCCGCAGTTCGGGTCAGGTTGGCGTAGACCTCGGACACGGTCAGGGCGCGGCCATTATTGTAGAAGACGTTATGATTGGACGCCGCCGCGTCGGGAAAAAGGCCCGCCGCCGCCGCGCCGGGTTGATAGTCCCGCGCCTCGATCAGCTTGGCCGACCCCTGAGGTCCGAGAAAATGCGCCGCGTACAGCTCTCCGCCGGTCGGCTCGCGCCCCGTACGACCTCTCAAATAGGACGCATGCTCCCCCGCCAGTTCCCCCGCCATGACGGCCGCCGCACCCGGATCGTAACGCAGGTCCATCACCGCCTTGCGCGCTGTGTCGCCAGGCACGATGAAGCGTCCATCCGGGGTTTCATTGATCAGGTTGGAATAGCGGGCGAAACCGTGAGCGGAGCCGTGCTTCTTCATCACCCGAAGCCAGGTCTGCTCTGTGAACTGAAACAGGCCGGCGGCGGATGAGGTCGAAGCCTTGGCGGAACTGTCAAAGCCGCTTTCTCGCTTGGCTGTGCGCATGAGAAAATCGAAATCAACGCCCGTCACGTCAGCAGCCTGCTTGACGGCCTGCTCGACGACACTCATTCCTGCGGCGATGGGATGAACGGGCATAGGCAGGTTTTGCCTATTGCATAGTTAACAAGTCGTTTACCGCCTATTTAAACTTCCACCGAACATTTGTTGCGCAATGACTGGTGGCACGGCCATACAGGCGCTAGAAGCCCTCCATCCGATTTGATCTAAGCGAGTAGACGAATGTCCGACGACCCGGAAAACACCCTGATCATGACCCTGCCGGCCGGCGAAGTCGTGATCCGCCTGCGGCCCGACCTGGCGCCGAACCACGTGGCCCGGATCAAGGAGCTGGTTCGTGAGGGCTTTTATGACGACGTGACCTTCCACCGCGTCATCCCCGGTTTCATGGCCCAGGGCGGCGACCCGACCGGCACCGGCCGCGGCGGCTCGCAAAAGCCGAACCTCAAGGCCGAGTTCTCGTCGGAGCCGCATGTGCGCGGCGTCTGCTCCATGGCCCGCACCCCGCATCCGGACTCCGCCAACAGCCAGTTCTTCATCTGCTTCGACGATGCGACCTTCCTCGACAACCAGTACACGGTGTGGGGGCAGATCGTTTCGGGCATGGAGGCTGTGGACGCTCTGCCCAAGGGCGAACCGCCGCCGAACCCGGGCCGCATCACATCGCTCAAGGTCGCGGCGGACGTCTGATCCGTCGCCAGCCGCCTTTTTTTGATGCAAGGGCTTCCATGAAGCTCTCCGACTTCGACTTTCATCTGCCGGACTCGCTGATCGCCCTGCGACCGGCAGAGCCCAGAGACGCCGCGCGCCTTCTTCTTGTGAAGGGCGCGGCGCTTGATGACCTGCGCGTCAGCGACCTGCGGGACCTGCTGCGATCGGGCGACCTGCTGGTGTTCAACGACACCCGTGTCATCCCGGCGCGGCTGGCGGGCGTGCGCGTCCGTGACGACAGCCGTGTCGTCGTAGAGGCCACGCTTCTGAAGCGCCTGGCGCCCGACCGCTGGACAAGCTTCATGAAGCCGGGCAAGCGGCTCAAGCTCGGCGATCGCGTCCATTTCGGCAGGGATGGCGACGGCGCCTGTCTGGCCGGTCGCCTGGATGCGACCGTCGTCGAAAAGGACCCGGACGGAACGGTGCTGCTCGGCTTTGATCTGGCGGGACCGGCGCTGGACGAGGCTATCCGCAATGTCGGCGTCATGCCCCTGCCCCCCTATATTGCGCAAAAGCGGGGCGAGGATGATCGCGACCGGCGGGACTATCAGACCGTCTATGCGCGCCATGACGGCTCCGTGGCCGCGCCGACAGCGGGACTTCACTTCACGCCCGGCCTCATCGACCAACTTGCCGCCCGAGGCGTCGGCCATGTGTTCGTGACCCTGCATGTGGGCGCGGGCACCTTTCTGCCGGTAAAGACCGATGTGATCTCAGAACACCGGATGCATGCCGAATTCGGCGAGGTCAGCCCCGCCGCCGCCGCTCAGATCAATGCAGTCCGCGCCGCGGGAGGGCGCATTGTCTGTGTCGGCACGACCTCGACCCGATTGCTGGAATCCGCGGCGGACGAGGATGGAACGGTCCACCCCTTCGCCGCGCCGACCGACATCTTCATCCGCCCCGGCTACCGCTATCGGGTGGTGGACGGCTTGATGACCAATTTCCACCTGCCCAAATCCACGCTCTTGATGCTGTTGTCCGCCTTTGCCGGCCATGAGCACGTCAGGCGCGCCTATGACCACGCCATTTCAAGCGGCTATCGCTTCTATTCCTATGGCGACACCGGGCTTTGGTGGCGGCAGGCGCAGACCGAGGAGTCCGGCCGATGAGCGCCTTTCCGTTTGATATAGCTGCGACGGACGGCGCCGCGCGCACCGGAGTCCTGCGCACGCCGCGTGGCGATATCCACACGCCAGCCTTCATGCCGGTCGGCACAGCGGGCACGGTCAAGGCCTTGATGGTGGACCAGGTCAAACAGACCGGCGCCGACATCATTCTGGGCAACACCTACCACCTGATGCTTCGCCCCTCGGCCGAGCGCGTCAAACGCCTCGGCGGACTTCATCGATTCATGCGCTGGGACAAACCGATCCTGACCGATTCCGGCGGTTTCCAGGTGATGTCTTTGTCGGGCATATCCAAGGTGACAGAAGAAGCCGTCACCTTCAAAAGTCACCTGGACGGATCAAAACACGTTCTGTCGCCTGAACGCTCCATGGAAATACAGGCCGACCTCCTGGGGTCAGACATTGTCATGCAGCTTGACGAGTGCGTGTCCTGGCCGGCGGAACACGACCGCGCGGCCCAGGCTCTGAGGCTGTCTGCGCGCTGGGGGCAGCGCTGCAAGGACTATTTCGGCCACCGGGACAGCCAGGCCCTGTTCGGCATCCAGCAAGGCTCCACCTTCCAGGATCTGCGACAGGAATCGTCTGACCGGCTGAGAGAGATCGGGTTCGACGGCTACGCGATCGGGGGGTTGGCCGTGGGCGAAGGCCATGAGGCGATGTGCGACACGCTGGACTATGCCGCCGACATGCTGCCCGCCAACCGTCCACGTTACCTGATGGGCGTCGGCAAGCCGATTGATCTTGTCGAGGGCGTGGCGCGCGGCGTGGACATGTTCGACTGTGTCCTGCCGACACGGTCAGGTCGCCACGGACAGGCCTGGACCTGGGATGGACCGATCAATATTCGCAATGCGAGGTTCGCCGAAGACGAAACGCCTCTGGACGCGTTCAGCGACTGCGCCGCCAGCCGCGACTATTCCAGGGCCTATCTGCATCATCTGTTTCGGGCGGAAGAAATTCTGGGGCAGGTCCTCCTCAGCTGGCACAATATAGCCTTCTTCCAGGCCCTCACGGCGGCGATGCGCCAGGCCATTATCCAGGGCCGCTTCGACGCCTTTCGCTCCGCCTTCAAGGCTCGCCATCTCAGGCGCTAGGGGCGCCCGTCCGCTTCGTTCTTCTGCACAGGCGCCGCGGGCGACATGTCTGCGCTCGATGTGGGCTGTGGCGTCGAAACGGTGGGCGTCGAAACGGGGGGCGTCGAAAGGGGCGGCGCGGCGACAGCCGGTGTCGGCGCGGGCGAGAGCGCTGGCGGGGTTTGTGCGACGACAACAGGCTCGAAACTCAGCGGCGCGGCGGGCCAGCTGCAATTGTGCATCACCCCCAACCCCTTGAGAAATGCACGACGCAACGTCCCGGCGCTGATCGCCCGCCTCGCCTTCTTTTCGAAGTTTTCAGCGCCGGACAGCTTTCTTACCCACGACTTCATCGGGATGACGCCTTCGGCCGTATCCTTCACTGCATCCAGCGCGGCTTCGGCGGCTATGCTGGCCCCCCGGCCATAGGCGTCGCGGTGCTTGTTTTCTCTGGGCGTATCCATGTCCGGCCCCAGCGCCAGATCGAGTTGACCAATCACCGCCAGCAAGCTCGGGCAGTCGTTCAGCCCGACCATGTCGTAGGGATTGTGCTCCGCCAGAACCAGAACGACGGGGACGCCCTCCTGCATCAGGTTGAAATCACGCAAGGGGGCCCGCACAGCGCCGCCCACGCCGCTGGCCGTCTGGTTGACCGTGTCGCTGACCGCGACGCCGCTGCGCGTCGCAACATCGACAGGGGCTCTTGTCGCCCCAGCGCAGCCGGCGACGAGCAGACAAAACAGAACACTAGACAGTTGAGACTTCATCAGACGGCCAACTCCCGAAGCCCGCATGATAACCCCCAATTTGGCGTGGGTGTGAGCGCCAAACGAGAATAAATGCGGGTTTGCGCCAATCCCTGAAAATCAACATGATATTGGCCCCATGGGCGGAAGAACTGGGGTTGCGCTGGGCGCCGAGCGCCTCTAGGTTCGCGCCGCTTCATCAAGCACCCCGAGCCGGTAGCTCAGTCGGTAGAGCACGTGACTTTTAATCATGGGGTCCTGGGTTCGAATCCCAGCCGGCTCACCAATAGAATCAAAGGCATAGGCCCCACGGCCTGTGCCTTTTTCTTTGGCCGGGACGGGCAATGCGTAAACTCGGGCTTGAGGGTCGACGCCCTCGCGCCAATGTCTCCCGTTCGATGTGATAAGTCTGTTTCGCCGTGACGAGCATCTTGGCGCGACAGGGGGCGAGAACCCCGACATTTCCCGGAGGAGGCCGACTTGCGCACCCCGAACTGGCTTTGGCTCACGGCCTTTGTTGGCGCCAACTTGCTGCAATCGTCCTTTACGGGATTTTGCCCGTTGGCGATCATCCTGAAAAAAATGGGTATTCAGCCCAGATCGG